>NZ_AYXN01000017.1:0-89699 GCF_000511655.1 Psychrobacter sp. TB15
TTCCAAAAGTTCTCAATGCCATTGATGTGATTGTTTTTACCACAAGTAAACTCTTTAGAGTGATTGACTCTGAAATGTTTGAATTCGCTCACATCTAATGCATTATAACTTCGATAGCTATCCGTATAAACAAAGCTGTCAGGCTTGATGTTACGCTTGATGACAGGCATTAGGGTGGTTTGTTTGGTGTCTGCTACGACAATGGTATAAACCTTACCGTTTCGTTTTAGAATACCAAATACAGCGGTTTTACCAGCAGCCCCGCGACCTCTTTTGCCTTTGCGTACGCCACCAAAGTAACTTTCATCTAATTCGACTTCGCCATCAAAAAGCTCATCAGCTTGTAATGAGAGATGGTAATCTATCACAAGTCTTATTTTATGATAAAAAAGTGCAGCAGTGTTAGGCTGAATATCAAGCAAATCTGCGGCTGTTCTAGCAGTCACTTCAGCTGTAAAAAACTCTAACAGCCTTCGCTGTACTTTTTTACTTAGTTTACAACGGGTTATCTTCATAAAAGTAGTCTAGCATAGTGCTTATCTACTACAGCCCCATTATTTATCTTGAGCTTTGTTCCGAGCCTCAGCCATCAACTCCTTTACCCGAGCACTTTCCCTAAGCACACAAGCCTCATATTCAGACAGCGACTCAGCGTCTTGTTGCTGCTGACTTTCCTTCTCCTCTTTAGCCTTTGCTTCTAGATACTCTTCAAGTTTTTGCTGCTCATCTTGCTGTGAATGACTCATGACTGACTCCTTATACTATTTATTTGCTGACGCTGCTATTCGATTAAACATAGTGGCAAGTCTGGCGTTATTCTCTTCAATATATTTATCGCCTAGCACTAATATCTCATCCGGTGCTTGTACCGTTTCGGGATAGTCTTTCAGTCCACTTTGAATAGCCGCATTACCATTGGAGACCATTTTAGGTAAGCTCTCTTTGGTGGCTTCAAAGTGACATTGCCAAGCGAGTACCCAAGTGCCACGCTGTTTATGTTTTGGCGTTTGATAGATAAAGCCTTGATTTGCCCAAGCCTGCGTCTCCGCAATAATGCTTGCGCCTTTGGGACAGTCAAAACCTTCGCCGTGCCAGTGAAACACCGTAAAGTCTTTGGGTAGATCTTGTAATAATGGATGCGCTTGACCTGCTTCGGTCAATTGCATCGGTAACCAGCCAATCTCTTTGATTCCAGACGGTTTCACCTCAGCGCCCAAACAATGCGCGATGATTTGCGCACCTAAGCAAATGCCAATGACTGTTTTACCGGCATCAACGGCTTGTTTTATCAGCCGCTTTTCTTTAATGAGCCAAGAATATTTATCCTCATCATGAACGCTCATTGGCCCACCCATCACGATGAGCCAATCAAAGCTATCTAGCGTTGGCAGGTTGTCGTTATCGTAGGAGCGACTAACGGTGATCGGATGATTATGCGCGCGCGCCCACTGTTTGATAAAGCTTAGATCCGCATAATCGGTATGAAACAGCGCGTGAATACGTAAGCTCATAACGTACCTGTTTTATCAAAACGTTCTATCCACAAATCTGCAAATACTGACGCACGACGTTATCCATGCCTTGCTCTAGCGATTCAATAGTAAAGGCATGACCAATCGACACCTCCGCGATATCACCAAGGCTTAGCAAATCGGCTAAATTGTTTAAATTTAAATCGTGTCCGGCGTTGACGCGCATACCGTTTTCGCTAGCGAGGTTAATACAATCGTCAAAGCGCTGTTTGACTGCAGCAAAGTTACTGTCGTTATTACTGCTGTCGTTATCCTTCTTATCTTCATAAGCGCGCGCCCATTCTTCGGTGTACATCTCTATCGTTTGTACGTCGCTAGCGATGACCGCTTTTATTTGCTCGATATCAGGGTCGATAAATACGGCGCAGCGTGTGCCAAAGCCTTCAAGCTCATGGCTGAGTTTGGACAGCATGTCGCTATATTTGATAATATCAAAGCCGTGGTCAGAGGTCAGCTGGTCTTCACTATCGGGTACGAGGGTGCATTGATGCGGTTTGACCTCGCGAATGAGTTTTAAAAATTGTTCATTCGGATTGCCTTCGATATTAAATTCGATATCTTGATAATCTTTGAGATACTCACTGATATCATAAACATCTTGATAGCGGATATGGCGCTCATCGGGCCGTGGGTGCACGGTAAAGCCTTTAACTCCTAGATCAATCAGCTTTTTTACAAAGTACAATAGATTAGGGTAGTCGGTGCCACGCGAGTTGCGGATTAAGGCGAGTTTGTTTAAATTGACGCTAAATAGGGTGCTCATAAGATGTCCTTTTTCGTTATTGTTATGGTTTGAGTGTCCGTGATTAATAGTTGATCACTCAGGCTAGTAAAAATCGTCACGTCCCACATACTTTTTATTGAGTGCTTTTAGGATAGCATAGGTCTCGATATCCATAATGCCTGTTGGCTTTAGCGGCCGGAAATGCAACTGAAAGGCATAAATGACATTGCGGCTCTCTTTATCCCACACATCTGTAGTATTCATCTGATAGCCATAATCACGAAAGGCCTGCTTGACCTCCCGTATCGTTGGGGTAGCTAGCTGAACTTGCTGCATAAAATATTGCTTATCAGCCTCATCATACCAAGCGCCAATACCGTACTCGCTGTACAGTCGCTGCCAAGGGAACTTAGCACCTGGGTCAATCTTGCGCGAGGGGGCAAGGTCCGCGTGACCGATGATGTTTTTGGGGGAGATGTCATACCGCTGCGCAATATCTTGCACCAATTGCGCGACTTTTTTGATTTGTAGCTCATCAAATTCGACGAAATGAGAGTAAGGATGATAGTCAAGCTCGCTATTTTTGAGGGCGTTTCGATATTGAGGTTTGATACCTTTATTGACGATCTCAATACCGATAGACGTGTCATTCAGGATCGTTCGACCGGCAAAACCGCCGTCGCCGGCGTGCCAAGCGCGCTCGCTCTCTGGCACAAGACTATATATCTTATTGTCATTCTTATCCATAACGAGGTAATGCGCGCTGACTTTGCCGCGAGTTAATAGCTTGATGGAGCGCGCGTTGTCGCTGACGGTATAGTGCAGCACAATCGTTTTAATGCGCTCGCTTTTACCTGTGGCTTGATAGGTCTCGCTATCGATAATAAAAGGTTCAGTGATAACAGGTTGGACATTGTTCGTCGTTACGCAGCTGACTAAGGATAGGGCTAATCCTAAGGTTGATGCTGATACTAATTTTGAAAAGGAGATATTATTAACCATGAATTGCTCTGTATAAAAGGGGATATTTAATTACTACTATCACTACCCGCATAAACAATTTTTCTATAACCAATCGCCCCCAAAACGATAAATACCGCTAATAAGATATAAGCGTTTAACGACAGTGCCGCAGGCGAGAAGGGCAGCAGTAGCAAGGATATAAAGACCATACTAATCAGCACTGATAAATAATTTAGAATACCTGCTTGGTTCTTTCGGCGCTCGTTGAGTAGATCAGCCATGGTGACATAAGCGAAGCCAACGGTAATGCCTAATGATGCCATACTGACGATATCGAGCAAGTAGTTGCGACCGAGCCACGGCGAAAATAAGCAAACGATGGCGATGATGGTCACCGCTTTGGTCTTACTAAAACGCTGGCGCTTATCCGTGAACACGCTTGGTAATAAGGACGACTCACCCATGGATTCTAAAAGCTTGACGGAAGATAAGATAAAGCCATTAATACCGCTAAGTATCGAGCCGATCATGGCGATCGATAGTAGCCCAATGCCAATGCTGCCAATACGGTTCTCTATCCCTTCGCCTGTCGCCCAGCCACTATTCTGAATCGCTTGGTAATCAAAGCTCATATTTAGCGCCGTGAAGTAGTTGATCAAAAAGTAGAACAATACGCCCGCGATAAGGGAGATGAGAATAATACTTTTGGTTTTAGTCTTAGAGTCGCTAATGGCTTTGGAGATCTGCGGCGTGGTCTCAAAGCCCACGTACGCCCATGGCATCACGGCGAGAATCGGTAGCCAAACGAGGCTGGTAATAGAGCTGCTGGGCATGTCCGTTGGCAAAAAGGTCTGTGTCATTGGCACGGCCCACAGTGAGCCAAAGAACAGCGCGGTGACCGAGACAATCATAAACAGGGCGATATATAATTGAATCTTGGCACTGACTTGTACGCCCCTGAGGTTAATATAGCTAAATAAAATAATCGCCGCGCTACACACAAATACCTCGCTGGCGTAGACCTCCCAGCCAGCAATGCTATACAAATAGCCGATCTGTAAGCTACTAGGCAACAGATATCTCAATAAGAGCGCCACGGCAGAGATATTGAGCGCGACGATGGAGATATAGCCTATTGCCACACCCCAGCCATAGACGTAGGCATGTTTGCGATTGATATATTTTTCGATCCAATAGATACCGCCGGACTCATGCTCTGGGGTTTGGGTCAGCAGATTAATATAAGCGCGCGCGACCATATAGATCGCTAGAGTACCGACAAGAATGGCGACGGATGAGCCCAGTAGCTGCGACTCGGGTAAGAATAAATCGCCCGGCATCACATAAGCGCCCCAGCCGATAATCGCGCCGACGCTGATGGCTATGGCTTGTAGATAGCTGATATTTTCTGTCTTTGTTGGGCTCATGAGTTGCCCCTTAGACACATAAAAGTATTAAGAATAAGCACAATTATTTTAAACTTAGCGTGGATCATAAAAGCCTTTTAGTTTAATAGGTTAAGCGATCTCTCAGCTCTTTTTAATCTTTTTTTGCAGCACTGTTTTCCAACTCTCCTCCAAACACTCAATAGCTAGCCAAGGCTCAATCACTTCAGCATCATGTTTTTCTTTTGAATTAGCCAGTTGCCATAGCGCCTCTAGCGTGGCAAACGGATAGGGACGCTCTACCAAATAGACCGGTAAATCCGCATCAATTGTGCCATCGCGTACTACTTCAAAATACCAGCCCGCGATACCTTGTTTACTGACCCAAGACGCGATATTTGGGAGTTGCTTGGTTTTAAACTGCCCAATTTGGTCGTTGATTTTATAGCAAGGACGGCGCGGTTGTACGATACGTAATTGCACGCTTTCAGTGTCTTCGATTTCACCATATTGATAGACATCGCCGATACAAACCGTAGCTTCCGTCATCTCTGGTAAGTCATTGACCGCTTGAGTGATAATGTTTTCGCCCAGTGTACCCACGCGCACGTTTAGATCAAACTCATCGTTAATCTGCTCGTAAGTCGCAGGCGGCAGTTGATGCATCGCTTTTAGCGGGCCACCATGATGCTTACGGTCGGCTTGTTCATCAGTTGTAAGGCCCATAAAATTGACCGCAACGGGCGCTTTGATCGGTGCTTTATCGATAGCGCTCATTTGCTCACGGGCGAAGGGCATGGCTTTGCCTGCGCGCACATCGATTAAAGTGGCGATATGTAGGGGTAGCGGTTGATTAAAGTCATGTGCTGCGCTTTGAGAGTTTTGAGAAGTAGAGTCTGTATTGGCGGCGTTCATTGAATGTCCTAGCAGATCGTCACGTGAATAAGGCTATAGTATCGCAAAGTGTAATGGTTTTGTGTTTGATTAACTTTGTTGCTTATATAAAGCGCCAGTTATCAATGACATAAAAAAAGACCGGATATTTTATCCAGTCTGTTTATTAAGTGCGCTAGTCAGTTTTTTGCGTTTAGTTACGGCGACCGGCTTTTTTCTCACGCGGCGTGGCAACTAATTCTGCTAAGCTCTCAGGCGATGACCACAGGCCTTCTAAGTCATAGAACTCGCGCGCAGCTGGCGTCATCATGTGCACAACGACAGCGCCCAAGTCGATCAGCGTCCAGTCAGAATCAGTGCCACCTTCGCGGCCTAATGGCATAAAGCCTGCTTGCTTAGCATCAGCGCCTAAGCTGTCAGCCAACGCGCGAACATGGCGCTTGGAGGTGCCCTCAGCGATAACCATATGCTCCATGACGTCTGTTAAATCCTCAACATCAAGTACGGTGATGTTTTTGGCTTTCATACCGTCCAAAGCGGAGGTTACTAGCGTTAAGCATTCTTCTAAACGTTCGTTAGTCATAGTGTTGCTCATAAATTTGTATCTCTTTAATCGTCATTCGCTATAAAAAGTGAATCGTCATCGGCCATAAATAAGTGGTGACGACTATAATAAGGTGATTTTAACGGAATTAGTCTGCGGAATATAGCTTATGCTGCACAATATAGTCATAAACTGCAGGATGTAAGTGTTTGGATAGATACTCGCAGTGATTAAGCAAGCCATCTTTTATAATAGGGGCGGTATAATAAGTCAGGAGTTGGTTACGAATCTTTGTACTAGATACTTTCTGTACGGGTCGTGAGTCTATATAAATGCGTCCTTTGCGTAAGGTTTTCAAGCCTTTATTTGCTAAGTTTTGGGCTGCTAAGCTGTCAATAGAAGTTGTAACCAGCTCGCTGATAGAGTCAACCACTTGCGCCGGTAGCGAATTAGGTAGCTCATTGATGAGCAAAGCTCGCTGCTTATCACTTAAGGTTTTACTATTATCAAAAGGTTTATGCGGTAAGTTAGGGTCTGTAGGGTTAGCATTGGAGCTGGCATTGTCGGCACTACGATCAAACACCCAAAGATGAACGTAGTCCGTCAACTGTAAGCCCTGTTTCCATTTATCTAAACTACGAGCACTATCCATACCCATAATAAATATCAAGACATCTTGCGGATGGCGCTGACGTAAAGTCCGCACACTATCGATAGTATAGACAGGTGGGGGTTGCCAAATCTCAAGCTCATCGACGCGTATGGGCGTATCTTGCACCGCGAGTTTTAGCATAGCCAATCGATGCTTAGGTGCTAGGCTTTGTGATTTAAAAGGCGAACGCGCGTTGGGTAATAACGACACTTGTAGCTCACAGTTTCGCTCGGCCGTAAGCGGCGCAAGCGAGTGGTAGACTTGCATCGCCATTTCAATATGAGCGTTATGTACTGGATTGAACGAGCCGCCCAAGTAGGCGCGAATGGCAGTAGGGAAAGGTTTAGTCATAGCATCATTATAACGTTTGTCGATAGATATTTCTGCTTAATCAGCAGGTATCATCAGCTCTATCAAAAAAGCGCTCAACATAATGATGCTAAGCGCTTTTGTTTAAAACTAATAGGGCGTGTTGAACATTCACAAATGCGCACTGCTGATCGCTAAAATAGTTCTAGTCTAAGTGAAAATTGCAGGTAATGCTTATTGCATTGGCTAGATTTTCCCAACGACTAGGGCGATTTTAGCATCAGCCCTCACTACAACAATAGGGACAGGACTATTTTTTGCCGCTTTATTGATAAAAATAGACGCTTAGAACAACTAAACTTACCATTTTTATCTGCAAATCGCCTAAAAAATAGTCTCTGTCAGTGCCAAGGTCGAATGTTCAACACGCCCTAATGATTTAAATACTTTTAAATCAAATCACTATAAGCCTGAATAGCCGTGAGAGCAATAGTGTAGACAATATCATCGACTAGAGCGCCGCGCGATAAGTCATTGACCGGCTTATTAAGGCCTTGGAGCATAGGACCGACACTGATGACGTTGGCGCTACGCTGCACCGCTTTATAGGTGGTGTTACCGGTATTGAGATCAGGGAAGATAAAGACGTTGGCTTGACCGGCGACTTTGGAGTCTGGCGCTTTTTGTTTACCGACACTCATTACAGAGGCAGCGTCATATTGTAATGGGCCATCAACGGCTAGATCTGGGGCACGCTCGCGGACGATTTTCGTCGCTGCAATGACTTTTTCGACATCAGCGCCAGTACCAGACGAGCCGGTCGAGTAGCTGATCATCGCCACTTTTGGGTCGATACCGAAGGCGGCAGCAGACTGCGCCGATTGAATAGCAATCTCAGCCAGCTCCTCAGCAGTTGGATCGGGGTTAATAGCGCAATCACCGTAGACGACGACTTGCTCAGGCAGCAGCATAAAGAATACTGACGATACTAAGGAATATTGCGGCGCAGTTTTGATCAGCTGAAACGCGGGACGTACGGTGTTGGCAGTGGTATGAATCGCGCCAGACACTAGGCCGTCGACTTCGTCTAGTTGTAGCATGGTCGTGCCTAGATAGACTGTATCTTGTAGATACTCAGCAGCGACCTCGCTGGTCGTTTTACCTTTACGGCGCTCAACTACTGCATCAATATACTTGCTCATATCAAGACTAGCAGGGTCGATGATTTCAAGCCCCTCAGGCAATACTAAATCACGGTTTTTGGCGACTTGTTCGACTTCGCTACGCTGCGCTAACAGCACACAATCGGCGATACCGCGGCTTTGACAGATACAGGCGGCTTCGACGGTACGCGGCTCAGCGCCTTCTGGCAGTACGATGCGTTTTTTGGCGTTTTGTGCTTTTTTGACCACTTGATGGCGAAACGCAGCAGGCGAGAGACGGGCGACATAATCACCGCTAAAGTATTCTTTTATCCAGCTGAGATCTAAGTGTGCTGCAACATAACGAGCGACATCGGTTGCGCGCTCGGTATCATCGCTTGGTATCTCAGAACTCATGTGTAGTAGGTTTTGTACCGTCTCAAAGCTATCGGTCTCGACGCTCATGACAGGAATGCCAGTCTTCAGCGCCGACTGCCAAAGCTCAGCTACGGTCTCGTTAGGGACTACACCGCCTGTCAGTACTAGACCTGCTAGTGGTACGCCGTTGATACAAGCTAGGCCTGCTGCTAGCAGTAGATCATCACGGTCGCCTGGCACCACAATGAGCGTACCGCGCTTAAAGACCTCATCAACGCGCGAAACGGAGCGTGCGGTCAGGCTAATATCATTGATACGGCGCGATTTGGCGTCGCCGACGTTGAGCCAAGTGGCATCAAGCTCAGCGGCGATATCCCAAGTGCGCGGCACGGAGAGCGAGTCACTAAATGGCACGACACCGATGAGACGGAAGCGCTCGCTATGAAAATGCGGTGATAGGCGCTGCACCTCTTGGATGAAGTTTTCATCTAAGCTCACTACCGCCTCACCAGGAGCGACAGGCTGAGTCTCAAAGGTATTAGGCACGTCATGCACGCGCATTAAGATAGTGCCAAGCGTACGTTCATGAGCGATACCGCCAAACTCGCGCGCGTGCACGTCAAGCTTGTCTGCTAGATAAGCAGGATTGCTGGTGTCGACAGTGCTGACAAAGATAATCTTCGCGTCTAAAGCATGGGCGATGGCTTGGTTAATTTGAGAAGCGTAAGAGGCTTCGGTGGTTGGCACTAAGCCTTCACAGATAACCACATCAGGCTCGCCATCAATACTGTGATAATTGCCAATAACCTCTTCCATTAGCTCGTCAAGATTACCATCGCCGATCATGCGCTCAACGCGCTGACGGTTGATAGATTTGGGCGGCGTTAGGCCAAACGCATGCATGATAAGGGCGCTTGAGCTGTCCAAGCTGTTTTGTTTATCGAGCGTATCGTCTTGCAAAAACGGCTTCATAAAGCCGGCTTTGATACCGTTATAATCAAGCGCGCGAATGAGGCCAAGAGCGGCTGAAGTCACGCCGATACCGCGACTGATAGGAACCAATAAAATAGTTTGCATAGTGTATCCTACGGTTTGTTATATTTTTAAAGACTGAGAATGTATGATGGGCGGCTATTATTGTTGCTAATAAGCGACTAGTCTAGCAAGTAACTGGCTTAATAAAAGACTGAGCTAATAATAGACCCGTTTGCGCAGTCAAAAAAAGCGCCATGCTTATACAGCGACAGCGCTTTTTTATTAACCCTTTAGTCTAGACCCAAGGTTTGACGGGTTTCTTTAGCGATTTGACACTCTTCGTCAGTTGGGATGACCCACAGCTCAATACTGCTATCGTCACTCTCAAAGCGCCCTTCTGCGCCGCCAACGAGCGATTTGTTTTTGTCTGCATCGAACGCGATACCGAAGTGACGCATCACGTTTAGGATACGCGCGCGCGTGGTCGCTGAGTTCTCGCCGATCCCGCCGGTAAAGACAATACCGGTAAACTCAGGTAGCGCGCAGCTGAGGCTCGCCAAATACTTACCAACGCGATAAGCGAACATCTCGATTGCCAGCTCGGCATCTTTATGACCTTCGTTAGCTGCTTGCTCGACGGTGCGTAGGTCGTTAGACAGACCCGAGATACCTAATAGGCCACTTTCGCTATTGAGCATTTTATCTACATCTTCCAAGCTCATACCAAGTTGACGCTTTAGGTGGATATGTAGGCTTGGATCGACATCACCACTACGCGTGCCCATCATCAGCCCCTCAAGCGGCGTCAGTCCCATACTGGTATCTAGACTTTTGCCATCATAAACGGCAGTCGCTGAGCAGCCATTCCCTAGATGCGCAGTCAACCAGCCTTGCGGGCCATTAGCTTCGGTGAGCTGGCTGGCACGTTCTGAAACGTAAGCGTGCGAGGTACCATGAAAGCCGTAACGGCGGATTTTTTCTTCTTCATATAGCGCTTTTGGAATCGGATAACGATAAGCCACAGGCGGCATAGTCTGGTGAAAGGCAGTATCAAAGACCACGACTTGCGGAATATCAGGATAGATCGCTTGTACCGCTTCGATGCCTAGAGCATTAGCTGGGTTATGCAAAGGTGCTAACGACTTGAGACGTTTCACTTCCGATAACACATGATCGTTCACTTTGACCGCTTCTGAGTATTCACGCCCGCCATGGACGCCGCGATGACCGACAGCGATAAAGTGATACTGCTCGAGGAGCTCAAGCACTTTTTGTAAGGCAAGTTTATGACGGCCACCTGGAATAGCAATTTCAAGCTTTTCACCATTTAACGCGGTATGTTTGATACGAGCGGTATCGAGACCTAAATTTTCGGCCAGTCCCGTGATACGAGTCGATTCATCCTCGCTGATCAAAGCGTACTTAATAGAAGAGGAGCCACAGTTGAGGACTAAAGTGGGATTGGTTAATACTGAGTTGTCCGAGTTCTCATCGCTAGAAGCGGAGGGGTTGACGCTGTCATTCATGCTCTATCCTTAGATTATGGCTGTTGGGTTGTGGGTGTTGGATTATGGGTAGGAATAATAAATCATATAATAAGTAGGGGTTCAATCATTTAAACCATTTGAATGATTAAAGCAAAATAAAATGCTAAAGCTAAAGACAAGGTAGCATATTTTAGAACAATTACCACACTTGCGGTTAAGCGTTATACCACAATAACTATAAGGTTTAAGACAAGCATCCGTCAAGTATTAGTTACAGCTGTACACTGAGTGTCTAAAAAATAGTCTCCGCGCGTGCCACAACCGAACGTACAACACGCCCCATTAAATGTAGCATTTATAAAGAATAATGATAGGTCAATATTGCAACTAAAATTATCGCTAAACACAGTCAATCGCTGCCAATTAATGCTATGATTACAGGCCTATTTGATGCTCGATACTGGCTGGTATGGTACGGTTAGCGAGCAGGATTATTTAGCGTTAAAATATCAATAGCTGATTGTGAATTTTGCGCAAGCAGTTTTAGCGCAATCAGTGATGCATGGTTAATGGCTTACCACTTATGAAAACTCTAAAACCGAATTTTATATTTTCAAAACTTACTGCTATGGCGGTTACTCTAGTGGCTCTGAGTTTGAGCGGCTGCGGGCAAAAAGGCCCGCTATACTTGGCAGATACTGAGCAAGGGCTCATCACCAGCGCTGAGGTATTAGACAGTACCAGTCAGCCGCAAGATGCTGCATTTGCTGGAGTAGATGATGACGAGTATAAGCGCACACGCTATCTTGAGGAGCAGCAAGTGCTGCCTGAGCCAAGCGATGATGCAAATGATTATTGATTGATTGCTAAGCGATGCTGCAAGTTTAATAATGTGATAATTTCCTTTGAAAACCTGAATGAATGAAAGAGAGGACTATGAGTAACTCTGAGCCGCAAAGACAGGCAACTGTGGCAGATAGCCAAGCGATTACCGTACAAACTGAGCACGGGTTGTATATCGATCCTCAAGCTTTAAGCGCCCATCTGCCAGCGCTGAGCTATCGCAATAACGAGCTGTATATTGAGGACGTTAGCGTGAGCGGTTTGGCTAAGCAGTACGATACGCCTTGTTATGTCTACTCCAAGCAGGCGATCTTGGATGTTTATCAAGCCTATAGCGATAGCTTTGCCAGCCTTGAGCACCAAATATGCTACGCGGTAAAGGCCAATTCTAATTTGGCCGTATTAGGCATCTTGGCGCAGGCTGGTGCTGGCTTCGATATCGTATCCCGCGGCGAGCTGATGCGCGTGTTAGCAGCAGGCGGCCAAGCGGGTCGCGTCGTCTATTCAGGCGTAGGCAAGACATACAGCGATATCGAATTTGCTCTGCAGCAAGGTATTGGCTGCTTTAATGTCGAGTCCATCAGCGAGCTGTCGTTAATTAATGAAGTAGCCGACCAGCTAGATACACCAGCGCCGATATCCCTACGGGTCAATCCTGACGTCGATGCTAAGACTCATCCTTATATCTCAACGGGGCTAAAAGATAATAAGTTTGGCATCGCTCATGAACAGGCGCTTGACGTTTATGCGCAGGCCGCGGCGATGTCACATATTGAGATCGTTGGTATTGATTGTCATATCGGCTCGCAGCTCACCGAAGTTGCGCCCTTTGTAGCCGCACTGGACAAAGTGATTGAGCTGGTGCAGGCTTTAGCGGATCAAGGTATTACGCTCAAGCATGTGGACTTGGGCGGTGGACTAGGCGTGCGCTACATTGATGAGTCGCCAGTGTCCATCGCTGATTTTGCCGACGCGCTATTGCCGAAACTCACTGAGCTGGGTCTCAAAGTATTCTTTGAGCCGGGGCGCAGTATGGTTGCTAATGCTGGCGTGCTACTCACTCGCGTTGATGTTCTTAAACCGACCGAGCACAAAAACTTTGCTATCGTTGACGCGGCGATGAATGATTTGATCCGCCCAGCGCTGTATCAAGCAGAGATGGCAGTGATTCCTCAGCAGTTACCTAACGGTGGTATGCAAGCTGACGATACAAAGGCTTGGGATATTGTTGGCGCTATTTGTGAGACAGGTGATTTTTTGGCTAAGGATCGTGTATTGGCGCTTGCCGAAGGCGATATCTTGGCTATCACTGGTGCTGGCGCTTACGGCTTTACTATGAGTAGTAATTACAATTCGCGTCCGCGTGCTAGCGAGGTTATGGTGGCACAGAGTCAGCAGCAGTTGATTCGTAAGCGTGAGACGATCGAAGACTTATACCGCGATGAGATGCGTTGGCAAGATCAATAGCGAAATGACTAGCCGGCCCCTATGTCCATGGTAAAAGTCTGAGCTAAAAAGCTCCTAGTGATTTAGTAAATTTATTTTAAAAGCCCATTGTCATGATGACAGTGGGTTTTTTATGGTGACTATTTTATGACGAGTATTTCATGACGGTCTCTACCATTCATCACGCGCTGATAGTTATCATTGTGCAGGGTAGCGTGCTAATATAACCGACATATAAAAACAGAATAGGACACAAGGATATGTTGATAGAGTTTACAAAGATGCATGGGCTAGGTAACGATTTTATGGTTATCGATTTGGTGACTCAGCGCTTAGATTTGACCAAAGAGTTGGTAGAGTTATTGGGCGATCGGCACTTAGGTATAGGCTTTGATCAGCTGCTAGTCGTTGAGCCGCCAATGCGCCCGGATGTTGATTTTAGCTATCGCATCTTCAATACCGATGGCACTGAAGTTGAGCAATGCGGCAATGGCGCGCGCTGTTTCGCGCGTTTTGTGCAAGCACGTAAGCTGTCATTTAAGCAGCGCTTGCGGGTTGAGACGGCGAGCGGCGTCATCTCTTTGACCACTGATCGTTATGGTTGGGTCGAGGTCGATATGGGTAAGCCTAAATTTGAGCCGGATGAGATTCCGTTTACCCCAAAAGCCACCACCAAAATCCAAAACGCCTATCATCTCGATGTCGCCGGTACACCAGTACAGCTTTATGTTGCTAATATGGGCAATCCGCATGCAGTTATCAAGGTCGACGATGTGCTAGATGCGGAAGTGGCCACTTTAGGCAAAGCCATTGAGTCGCACCGAGCGTTTCCGGATCGGGTCAATGTCGGCTTTATGCAAGTGATGAATCAGCGTCATATCCGTCTGCGGGTGTATGAGCGCGGAGTGGGCGAGACGCAAGCTTGCGGCACTGGCGCTTGTGCGGCAGTCGCTATCGGTATCCGTGAAGGCTGGCTCGATGAAGGCGAGGATATCCGCGCGCAGCTCTACGGCGGTAGTATGATTGTCAAATGGCAGCCAGGCTATTCGGTAATGATGACCGGTCCTACTGCCTTTGTATATGAAGGGGTATTCAGTCCCGATGGTATTATGGCGCAAGCGGGTCTCAAGCCTAATTCGCCAAGCTAAATACGGCTAGCTAAGAGAGTATTTAAGATACCAACTAAGAGAGCAATCAAGAGAAAAGCTATGAGCGTCAAAGATTATGTCAATCCGGCAACGGATATAGAGACCGATGCGGTGTTACGTGAGCTATTGACGCCAGTGCATCGTTGGCTAAATACCTTGTCAGTACGCAATCACTCTGAGCATACTTTGACAGCTTATCTCGCTGGCGTTCAGCAGTTAGCGTTGTATCTGCGCGGTAAGCGTCTGAGTTGGACGCGCTGTGATAAGCGCCAATTAGCTCAGCATATCTCTCAGCGTCTTGATGAAGATAAGCTTGCGCTAGCCAGCGTGCAGCAAGAGCTCTCGGCGATCCGTCATTTTTATAGTTGGCTTATCGAAGAGGACATAGCGCGTATCAACCCGACGACTGGCTATCAGCTCAAGCGCAGTCCGCGGCCGTTGCCTTCGATTGCTGATGTTGATCTGCTCACTCAGCTTTTAGAGCAAGAACTGCCTGATACGCCAGAGCAGGCGAGATTGTGGCTGCGAGATAAAGCAATGTTTGAGCTGCTCTACAGCAGTGGCTTACGGGTAGGCGAGCTGGTGGCGCTCGATATGATAGATATCGATTTGTCTGATTTGCGCGTTCGAGTGACCGGTAAAGGCAACAAAACGCGTTTAGTGCCAATTGGTAATAAGGCAGCTGAAGCGATTAAGCGCTACTTACCGCATCGTAACCTTTGGGTAGAGGGGCAAG
The DNA here is from genome assembly GCF_000511655.1 of Psychrobacter sp. TB15. Lineage (NCBI taxonomy): Bacteria > Pseudomonadati > Pseudomonadota > Gammaproteobacteria > Moraxellales > Moraxellaceae > Psychrobacter > Psychrobacter sp. TB15. The sequence goes on from NZ_AYXN01000017.1 coordinate 15,159, forward strand.
ACAGCGCTTTATTTATTAGTGAAAAGCTCGGTACGCGGCTCTCTACTCGCGCCGTACAGCAGCGTTTAAAAGTAGCAGCCAAACGCGCCGGTATCGCACAAAACCTCTACCCGCACCTGCTGCGTCACTGCTTTGCCTCGCATATGCTCTCCGGCAGTGGTGATTTGCGCGCGGTACAAGAGATGCTCGGTCATAGCGATATTAGCACCACTCAGATCTATACCCATGTAGACTTTGCTAAGCTTACCCAAGTCTATGATCGCGCCCATCCGCGCGCCTCTCTTACTCAAAACGATAGTGAGTGATAGTCAGATTAAAAATGAACTGCGTTTAATATATAAGTTATGATCGTGGGACTAGTATAAATTTTACTGGCGTGCTGTTATCGTTCGATGCTGCATAAAATTCATCCCAGTTTCACGTGATAATATGACGTTTTTATTTCAATTAAATTTACACCCAATTCTTATAAATACTATTAAGCCAAGCGATGACACTGAAAAATAGGCATCTTCTCGCGCCCTTGCTGCTGCGTTGACTTATCAAAACTAGCGAAAACTAAAGCGTAATCCTTGTGCTTATCCTCAGTTTTCATCTCGCTGCTCTCGTAGCTGTCGACTATCGTGCCATCAAAGGCGGTAATGGCACTATGTCCCCAAGTCTGGCGCGCCTGCCCGTCCTTATAATGATGCTCGCCGCCTTGTGCCGCGCCTATGACTAAGCACTGACTATCTAGCGCTCGCGCGCGTAGCAGTAGCTCCCAATGCGCTTGTCCGGTCAGATAAGTAAAGGCAGACGGCGCGCTTAGCAGCTCAGCACCGGCTTGACGCAAACGTTGAGCAAGCGCGGGGAAGCGCAAATCAAAGCACACCATCATTCCTAGCTGATAGCTCTCACCTGCGACTTCGATAGGGGTGACGACAGTTTGCGTGCCCGGCTCAAACGTTGCCGCTTCGTTATAGCTGCCTTGCTTATCGGCGACTGTGGCGGTGAATAGATGAATTTTGTCATAGCGAGCAAGCCGGCTACCATCGGGCGCAAACAGTTGACTGACTTGACGTAGACGACCATCAGGAACTAGCGCGCCATCCGGACGAAACGGGCAAGGTAGCGAGCCGGCTAACAGGTGCACGTTGTGCTCGCGCGCGTAGCTAGCAAGCGTCGCTGATAGCGACTCGAAACGCTCGGCAGTGGCAAACTGACGACCCATGCTACAACAGTTCTCAGGCAAAACGATCAGCTGCGCGCCTTGAGTGCTCGCTTCCTCAATACCAGCCTTAATAGTGCTAAGATTGGCTTCGATATCTTGCTGACTGTTCATTTGTAGCGCCGCGACGTTTAATACTTTATTCATAGAGCTTCTCGTTTAATAGTAATAGATATTATTTTTAGCGATAAAAAGGACTATAACGCTATATATGTTATAAATTATCATAGCAATAGGACTATGAAAAATGCTATCGTCATGACCCATTAGAGTGATAAGTCGCTATCAACCGTGATTATGAATCAAAACCACATCAGTACTGGAGTGCAATAAACTGCTCATGAGTATGTCATTTGGCTTAGGCGCTACGCTAAATACCTCACAAAAGCTTACCCCGCAGATGCAGCAAGCTATCAAGCTCTTGCAGCTCTCAAGCCTTGAGTTAGCACAAGAGGTGCAAGCCAAGCTTGAGAGTAACCCACTACTTGAGCGTATTGAGGATGAAGAAGAGCGCTATGACGAAGATAGCAGCGATCTAGAAATGGCTGAAGATCCGTTAACGCTTGAGATGTGGAACAGTGGCACTAACGATAATGATGATAGCTATGACGGTTATGACAGTTACGATAGTCAAGACAGTGTAGACAGCTTCGATAAATTGCAGCAAGCCCATATCGACGGTAGCGCGATGGATATCGATAATGAGACGATGGCTGACCCTACTTATGATAGCGCCTACGCTGACCAGCATACTGTTGAGACGACGAGTTTTACGGCAACGCCCTCAGATCAAGCTGCCTCTAGCCCTATCGATTTTGATGATTTAGAGCGCTATCAAGGCACAACCAACGCCAGTATTCAAGACTATATACGTTGGCAGCTCAATTTTAAACGCTTATCAGACACCGACACTATGATCGCCGATTATCTCATCGATGCGATGGATGAGATGGGCTTTATCCGCTTAGATATCGATGACTTGCTGCAGAGTTTTGCCACTATGGCAAGCTTTTATCAGTGGCCAGAGCCAATAGAGTACGATGAAATAACCGTCATGCTTAGAGTCATTCAGTCTTGTGACCCCTTAGGGGTAGGGGCGCGTAATCTGAGTGAATGCTTGGCCATTCAGCTTAGCAAACTTGATCGCAATACAGAGCATTTGGCCGAAGCGCAAGCTCTGCTATCTGCCAGCGAGCATTTAGTGAGCAACAATATTAAAGCGCTAACTCAGGCGACTGGCCTAAAAGCCGCACAGATCACCCCAGCGCTAAGTTTACTGCGTCAGCTCAATCCTGCGCCGGGTCTGGCCTTTCAAAGTAGCCAGTCCAGTTATGAGCAGGCTCCTGAGAGTTATGATATTCCAGATGTCTTAGTTACTCCCATTCGTCGTCATCGTTCAGCGGCGCTCGAAGCAGATAGAGCAGTCAGCGATGAGCGCTGGCAGGTCAGTCTTAATCCAGAGACACTACCGAAACTGCGTATAAATGAAGACTACGCCAATCTAGTCAAACGCGGTGATGATAGCTCAGACAATCAATATCTACGTGAAAACCTCAGCGATGCCAAGCTGTTTATTCGCAGTATTGAGGAGCGTAACCAAAACCTGTTAAAGGTGGCGACGAGTATTGTCAGACGTCAGCAAGAGTTTTTACGTCATGGCGCTTCTGCTATGCAGCCTTTGATCTTAAAGGATATCGCTGAAGAGGTAGAACTACATGAGTCTACAGTCTCCCGTTTAACCACCAGTAAATCCATCTTGACCCCGCAAGGTCTATTTTCACTCAAGTACTTTTTCTCATCGCATGTGAGTAGCCGTGAAGGCGATGTCTCATCGACCGCTATTAGCGCTATGATCAAACAGCTCATCGCCAATGAAGCACCAAAAAAACCGCTCTCCGATAGTCGCCTGCAGCAGCACTTGCATGCAGAAGGTATCGACATCGCTAGACGTACGGTAGCTAAGTATCGCGAAGCTATGGGGATCGGTTCTTCCACTCAGCGCAAACAAAAATACTGATTTCAGTGGTGCTAGGCGCGTCAATGAATAGTCGCTTAAAAGGTATGATAGTTGCTAGGAATAAAAATAAAATTTTTTGATTATATAGATTTTAGCAATATATAGCAGTTAACTTTACATTTTATTACAGTATAGCGTCTTGCTACTCTTAGGTATTCGTGACAAATTAGAAGGGCATCAACAGCAAAAACTGAAGGACATTTAGCTTTTAAAGATCGAAGATTTGGAGCTGTTTAAAAGACGAATTCAAAGGCATTCTAAGGTGTCAGTAGATACCGATAATGAGTTTTGACAAAAGGAGATTTGAAAAAGCGACACTTTATATAGAATGCACTATTGGTTATATCGTCATTGCTCTTTAAGATTAGCTTTTAACATCAGTTTTTGACAGTTCGATGGCTCCAGCTGATACCGGTTAGTTTACCGTACTATCAGTTCACTATAAGTGGTAATAAATATAAGGACAAGTATATGAACGTATCTATTAGTGGTCACCATATCAGTGTTACCGATGCCATGAATACCGCAGTCCGCGAAAAATTAGAAAAAATTGAGCGTCATTTCGATCAGATTCAGAGCATTCAGGTGATTTTGTCTTTAGACAATAGCGGCGCTAGTGATGGCGGCAAAAAGAGCCACAAAGCCGAAGCTATCATGCGAGTCTCAGGTCAAGAGATGTTCGTACAGGCGCAAGATGACGACATGTATAAAGCCATCAACGAGATGTCAGATAAGCTTGAGCGGCAAGTACGTAAATATAAGACCCGCCAACAAGACAAAAAGACTCGCGCGACTGGACGTGACAACAGCTATAACAATAGCGAAGCTGCTGATGCTGCCTCAGCGATGTAGCCATGAGCTTACCTATTGAGATAGGTTTATAGTACAAGCATAAACGCTTTGACTGGTTTGGTGGTACGCATAGCTGATAATAAACATAATACCAAAACTTAGCTATGCCTATACCGAGCCAGTCAATCAGCTGTATTTAGCGTGACAACATTCACAATGTTAACAATATTGACAATAAGGAAAGCCAATAAGAAGAATAGAGAGAAGATGATAATTCACTAAATTTGTAGCGCAAAATCAGTAGCGCTAATCAACGTAAAACCCAAAAAAGACCTCAACCGATGAAACGATTGAGGTCTTTTAGGTTTAAAAATTACCAGTTTGATTTATAGGCATTTAGCTCTATCTATGGACATAAAGAATTTTAGCCACCACCGACCGCTTGTACCACTTCGATAGTCATTCCTTCCACCACGCGCATTTGTGCCAACTCGCTTTTAGGCACTAGGTCTCCATCGACTTCTACCGCATAGCGCCCTTGACTTAAGCCAAGCTCATTCACTACTAACTGCACGGTTTGATGCGTAGTCTGTAAGGTCTTACCGTTGACAGTGATGGTACTCATAAAGTGGGCTCCCTAGTTATCTAACGTATCCATTTTATTTAATATCGAATCTATGATTAAAGTGGTTTGCCGAGACGAAAAGCTGTTATGGCAAGCCACAACCAACCTGCTATCATCAGCACTCCGCCGATCGGGGTAATAGCGCCAAACCAACGCGGTGCGCCTAAGGTCATAGCGTAGAGACTACCAGCAAATACTATTACTCCGAGCTGTAACAACCACGCCGTCGCTTGAGTGGCATAATTAAGGCGCAGTAATATGCCAACCAATAGCAGTCCGAGCGCATGAATAAACAAATAAAGTGTCGCGGTATGCCACCAAGCAAGCTGCTGCTCATCAACCAAGTTTTTGAGTCCATGAGCGCCAAACGCGCCTAGAGCAACCGCGATAGCCATATTAACGGCAGCAATACCTATCCAATTGATCATTTATAAACTCTTAATTTTTATAAAAATAGCTGTACCTATAGTCAGTTCTAAATAAAACCGATACGCTAATATATTCGTGCAGTTGATATAAATTTTCCTGACGTGCTGTGTCGTTGCGGACAGAGGCTGCAAAAAATTCATCCCAACCGCACTGTATCGTTTTTAACGTGGATTAACTATATAATAAAATCAAGCCACTCGTACAATCATCACTGTATAAACACAATCATTATTGAATATCGTCAGGCAAAATCACACTCTCAATAGTCATGGCCTCACGGATTTTGTCCATCGCGTTCTTTTCGATCTGACGCACACGCTCAGCCGATATAGAGTAGACCGCCGCCAATTCGTGCAAGGTGGATTTTTGCTCAGTAAGCCAGCGCTGCTCAACGATATCACGAGAGCGATCATCTAGCGTCCCCATTGCTTCAATCAACGCGGATGAATTATTGGCTTCCCAATCAGACTCTTCTACCATCTCAGCTGGATCTATACCGTCCTCTAAGAACAGCTGCGGCGCGTAACGCCCGTCGTCATCATCGCTCGATTGGGTCTCAAAAGAGGCGTCATAAGAGGTCAGGCGCGACTCCATCTCTAGCACTTGCTTGCGAGTGACGTTGAGATCGTTCGCAATCGCATCTGCCTCTTCTAAAGTCAGCTGATTGTTGGTCTTTTTTAGGCTACGTAGGTTAAAAAATAACTTACGATGCGCTTTGGTGGTCGCCACTTTGACAATGCGCCAGTTACGAATCACAAACTCGTGAATCTCAGCTTTGATCCAATGCACGGCAAAAGAGACTAAGCGCACGCCCTTATTCGGATCGAAGCGCTTGACCGCTTTCATCAAGCCCAGATTGCCTTCTTGAATCAGATCCGCTTGCGGCAAACCATAGCCTGAGTAGCTACGCGCGATATGTATCACAAAGCGCAGATGCGACATCACGAGTAACCGCGCGGCTTCGACATCACCTTCATCATAGTAGCGGTGTGCAAGCTCTTGTTCTTGCGTTGGGGTCAAAATAGGAATTTGGTGCACAGTATTAATATAAGCGCCTAGGTTTACCCCAGGAGCCGTCAAGTGAGTCGGCATGGCCGGTACTAAATCGCGAGTGCTGGTTTTTTCTAAGGCACTAGCGTCGTACGGCGGTCGTTTTGCTGCCGCTTCTAACGCTGCTGTGCGAGCAGCATTTTGCTCAGTAGTCACTTTATCATTACTGCGAGGTTTTTTTGGTGGTGACGATTTTTTTGTCGCAGAATCAGTGGAAGAAGTAGTCATATCTTTGACCTTAATCAAGTAAATAGGCAAATAAATAAACAAGTATGCAAAGTAGAATAATTATAGTAATTGTAAAGGATAGCTGTCGTTAGTTGCTATCGGTTTTGGTAATGATGAAGTGAAATATTGTATCGGCTTGCTGCGCGGCTTTGTTATGCCTAGCTTCATCAGTAGCAGTAACCGCTTCATCATTGCGGCTATCGGTTACCGTATTAACTAACAGCTGGAGCGTCTCTGTATTAGCCGTTTGCGATTGCCGACAAAAGGCAGTGATGTCTGCTTGCGAGTTGGGATCAGTGGCAACAACATATAAAGACTCACCGATAGCGACATCACGCAAAGCCACTTTTGTCTTTAATAATGGCATCGGACAAGCCAAACCGCGACCATCAACGTAACCTTTTATGAGAAGGGCAGAGTCCGCTTCTATTCTCGTTTTATTATCCAAGTGTGACCTTATCTCGCTGATATAAGAAGCCGGTAATAGCGCTAACAAATCAGCGATAACTTGCTGCTCATTGGCAGACAAGCTCGATGAGAGCGTTATAAAATAAGGGGCAGATACCGTAGTTTTAGACGCAGCTGACATAAATCAAACCTTGAACGATAAATGCTTATTATAACAAACTGCTAGGCTAGAAGAGCAGTTGAATATTATCATCACAGTGTTTGATGTTTTAGCATGGCACAATAATGTTACTTAACCGTGACGCTTGCTGAGATATTAGTAGTCAGTCTGAGCCAACAATTGACGTTATACCCTCAAGCTTATATAGTCAAAACAGCCAAGAACCCTACTATAGTCAGTGCGAAATAAAGTCGATACGCTAAATATTAACGTGCAACTGGTATTCATTTTCCTTGCGTGCTGTGTCTACGCTGTTTCGATGTTGCGCAGCTCTCATTGACAAGATGAATCCCAGCTGCACTGCATCGGTTTTAAAGTGATTCAACTATATCAGCGTTCGGTATTTGCCTGTGTTGCTTAAATAATAGGATACTCATTTGAAGTTTATTTATCGACCATCAACGCCAAGTGTACTCGTGCTGGCACTGCTGCTCAGTAGTGTCAGTTATGGGGCGAGCGTAACGCTAAGTCGCCTTGAGCCGCTTGCCACGCCAACAGTGTCCACCTCAGCTTTTAGCCCTTGGCAGCAGCCGTCCGATGAGCTTGATTTGCCCAATTTGCAAGGGCAGGCGCTGAGCTTTGCTGATCAATATCAAAATAAGCGCATTGGTGAATGGTCGCTACAAAACATCAATGGCCAGGCCAAGATGGAGCACGACCCTTGGATTCAAGAGACGATGAAGGCGATGACTTGGCGACTCAACGCTCAAGCTCGTCAGCAAGCGCCGTTGGCTTTAGTGATTATTGATAACCCAAGTATCAATGCCTTTGCCGCACCCGGCGGGGTTATCGGTATTAATACCGGTACTATACTCGCGGCGGATAGTATGGACGAATTGGCAAGCGTCGTTGCTCACGAAGTGGCGCATATCAGTCAGCGCCATTATGAGAGCGGTGCAGACGCGCGCAAAAAAGCGCTACTGATGCAAATCGGCGGTATGCTCGCGGCGATAGCTGCCTCCGCAGTCGATGGCGATGCGGCAGCAGCAGTGATGATGGGCTCGCAGACGGCGACTATGAATAGCAGCATGGCCTTTAGCCGTAGTAATGAGCGCGAAGCGGACCGGGTGGGCATGCAGATCATGACGCAGGCAGGCTACGATCCACGCGCTATGCCGAGATTTTTTGCGACGATGAACCAAAAGAGTCAGCTCAATCAAGTCGAAAACCGCTATTTACCAAGCTTTGTGCGCTCACATCCTTTGAGTAATGAGCGCTTAAGCGAGTCGCAAGCCCGTGCTCAGCAGTATGCGCCTTTATCTTTGACGCAGCAGCAGCGCCATCAAGCGTTGTTTGATTTGTTATATTGGCGCGTGCAAGTCATGGGCCAGCATACCTCAGAAACGGCGCTGACTACCGCCGTGGTCAGCAGTCCTGGCGCTAAGCTTGCCTTGATGTACTGGTACAGTCAGCAGCAACGTTTCGATGATGCCGAGCAGCTAATGAAGGAGCTGTCAGCGCTACCAGCAAGTCAGCTGCAGATACTAGAGCCATTATTATCTATCACCTATAGCCAAGTGCTCAGTGAACAAAACAAATGGCAGCGAGCCGTAGAAGTTTTAAGCGCGCAGCAGCGCCTTTATCCGGAGCGCCGTGATTTGCGGCTATACTTAGCAGAAGCCCTCACCAGTAATAATCAGCCACTACAAGCGCAAGCTCTACTTAAGCCGTTAACCCAAGAGCAAGCCAGTGACCGCTATGCTTGGCAAAGCTTGCAATTGGCTAACGAAAAACTCGCTAAAACCTCAAGCTCAGCGGCTATCAAAGCGATTGCGACGATTAATGCTCTGCGCTACCGCAGTCATGATCAGCTCTGGAATGGACGTTATGATTCGGCATTGACGTCTTTGACGCAAGCTAAGCAACTGGCTGAGAAAATGCCAAACTCTTCTGGTCGTAGTCCGTTATTAGCCAGTATCAAAAAAGAAATCAGCGAAGTAAAAACCGCCCAAGACTTTAAGCCTTAGGCGGTTAGGAGGGACGAAGTTCGCTATAAACCGAGCGCGTGCAATCGGTGCAGGTCTAGCCTTGCAGCGCTTCTTTGACCAGTCTTGAGATAACCGCGGGATCGGCGCGGCCTGCGGTTTTGGTTTTCATAGCGCCCATGACGCTCCCCATATCGCGCATGGAGGTAGCGCCTTGATCGCTAATCTCTTGGTTGACTAAGGCGGCAAGCTCGTCATCATCCATCTGTTTTGGCATAAACTCATTGATAATGTCAATCTCGAACTGCTCTTTACTCGCCAAGTCATCACGGCCATTCGCGGTAAAAATAGCCAATGACTCTTGACGCTGTTTGAGCTGCTTTTGTAGTATCTCTAGAACGCCCGCATCATCTAGCTCCACTTTACGGTCGATTTCGATTTGCTTGACGACAGATTGTACATTGCGCATGACTTTGACGCGCTCAAGCTCGCGGGCTTTCATAGAGGTGACAATAGTATCTGCTAGCTTTTGCTTAATAGAGCTCATAATGGTGGCTAATCCTTGTTTATAGGGTGCTTTTTGGTGTTGTAATATAAATTTCGATAGGTAATAAGATGAATAATAAAAAGTGTAGCACAAAAAACGCCACTGATATCTATTGATAACAGTGGCGCTGATGTACGACTACTGATGTACGGCTAACTGATAGCTAGCAATTAGTACATACGCGTGGTACGAATAGTGTCGCGTTGCAGCTTTTTCTTATAACGCTTTACCGCAGCGGCTTTTTTGCGCTTGCGCTCTTGCGTTGGCTTTTCATAAAACTCACGCTTACGTACATCTGACAATACGCCAGCTTTTTCGCAAGCACGTTTAAAACGACGGATAGCGATATCAACGGGTTCGTTTTCTTTGACCTTAACTGCAGGCATGAAGACTCCTTATAGGGATGAGATACAAAGGCATTAGTTTGGCTGTGTATTAGTATTTAGCGCTAATATCTCAAAATTCGCGCATCAGCTCAAACTAGGATAAGTTTGCACAGAAGTACAAGGGCGGTAATTCTACCTAAAATCATCAATAAAGTCAAGGCTTTTGGTGTGCTTATCGTCACTCAGCGACTGATTATAAAAAGACAAATTCTGCGTTATTAGAGCACCTAGAGTTACGTTACCTGAAGTATTTACAGATCAATACCGTCTAATTTGGTTATTTATCTTATAAAGTTTCTTATTTGCCTTATAAAGTAATACTCACTAAGTCACAAAAATGCCGATAAAAAACCTTATGACGATAACGGCTTTAACCGAATTTATGCTATGATAATTGCAACAATTCAGTAAGCTTTATCGGTTTTTATATCAATTTTAGTGAGGATGTTGGAATGAGAAAAACGGCACTAAACACAGCATTGTGGACGACTCTAGTGGTCAGCTTGGGCGTTAGTCTTAGCGCTTGTAGCGATGGTCATGAAGCAGTAACAGCGCCAGAGCGAGCCGAGCAGGCTGCTGAGATTGCTCGTGCCAATGCTCCTGAAGCAGAAGATATGGAGTTTGCAGAAACTGAGCCTATGGTTGTCGAGACGACTGAGACGGCAGAAGTTGATGCTGGTGATGCTGAAGCTGAGGTGGCAGCGGTAGAAGAGCCTGCAGCCTCTGAGGATTTAGCCGTCAACGTTGGCGCTGAGCTCTATAACAAGCAATGCATGGCCTGTCACGCTACCGGCTTGCTCAATGCACCAAAATTCGGTGACGCTGAGGCTTGGGCACCGCGTATCGAAAAAGGCGTAGAGACTCTGACCACTCATTCAGCGGAAGGCTTTAATCAAATGCCAGCGCAGGCTTATAATGGCGTGACCGAAGATCAAATCAAAGCTGCTGTTGAATATATGATTGCCGAAGCCAGCTGATAGTCGTTATTCGCTCTTGAAATTTGTTAAACGAGCCGTCATTGTGTGCTAACAATGGCGGCTTTTTGGCTTTAGGGTTAGGGTCTGTTATTAGCACATACAGGGTAATAACGCAGCGACCCCATAGTAAGATAAAGATAGTAAGATAAAGGCGATAGCATGAAAGTATTAGGGTTAGAGACTTCTTGTGACGAGACGGGTCTGGCGATCTTTGATAGCGAGCAGATTAACAGCGCTAATAAGGGCCTAGTTGGGCAAGTATTGTACTCACAAATTGAGCTGCATGCTGTCTATGGCGGCGTGGTGCCTGAGCTGGCGAGTCGCGACCATATTCGCAAATTAGTGCCACTACTCGATGAGCTGCTAGCGCAGTGTGATATGAGTAAAAACGACATTGATGCTATCGCCTATACCAAAGGCCCAGGCCTTATCGGTGCGCTGATGACGGGCGCGCTGTTTGGTCGTAGCTTGGCGTTTGGCTTAGGTATTCCGGCTATCGGCGTGCACCATATGGAAGGTCATCTGCTTGCGCCTTTGATGGGCGCTAATCCGCCGCCGTTTCCGTTTGTCTCTTTGCTCGTCTCAGGTGGCCATACCCAGCTGATCGCGGCTAAAGGCATCGGCGAGTATGAGATACTAGGCGAGTCCATCGATGATGCGGCAGGGGAGTGCTTTGATAAAGCCGCTAAGATGTTAGGCTTGCCTTATCCTGGTGGTCCAAATATTGCCAAGCTTGCCGAAATGGGTAACCCAAACGCCTATGAGCTACCACGGCCAATGCTGCATCGCGGTCTTGATTTTTCGTTTAGTGGTATGAAAACAGCAGTGCATAATCTGATTAAAGATACCCCGCAGTCCGGTGGCTCAGGCAATAGCGCTGATAGCGATCCGCAAGTACGCGCCGATATTGCCGCAAGCTTCCAACACGCGATGGTCGATACGCTAGTAAAAAAATGCGTCAAAGCGCTTAAACAAGCGAATATGACCAGACTCGTTATCGCGGGCGGCGTCAGTGCCAACACACATCTGCGCGAGACGCTAGAGACTGAGCTGACGAAAATTAATGCGACTGTACATTACGCACCGCCAGCACTTTGTACAGATAATGGCGCAATGATTGCTTATGCTGGATTTGAGCGCCTAAACGCTGGACAAACGGATGATCTGGCAGTGAGCTGTATCCCGCGTTGGCCGTTGACAGAATTACCAGCACTGTTGCCTGCAGTATAACGTTCAAAAGCCATATAAATTAAGGATAATCTATGCAGTGGCTAGCAATAGGCTTAGGAGCAGCATTAGGCGCGTGTTTACGTGGCTATTTAGCGCGCTTTAATCCACTGCATCACTGGATACCGCTTGGTACGCTTGGCGCAAATGTCTTGGGCGGCCTGCTGATTGGCCTTGCGCTCGTCTGGTTTGAGCGTATGGGTAGCGATTTATCGCCTAATATCAGACTGTTTGTGATTACTGGGTTTTTGGGTGGATTGACGACCTTTAGTACCTTTAGTGCTGAGGTATTTACTTTTATTAGTGCGGGTAAAGTATTGGCAGGGCTAGGATTGATCGGTCTGCACGTTGGATTGACACTGCTGGCAACCGCGCTTGGGTTTTATTTCTTTAAGCTAGTTTTGTAGGTGTTGATAGATATTAATCGTTCAATGGTCTGTTATAAGTGGTTCCATTGTACCAGTCTGTTTTAAGTAGTATGTTAATAGGTTTTTGGGGTGAAATAGCTGGTTCTGTTGGGGTATACCCATAAGGAACCAATTAGGTACTTTCACTGATTCGGTACCCTAGTGAGGACTTGAATCTTAGGGTGTAGGCTAGTGATAACAATAGCCTACATTATTTATAGCAGGTCAGTGTACATGGCAGTAAAACGCCCCGACTATATCGAAGGTTGATTTACTTGAGTCAGGCATCGCTGCCTGACAGGGTTAAAAGATCATAATAACGTTTTTCAAACTCACTCTTCTTAGGTGATGTGGTTAATAATGGGGTTTTGATCCTACATACCTGAAAAATTTCAATAGTAGCACTAAAACACAAACTCCTATTCAATCCCCTTAACGTCTTCTTAACAGGCTACTTGCTATCGTAAGGAATCATATTCCTTACGATCCTGTTGAGAATCCCGTTTATGTTACCCTCTCAAGCACTTAGCACTATTAGTAATCAAGCTAATACGAAAAAAAGCTTTGCAAGCAAAATTTTTGATCGCAAGATTAATCTTAGCTTTCTGATTATCATTGTCGTGCTTTATTTAATAGCTACTGCCAATATTGGCTTTTTTACGCAAGTGTTAAGTGTTTATCCACTTAGCACAAACATTGGCTTTATAGTGTCTCTCTCAGGCTTATTATTTAGCTTGATGTGGCTAATCGTTCAGTTGCTATGCTATCGACCCATTGCCAAACCAGTGCTGATTGCTTTAGTGCTGATAGCAGCTGTGTGCGGGTATTTTACCGATGCTTACGGCACCATATTTGATACTAATATGCTAATTAATAGCTTACAGACTGATCAAGCAGAAGCGATGGAACTGATGTCGCTAAGCTTTTTTATTCGGCTGCTAATATTAGGTGTTGTACCTGCTGTTATTATTAGCAAATTAAAAATAAAACCTACTTCCTTACGACGCTCGATACTACAAAAGACAGCTACTTTGATAGCGGCTATTGCCTTAGTAGGCGTTTGCTTATTGCCCTTTGGTGATCAATACGCCACCTTTTTTCGTCAGCATAAAATGGTGCGTAGTTATACCAATCCTATTACTCCTATTTATTCAGTCATCAAACTCGGTACTGATTATATTGATGAGCTACGCCGTCCTGATACGATGATACTGCACGCAACTGATGCCAAACGTAACGCTGCTAATGGTAGTACAGCAAAACCAAAACTCATGGTATTTGTCGTTGGTGAAACAGTGCGCGCTGACCATATTAGCTTAAATGGTTATAAGCGCGATACGATGCCACTACTTGCCAAGCAATCTAATATTTATAGCTTCAAAAATGCCACCTCTTGCGGTACTTCTACAGCTTACTCAGTGCCTTGTATGTTCAGTTATGCTAATCGTTCAGACTATAATCCGGATGAAGCAGACTATAATGAAAACGTGCTAGATACGCTCAATAAACAAGGCGTAAACGTTATTTGGCGCGATAATAATTCAAGCTCTAAAGGCGTGGCGGATCGAGTGACTTTTGAAGACTACAAAACGAGCGATATCAATCCAAATTGCGATGATGAATGTCGCGATATCGGTATGCTTGATGGTTTTGATAAGCTTGTAAAAACAGGCGCTTCTGCTAAAGATACACTGATTTTATTACATCAAATGGGCAATCATGGTCCCGCTTACTACAAGCGTTATCCTAAGGCTTTTGAAGAATATAAACCCGTCTGTATGACCAATGAGCTATCCAAGTGCGATGACCAATCAGTTATTAACGGCTATGACAATGCGATTCGTTATACCGATTACTTCTTGAATAACGTGATTGATACGCTAAAAACTTACGAGCCCGATTATGATGTGGTAATGGTATATATTAGCGATCATGGTGAGAGTTTAGGTGAGAATAATATCTACTTGCACGGCCTGCCTTACTCTATAGCACCCGCTGCGCAAAAGCAGGTGCCTGTCATTATTTGGTCGCCTACTAATAATAGTATTGATAAAAACAGCCTTATGCTTGATAAGCCAGTATCACACGATTTTATTACCCCAACTTTACTTCAATTTTTCGGTATTACCACCGACGAGATGCTATCAAAACCTACTTTTTTCCAGTATACCCATTAAATTATTTTTTATCCGCCTCACGCTTTTTATAGAGTAGTAGCCATTATGTATAAAATACTTATTATTGAAGACAATCCCGATATCGTCGCCAACATTTACGCTTTTTTTGAGACTAAAGGCTTTGAGTTAGACAATGCTCATAATGGCATTAGTGGCTTAACGCTAGCTTCAAATAATCGTTATGACGTTATCTTACTAGATGTGATGTTGCCTGGCATGGATGGCACCAAATTGTGCAAGGCGCTTCGAGAGGAATTGCATAATAAAACACCTGTGCTCATGCTGACGGCACGTGATACGATTCTGGATAAAGTCACAGGTTTTGATAGTGGCGCTGATGATTATTTGGTCAAGCCTTTTTCGCTCGTCGAATTAGAATCCCGTATTAAAGCTTTGATTCGTCGGCATCAAGACGATCATTTTCAACATAATATTACCGTTGGCAAACTGTCTTTAAATACCGATGAGCACACGGTTACTCGTGAGGGTAAATCACTCAAGCTCACGCCAACAGGGTTTAAAATACTGAATACCCTGATGAGCGCCGCACCTCGAGTCGTCAATAAGAATGAGCTTGAGGAAAAATTATGGGGTGAAGATATACCTCACAGCGATGCTTTACGTACGCATATGCATAGTGTGCGCGCTCAAGTTGATAAACCGTTTATTGAGCCGATGATCATGACCATAGCGGGCGTTGGCTATCAGATTATCAACCCTGATAAAGTCTAAAATTTCACAATACGATTTACAGATTAGAGTCTATTATAAGCAGTCATATCTATATTTTTTCTTACGCTATCTATTGCCTTACACTAAATAAGCGTCTGCCATGTTCACTATAGACTCAATCGCCAATAAGTTTCGAATCTCCTATTTTGTATTCGCTTTATTGCTTTGCACGGCTTTCGTCAGCATTTTTATGTATGCTGAGATGCGAATTGAACAGGACTTAGTGAAAGGGCGACTTTTACAGCAGCTACAAATCAGTCAAGAAAAATATGGTGAACAGGCTGTTTATACAGCAAATCCGGGTATTAAAATTTATCGTTATGATAGTGCGCCTGAGAATTTAAAAACAATAGCCAACGGAACCGTTCAAGAAATGCGAGTAACCGTAAATAATAAAGCGGGTAAAACTGAAACTAATCTGCATTTTTTTGCTTATCCACAAAATGAGCAAAACTATATTTTGACCTACTTAGAAGGGTCTGAAATGGCGATGGAGAATTATCCTGTTTTAGCAATCTTTGAGAATCTAGAAGATATATTTGCTGATGCACTAAAAATTGCGGTCCTTTTGAGCTTACTAATCGCTGCGCTATTCTCTTATTTATCCTCTAAGCAAATCATCAAGCCTTTATTAGATCTAAAAAAAGCGGTAGAGACCGATAATCAAAATTTAACCGAATTAACCCACCTACCCTCAGAAGTTGGGGTGTTAGCACAAGCGATTGATGAGAAAAATAATAACCTTGAGCAGTATCTAAAGCGTGAGCAATTATTCACAGGCGATGTCAGCCATGAATTGCGTACCCCTTTAACCATAATAATGGGCGCATCCGAGGTATTAGCCTCCCAATTAGCGCACGACAGCTATTTAAGCGAATTTACTAACCGTATCAACACGACTGCAAAGGAGACCACTGAGATTATCAGCGCCTTATTACTACTCTCTCGTGCCCCTGAAAAACTGGATGCCCCGCAAACCTCTATTAATAGTATTGCTATAAATGAGGCGCAGCGCTTAAACTATCTACTCAAATATAAGTCAGTCACTTGTACAATAATCGCTGAACAAGTGTATTTTACAAACGTGCGTCCTGAACTGCTAAAAATGGCGCTAGGTAACCTCATTAAAAATGCCTTTCAATACACAGATGATGGCGAAGTCATCATAACTATCGATAGTGACAAAATAGTCGTTACTGATACGGGTCTTGGTATTCCTGAGAGTATGATGCCGCTGCTGTATGAGCGCTTTGAGCGTTTAGAGCATAGCAATACGGATGGCAAAACGGATGACAATTCGAGCACAGATAAGGCATTTAGTAATAAGGTTGAAGGGTCGGGCTTAGGACTTAGTATCGTGCAGCGTATTATGACGCATATGGATTGGGAATTAACCCATCAAGCCAATAAAACTGGGGGCAGCAGCTTTAGTATTTATTATCGTTAAGGCTATCGAACGATAAGCCCAATTATATAGCTTTAGTCAAAGCAGTAGCCGACACCTCAATAGCACAGGTGTTAGTTACTGCTTTTTGGTTTGTCCAGTATTTAGGTATTAAGCTTAGTAAAGACGCTATATCAAAAGTCTAAAACCCGCAATTGCCCTACTTAAGCAACGGTATAAATTTAATTTCAGGGTTTTATCTTAACGCTTTCTTAACGATACCAATCTTATAATGATACCTAAGTGCTAACCAGTGCCCTCCTACACTGGGATCATTACAACAAGAATTATATCGGTGATTGCACTTTTTATTTTATTCCCAAAGCTTGCCATACCCTCTAACTTTAATGACTATTAAGCAATCAACATGAGTACTCGCAAACCTACTATTCTCGATAATGAAGCCGCAGATTTTGATTATAAACTTAAAGAAACAACTGGCTCTCTACTGGTAGCTGATAGCTTTGCGAGTGAAGTTAAAGGTAAAAAGGGGCTGTCTCGTATTTTAAAAGCGACGGGCTACTCGATAGATGGTTTTAAAGCGGCTTATAAATATGAAGCGGCCTTTAGGCAAGTTATTTGGCTTAACTTTTTACTACTTATCGTTTTAATATTTATGCCTTTTGCTATCTATATAAAAATGCTGCTGTTAATAGTTTCGTTTCTATCGCTTATCGTCGAGCTATTCAATACAGGTATCGAAGCCTGCGTTGACCATACTTCTACAGAACAACATCCGCTCGCTAAAATAGCTAAAGATGTCGGTTCTGCTGCTCAGTTTTTGGCGTTATTGCTATTGTTTGTTTTATGGCTGATGGCATTATTTAACGTCTTATAGCGAATAGCACTTGAGGTTTTGCAAATTAATATATTGAAAGGTATTTCAATGGCATTGGAAAATAACTCATCTGATTGGATGTGGCTTAAGCTGCTTTGCTTAACGATCATTACAGCGTTAATCTTTGAACATAGCCAGTTTGATATTCACATCAGCGAGCTTTTTTATACTAATGGGCAATGGCTTATACAAAAGGGCGCACAGCCTTATGCTTTCATCTTTTATGATGCTCCTAAAGCATTATTGATTTTGCTAGCCCTCTACTTAATCACTGTGTTAATTATTAAATACAGACAGCCTTCGAATAATGTTTCTATCATCAAGAATAGAAGTATCAATCAATTTATGGTTCCCTTTTCAGTACGTGAAATAAGCTACCTACTGATTATTCTTATCGTCGTACCTTCTACTGTTGCCCTATTAAAGAGTGTCACTCATGTCAGTTGCCCCAATCATTTAACGCTGTTTGGTGGGGACTTACCTTATCTGAATATTTGGCAAAACATAACCGCTAAAACCGATTCCAAATGCTTCCCAGCCGCCCATGCCAGTGCAGGGTTCTCTTTATATGGCCTGGCTTTTTTACCTAGTCTACACAAATATCGCTATAGGATATTTACAGTAGTGACTGTTTTAGGCTGGACGATGGGGCTGTATAAAATGAGTTTTGGCGATCACTTTTTTAGCCATACGCTGGTATCAATGCTGCTGTCACTGACAACAACTTGTACATTTGCCAGCTTCTTATTCAAAAAAGCAACCATTTATGAAGGCAGAAACATTGAGTCTAATACTTTGATAAGTTGATAACTACATTTATTATTAACACCTATAATCACACGTCATAATACTTAAGCTATGCATAAAATATTAGATGGTTCTATTTAGGGTATACCCTTATTTACTGACCAGTTTTATGAGGCCCCTATAATGCTGCCACCCCAAACAACCGACCAATCAATGATGTTGCGACCATAGCGAGCACACCCCATATCACAACTCTAGACGTAGCAGGAATAACAGGGGCACCGCCCAAGCGCGCTGATATTATGCCAAGTAGCGCTAAGCCTACTATCGTTAAAGTCGCGAGTGACCAAACCAGTGTTTGTGCTGGCAAAAGTAAAATACCAATAATCGGTAATATGGCGCCCGCAATGAATGACAATCCAGAAGCAACTGACGCATGAATCGGCTTAGCTTGACTCAGATCTGTCAAACCAATCTCATCTCGGGCATGCGCCTCTAGTGCATCATGCTCAGTCAAAGCTATGGCAACTTGATGCGCTAAGACATGATCCAGTCCACGTTTCTCATAAATTTTGGTGAGCTCAAATAGCTCGCGCTCAGCATTATGAGTCAGTTCATGCAACTCTTTATCCAGATCCGCTTTTTCGGTATCAGCTTGAGACGATACTGAAATATACTCACCAGCTGCCATCGATAGAGCACCTGCGGTTAACGCGGCCATCCCTGTCAATAGCAGTGTTTGACTATTTGCACTTGCTGCAGCGACACCGACTAATAGACTCGCGGTTGAAATCAGTCCATCATTGGCACCAAGTACTGCTGCCCTAAGCCAATGATTGCGATTGCTTAGATGAGCTTCGTCGTGAATAGAATGATGCATAGCATAGATACCCTCAAACGATTTAGACATAAATTAGAATATGTCAGTGTAGCCTATAATGACACACCAATTTCCACATAGTTACCTTGCTTGCTTTAAAGCGATTATTCGATAGGTTATTAGTAAAAAGACTATTGTTTGACTGCCGGCATAAAATAATAACAAAGGCAGCGCGCGACTGTCTGAGCCCACCATAAACACATGAATACTGATGAACATATACGCCATAAAGGTCAAAAAGTGTAGCCAGCGCCATGCTGATTGACCAATATACTGCTTAATATAAAAACTAAACGCACAGATAAATAAGAACCAAAACCCCAACTGCCCCAAGGCCACGCCCACACGCTCAGTCTGAAAACCAAAAGGCATTAGCACCTGCCATAAGTTCAGATTTAAGAAATTATCTGCTAATAAGATACCAGCATGAAACGCGGCAAAGCCTACGGCAATCAGGCTTAGATACTGATGTAAGACAAATACCCGCGCTGCATTAAAGCGCTTGCCTAAACGAGTGCTTAACAACAAGCCAAAAATGACTGCCAACCAAAATAACGTATAAGCGATAACACCGCTTGCCCGTGATAAATACCAAAAGTGTTTATCTGTGCTGGTCAGTAGCTGAGATACCGTCTCTCCCCAAGTTAACGACGCATAACCACCAACTCCGATAGCAATGCTTAACGTTAAGCCAACCCATAGAGCCTGAGTGAGAACATTAGTATTGGAAGCAGTATGACTGCTGGTAGGATGGTCTGTATGCATGACTATGCTCCTATGAATGGCTTTACTTAATGTATTGATATCTAGCGCATGTCGCGTGATAAATTAACTAGCAAGCAGGTTTGGACGCATGGCAGAAGTCACCATCACTTTGTTATCCCTATCTATTAACAACGCCGCAATATGGTGTTTGTTGAGCCACGCCACGGCTGCTTTAACACCAAGAAGCACGCAGTATTTGGCGTATACCTCCGCCGTCATCGCATCTTTCGCCAGTACCGTTGCAGTTAGGACGTCACTTGTTACTGGACGCAAGTCATGCGGATGGATCAAATGATGTTGCCAGCGGCCGTCGTGCAACCAGCGACGATAATCTTGCCCAGATGTGGCGACAGCCCCAGAGCTGAGCTTGAGGATCGCCACATCTTCATCATTGTGAACGTGCTCACTATTGGCAAAATACGGCTTGGCAACAGCCACTCCCCAAGACACCGGTTTATCTGTTGGGTTTTTTGGAACACCAATCGCGATATCCCCACCCATATCGACTAAGCAGGGAATATGCCAGTCATGAACTCGGCTAATATTTTCCGCCAACTGCATGGCGCACCACCCTTTGACATATCCATTCAAATCCAGTGCCATGCCAGCTGGCAGATATACTTGATGTTGTCTGTCAGCTAACTGGCGAAGCTGAATACCTTCTATCTGCTGATTGGCATGGTTAGCACTTGTCGTGTCTTGCACGTTTGTAGGGGTGCTTACGCTAGTAACAGGTAATGATGGCACAGACATTTTGGGCAAGGTCTCAAATGAATGCTTATAGCCTGCGTCCCATAGAGGGTGCAATAACGTTGGTGTTACTAAGCCTTGAGTCTTTGAGACAAAGTGAATGGCACGCTGCAACACCTCAAATAATTCTGAACTCACCTCAGACCATTGGTCGCCACGGTTATTCAGTCTCATAAGCTCACTGCTGTCATCAAAACGACTGAAGATATGTTCCCAGTCAGCTAAGCGCTGCTGAATATCGTTTGTCAAAAAAGCGACTTGTTGGTCTATTCTCATTTGTGAAGGTTGCGCGCTCAGTCTTGTGGTATTTAAGCTAATTTGAATGTGACAACCCATGGCAAACAGTTTAATCGTTGCCAGTTGCGGTGTTGTTTGATTGGACATATTTGTGTGCATTCAAAGCCCTCCCTTGACTAAACATTCAAACTAAATAATCTGTGGTTTTTCTTATTTATTGAGAAGATCGCGTACGAGCGACAACCCTTATTACCTCAACAGGTGCGACTGCATTGACCTGTCGCAATTGATTGATATCAGCGATGGGCGTTGGCGTGACTGCCCTTTCATCAGACTCAGCAACAGCAGTGCTTATAATGGCAGTGCTCACAGGGGCAGTTTTTTGTTCTTGATTGAGTAGTACCAGCCATCCTGCCATAGTACCTGCAATCGAGACCATCATAATGCTGCTTTTAAGAGCGGCAAAAGGATCTGCTTTTTTAGCCGTTTTTTTGACGGCTGGTGTCGAATGTGATTTGGTATTAGTCATCGTATTCCTCCTCATCATGTTGCTGATAGCTCATGGCGATTAGGCGATCATTCTCTTTATAGTATTTTTTATCGTGTGCTTTGCGATGTTTATCCTCTTTACGTTTATCATCATCGTGGTGCTTATCTTCATAATCGTCATCGTCAAATCTCTCAGCACGATAGTCATTGGTCGCAACCGGATTCAGTACAGTGCCGACACTGGCATCAATATAAGTAGCGCCGCTGTCTAATAGCACCTCATAAGCGACGGTGCCGTTATAATTGACGAGCTCGGGTGAAGCCTGCAATACTGAATTGGGCGCGTCTTGCTGCGCAAGCGCAGTTGCTTGCGTGGCTGTGAGTGCCGCCAGAGGTGATGGATTGGCAAATGGGGATTGCGTGAGAGGGTTTGCCACGGCTTTAAAGGACGATAAATCAGAGGATATAGAGGTAATGTCAGTATTTTGACTCATGGCATTCGCAGCTGATAGTGCGTCATCAGCGCTGGGCGACTGGACAGATAAGGCGATAACGCCACCAAAAAACACTAATGAGGTTGCACCAACAGTCAATAATAAGGGTTTTAATAGAGGTAGGCTCATAAGATTGTACTCCGTCTATATTATTAGGGAATACAACTAGCATACGGGGTAAATATTAACTCAACCTTAAGCCCACGCCGATTAATTTTTATCGTTTTATCAGATGCTTGATATCGCTTTTTTATGTCTTATCGTGACGATAAAGCCAGTTTCTGGTTGAGAGCGGTTAGCAAACTCTAACGTCAGACCGTGCAGCTCTGCTATTCGATTGGCAATGGATAGCCCAAGACCGCTACCTAATTGGCTTTGACCTGCTGGGCGATAAAAGCGCTCGCTTAAGCGCGTCAGTTGTTCTGGCTCGACGCCACTGCCATTATCGACCACTCTAATAGCATTGGTGTCGAGCTGAAGTTCAATCAAAGCGCCCTCGGGACAATAGCGAATGGCATTGTCCAACAGGTTACGGATGAGCAGTTTGAATAAAATTGGATTGATAAGGATGGGTAGAATATCAGCAGGATTGTCACAGTTCACAGTGCGTTTTAATTGCATGTGCTTTTCACGAGCCAGCCGATTGACATCACTGAGTACAATATCCGTTAGCATCAACCAATCCGGACTTTCTAATTGCTCAGGAGGTAATTGTTGTTGCGGTTCTATTTTGGCTAAAATCAGCAGTTGATCGACCAAATGAGTGGCCCGCTCAATGCCATTGCTAATGTTTTGGGCATGATAGAACAGCTGATTATCGTCTTCTACGCCAGATAACTGCAATATCTGCTGCTGTAACAAATCAGCTTGTAGCTTTAACGCCGCAAGCGGGCTTCTAAGCTCATGTGAGGCATCGGCGGTAAAGCGCTGCTCACGTGCTAGGGTATCCGCGACTTTTACAAACAAGACATTTAAGGCGCTCACTAACGGTTGGATCTCTTTGGGCACGTCCGCTGTGATGGGGCTATCATCTTGCGGTTGACGCTGTTCAAGCGCACTACTAATCTGAGTTAACGGCATAAACCCCCGCCGGATCAGCCACACCACCAAACCCATAAATGCAAATAGCCCAATCAACATCGGCAGCACTTGCACGGACATGGCATCAGTAATCATCTCTCGGCGAGATTTGAGGTTCTGTCCGACGGCAATGACCCGACCTTCATAGTCATGATCATCATGGACGTAAAATAAACGCCAGCGCTTACTAAAAGGGTTGAGGCGCTGATAGGCAGAATCATGCTCTTCTAAAAACCCATGCTGGTCTGGCAAAAAAGCAAATGATTGACCATTTTCATCAGCCATTAATAGACGGCCTTTTTTATCCCAAATGGCAAAGCCCATATAGTCATCCTCAGCCTCACCAAGATCACCTGATAGCTGCTTACTTTTTAACGCATAGATTTTGGGCGTGTGCTTTTTGTTATCATCCCTTTGCCTATGATGGTCTTTATCGTCCTCTTCTTTGGGGGCGACCCCTATTAAATAACGGGCAACTTGAGTGATTTGGGTGTCATTCATCTCATTGATTTCGTGCCAAAGCTTCCACGCAATAAAGCTTGAGGTAAGCACCCACAGCAAAGGTAAACCAATCAGTAGCGATGTTAATAGCCGTTGCTGAATACTTTTCATAGGCTCACCAAGTAGCAGACAAAGTGGAGGCACCAAAAACAGACCGTTGAATGCCTAACGGTGGTTAATGGTGGTTATGGACTGGATTGAGATAGTAGCCAATACCGCGTTTGGTCAAGATAAAATCATTGCCCAGTTTTTTACGTAAATGATGAATGTGTACTTCAATGGCATTGCTTTCGATATCTTGTTGCCACCCATATAGCTTGTCTTCTAAGCTTGCGCGGCTGTGGATTTGCTTAGGGTGGGTCAGCATTTGCTCTAAGATTGCCACTTCTTTGATGGTTAATTCTACCATTTTGCCTTGATAAGAGACTTGCTGATTCTGAGGCTGATAGGCCACTTCGCCATAACGGACTTCAGGTTGACACCGACCTTGGCTGCGTCTCATCAATGCTTGTAGACGGGCAATCACCTCATCTAATGCAAATGGCTTCACCAAATAATCATCAGCGCCGGCATTGAGTCCTGCCACACGATTGGCAATCGCATCGCGAGCGGTGATAATCAATACTGGCGTATCTATGTGTTTTTCCCGCCAGTTTTTTAGGACGGTCATGCCATCACCTTTTGGCAAGGTCAAATCCAGCAGTACCGCATCAAACATGCCATCTTGCAGCGCCATCTCACCTTGCTTGGCATCACCAAACCAATCCACCATCATGCCATGACTTTTTAAGCCAAGGACAATTCCATCAGCGATGGTGCTGTCGTCTTCTATCAATAATATGCGTGCCATAAGTGCTCCATCGCTTGACTTATTTCATAGTAGTCGGCTTGTCTGTCACCGTTTTTTTGCCCGTTATCATTGATTTAATGAGGTTTTGGCGTTGCCAGTAACTCATGGCAATCGCTGCGATGATATGTAGAGGAACCAGTAGATATAAGCTGTTTGCTAATAACTCATGAATCTCTTCAAGCACCTCTTTATCACCAAACAGCCCTGCTTCCATCAGATAACCGGTTAGTCCTAACCCTATAGTCACAGCCCATAACGATAACATCATCAGTGCGGCCAAGGGGTTATGACCAAGATTCTGCTCATCAACGCGTCGAACGCTTAAATCTGATACATGCCGTTTGAGTCGTTTTGGTGTGGGGAAAAAGCCAGTAAAGCGTGCATAGCGCGTGCCAACCAGACCCCAAAGTAAACGTATGACCACCAGTCCCAAAACGGTATAGCCGACATACTCATGCCACTCACCACCATCTTCGGTAAAAAACAGATTAGCAATAATACCAGCTGCGACTGTCCAATGAGTCACTCTTACTAATAGGTCCCAAACTTTTACTTGCCTCGCTTTAGGCATGTTCGGTACATGTGCAGAAGAGTCGTCCCAATTAATGATGTCTTTTTGGCTCATGGTTGTCACTCCTTAATCATTTGTTTGTTTATTGACAACACCCGCTGCTAAACACTGAAAATCAGCAAGATATCGTAAGCAGACGAGATATCACATCATCTGCCTTATCGCTATTACAACAAACAAATCTTAAGGTGAGCTTAGGACGTTAAAACAGGTAAATCATTGTGCAGCGAACCGGTAGCCTACGTCGTGCCATATACACCACTTAAGAATTATTTAAGAATCAGGCTGTATTATTAGCCATACTTCTCAATAAATACCTACTTGTTAAATCAAGCTTTCTTAACGGCAATAAAATAATTTTTCGGGAGATTCTTATGGCTTTAAAGTCATGGCAAGTGATCGGTAGTGTCGTACTGATCACTTCAATCACTGTACTCATGCAAATTTCCTCTGAAACGTGGATCACATCAGCAACAGTCAGTTTGATAATGGGTGCTTCGGCTTTAGCGTGCATGGCAAGCTCATGCATACTCGCTAGCCGTTGGCACGGTATTGAAAGGCTCTTTGGCGGTCTGGACAGGGTTTATGAAGCGCATAAGTGGATTGCTATATGGGCACTTATTTTCGCTGTCTATCATTTTGTCTTCAAAGCCAAGCTAGACGCTTGGGATCTTGCGCCCATTTTGGAGTTGTCCAAATATTGGACGCGTTTGATGCGTCAACTCAGCCTTGTCGCGTTAGGTCTGATTATACTACTGGCGCTGAATCGCAAAATCCCGTATGGCAACTGGCGTTGGTTGCATAAGTTCTCAGGCCCACTTTTTTTAATCGTTATACTACATTGGCTGAGCTTTGAGTCTCCCATCACACTGACTAGTCCAGCAGGTATTTGGTTAGCACTACTTTGTTCTGTAGGCGTGATTGCAGCATTGTACAAGATGATATTGTACCCATTCATTGCCAAAGCCGGAGAGTATAAGTTAGTCGCTATATCCCAGGGCAAAGCGGCGGTACACTTGGAGTTTGAGCCAGTCCGTAAAGGGTTTCAATTTAAGGCTGGTCAATTTGCCTTTATCTCTCTTAAAGAACCAGGTTTGCACGAGCCGCATCCTTTTACCATAGCTAACGCACCTTCTGATACTGGACACATCCATTTTGTGATTCGAGCATTGGGTGATTATACAAAAAAGCTAAATGAACAAGCCAAAGTGGGTATGTTGGCTGATATTTATGCGCCTCATGGTAATTTTAAACGTATATCAAATGCAGAGCGTGAAATCTGGATTGGTGCCGGAGTAGGAATCTCTCCCTTTATTTCTTGGCAAGAGGATAAAACTATCGGTCATTTTGAACGTGCCACTCTGATATATTGCTTCGATCCTGCGCGTGTTTTTCCAAGTGTTGAGCGTATGCAGGAGATGACAGAACAGTCTGGAGTAGATTTCGTAGCCAACCCAAGTGGCAGTAATGCCATGGCTGAAACCATTCGGCAAGTCGCCAGTGAAGTTAATCCAAAGCAGATTCAGATTAGTTTTTGCGGTCCAAAAGGGCTTTTAGGAAAAGTACAAGAGTTAATGAAAGAAAATGGTATTCCTGCCAAAAATATTCATTATGAGTTTTTTGATTTTCGCTAGAACACGTACAATTTGCCGTGCTTAACACAAACCCAATAAGACAAATGGCACGCTGGCTCAAGTCATAAAGTCATCGGTGCTAGTGCTAAGTAGGCGAACGACAATGGTATACAGATTAATTTAAGTCATCGAACGTTGATCAGGAGCCTGGTGGTTTAAAGGCCGTCTTATACTTAATGGTCTACAGTGACTTAACATGAAATGGATATACCGCCATTTCATGTTAAAAAGGACACTACTGTGTACACGGAGCTACTATAAATAACTAGGAGTGATGATAACAATAGCGTACAACCGAATATTCAAGTCCTCACTAGGGAACCGTATTCTTAGCTTGAGCTAAACATATATTTTTGGGTGTACCGGATTTTTGTCTTACCACCTCACTCTATAAAAAATTCAAATTTCATACTGTATGTCGATCGAATATTAGTTCGATTAGATTAAAAACTTCCTTCTCGTCTAAAATTGATCCATTGTATAGCATAGGTTTTAATGGTTTTCCTATAGAGCTACCTGCTTTTAGATAGATAGTCAATATCCAGTGATTAGTATGACCGCGAGTTAAAGGGTGTAAATCTAACCTTTCGATATCTCGCCATAATATTAAGTGTTGCTGATTTGACTTAAACACATGAAAAAAAGAAATTCCAGCTTGTTCAATCGTTACTATTGGCTTTTTACCTAACCAAATATAAGATAAAAGTAAAAGACCAAAGCTACCACCTCCTATGAGCAACCATCCAATACTAACTATAATCCAATCTCCTTCTTGCTTAGCGATCGGAGCAACAAAGCAACCCAGAATAAATATAAATATCGAGCCAATTATATTTATGAAGTGCTGTTTGAGGGTATAAGTCAGTTTGATTGGATAAGGAACTAAATTGTTACTCATTTTTATCCCTTTTTTTGAAATGATTCATAATTTATTTTAGTATCAACTCTACGTTCAAGTCCTTTTACTAAGTCTATCATCAAATCCTTATCCCCCTGTCTGCTCAAAAAATCCAACAAATTATCAGCTGTGTATTTCTTTAAATGTATACGTGTTCTAAGCCTTTAGTAAAAATCATACTATGAAAGACGTAATATTTAGTTAGAGTATGGACTAGTCTGCAACTCGCAACTATCTTCAAAAACTAAATATTGTTCTCATAACGGGCGTTATGACAAATAAAGCTCTAAACCGGCTTAACAATCCCATCAAGTAAACTCGCAAACCCCTGCATATACGCCATATCTTGGTTCGCCGTGCGCGTTGCTGCATAAAGCTGACAATACACGCCGTCCCCCAATGGCCGAGAGACCACCCAACCTTTTTTTTCATACTCGCTTACTACCCAATCAGGCAATGCTGCCACGCCGCGCTCGCTGGCGACCAGCTGGATGAGCATTGCGGTCAGCTCCGTGGTGCGAATATCGGCAAAGCTCACATCGCTTGGCGTCATAAAATTAGCAATAATATCGAGGCGTTTGGCTTCGACTGGATAGGCGATCAAAGTCTCATCGATCAGGTCTGTAGACGTTACAAAGTCTCGCTCAGCCAAATCATGAGTGGGTGAGAGCACCAATCGGCTCTCATACTCAAATAACGGCTGATAGCTGATACCCTCAAGCGGTAAGTTACTGGTAGTAATCAATAAATCAATATCACCTTCCATCAGTAAATGATGCGGCTCAGGCTCAAAGCCAGTGGCAAAATCAAGCTCGACATCCGACCACTCGCGGCGATAGTGATTGAGTATCGGCATCAACCAATCAAAACAGCTATGGCACTCAGAGGCCAGACGCAGGCGACCGGCTTGCCCATGCGCTAAGCGCTTTAGATCGTTTTTGGTACGCGTGACTTGCGGCATGATATTATCCGCTAAGGCTAGCACGACTTTACCTGCTGGCGTGAAAGTGAGCGGGCGCGTGCGGCGATTAACGAGGCTGATATCATAATAGTTTTCCAGCTCTTTTAGCTGATGCGAGACGGCAGAGGCGGTGACATGCAGCTCATCGGCGGCCGCAGCCAGCGAGCCATGGGCTCTAAGCGCGGTTAAGGTATTGAGATGACGAAGCTCTAGCATAAATAGCTCGGTAGTGAGGATGAAGTGCATTCATTATAATCGATAAAGTGCTGAAGTTCACTCATAGCTAATAACTGCTCTAGCGACGACGTAATAATAGCTGTGAGATAATCACTAATACCAAGGACGCGGCTAACAATAGCGTTCCGACAGCGTTGACCTCAGGTTTTAGTCCTGAGAAGCGTTAAAAAATTGCACTGCAATTTTAGCTTTGCAAGGGAAATTCTTTAAATAGAATTTCCAAGAAGCTTTTGTAAGGTTTTAAAGCTAGTCTAAAGGCGCCAGCCTACAACAGACCCTACTAACTTAACGCTTACGCAATAAGAGCTGCGACATAATCACTAATACTAATGAAGCAGCTAACAACAGCGTGCCGACGGCATTAACCTCAGGCTTAAGACCGACACGCACCATAGAATATATTCGCAGCGGCAGGATTTCATAGCTAGGGCCAGTCACAAAGGTCGAGACCACCATATCATCGAGTGATAAGGTAAAAGCCAATAACCAACCCGCCATTACCGCAGGCATAATCACCGGAATCAGTACCGTACGGATCATCGTCGACTCAGATGCACCCAAGTCACGCGCCGCCTCCATTAGCCGCTCATCTAAGCTGCTCAAACGCGCAAAGACAGTAATGACCACGAACGGCAGGCAAAAAGTAATATGCGCTATTAGTAAAGACACAAAGCCTAGCTGTAAGCCTATCAATAAAAACAGTGCCAGTAGTGAGATAGCTAGGACAATCTCAGGCGACATCATTAGTACAAACAATAGGCCATTTAATAGCCCTTTACCGCGAAAATCATAGCGATGTAGCGCCATAGCGGTCAAAGTACCGATCAAAGTAGAGACAGTCGCTGCGATGAGTCCTAAGACGATAGAGTGCCAAAAAGCATCGAGCATCGCTTGATTATTAAACAGCGACTCGTACCACTTTAGGCTAAAGCCGCCCCAGTTGTAGCCCGTCTTAGACTCATTAAAAGACATGACTACTAGGACAATAATGGGTAAATACAGCAGTAGATAGATTAAGCTTAGATAGCCCTTGGCAAACAAATTTCCTAGTTTTAGCGGTTTATTGGTTTTTGTCGAGGGTTGGTTTTTACTCATTGAGTTAGCAGAATTAGCAGACATCAGGCCACCTCATTGAAGTCAGTTTTGCCAATGCGTTTACTACTAGCGCGATAAGCTAAGAGTAATACCGCCATCGCAAGCGTCAATAGCACACTAGCCGCCGCACCAAATGGCCAGTCGCGGGCATCTAAAAATTGATTTTTGATGATGTTACCAACGAGTAGGTTGCGCGATCCGCCCAAGATATCAGCGACATAGAACATACCCATCGCCGGTAGCAGCACGAGTAAGACTCCGGAGATGATACCGGGCGTTGTAAGTGGCAATACTATGTGCCAAAAAGTCTGCCGCCTGCTTGCACCCAAATCTTGTGACGCCAAGAGCATGTCATCACGCAAGTCCGTAAATACCGCGTACAACGGCAGCACCATAAAGGGGAAGAGGAGATAAGTTAGGCCAACGATCACTGCGCCTTGGGTGTAGAGCATATTGATAGGCGTCTCGATGATACCGATGGCAAGTAGTGCCTTATTAATAAGGCCATTCGTCGCTAGTAGCAGCTTGAGCGCATAGACCCGCACTAAGGAGTTGGTCCAAAACGGTAATATCAGCAGCAGCATGAGTAACGGCTGCCAGCGCAGATGAACACGAGAGACCAGCCAAGCAAACGGATAACCGAGTAATAAGCACAGCACAGTAGTAATACCCGCCATCCATAACGAATGGGCAAACACCTCAAAATACAGCGGGTCAAGCAAGCGTAGATAGCTGTCAATAGTGACAGGTAAGCTGATAAAATCGCTCGTATCGCGTGTCAAAAAACTGACCGCAATGACTAAGATATTGGGCAGTAGCGCAAATATCAGCAGCCAGCCCCATATCAGCCATAAGGTAACCGTGCGAAAAGCGCCTTTACTAGTCAAGCTACTACCCGCCATTAGTCCATATCCTTTTGCATAGCGTTAGGGCCTCTCATAGTATCGGCGGTCACCGCTTCAGCGGCTGCATGATTGAAAGCCGCGTCATCAGCCGTACCATCGCTAGTAAAGGTGTCATTTGGTAATAGCCACTCCCAACCATCGACCCAAGAGACTTTTACCGCCTCATGCATTTTGTAATCAAAGCTTGGATCTTCTTCATCGAAGAACTCTGAGGCTTTAATGATATGACCGTTTTCAAGCTCAATGATCGAATCAAGCGTGCTGCCTTTATAGTTACTTTCAATCACGCGCCCCAATAATCCAGAGTGAGTCTCATCTTTAGGATCATAAATCCGCAGATCCTCAGGTCGTAGTAGGAGGTTGACCTTGTCACCGACTTGCACGGCATTGGCAAAATCAGGACGGCGCAGATTTCGTAGATGAGGGGCATCAGTTGTATGATCCTGCGCTTCACAAACCTCAACTTCGATACGGCCATTGGTGATCTGGCCATTGCGATCAGGCTGATCAGGATAGACGCCGTGTACTTTTGCTTCAAAGAGATTGGCCTCGCCGATGAATTTGGCGGTGAATAAATTGGCCGGAGTTTCATAGATTTGGATAGGGGTGCCAATTTGTTGGAATCTACCGTCTTTCATCACCGCAATACGATCCGACATAGACAGCGCCTCTTCTTGATCGTGAGTCACAAACACAAAGGTGATGCCAAGCTCGCGCTGCAGGCGTTTGAGCTCTGATTGCATCTGCAAGCGTAGCTTATGATCGAGGGCTGAGAGTGGTTCATCAAGTAATAATAGTTTAGGGCGATTGATAACGGCGCGGGCAATAGCGACGCGCTGCTGCTGGCCACCAGACAGATCTTGCGGACGGCGATTGGCTAGATGCTCCATCTGCACCATAGCTAACATCTCACGCACGCGGGTTTGTATCTCCGCCTTAGGCACTTTTTTAATCTTTAGGCCATAAGCGACGTTTTGCGCAACTGTCATATGTGGAAATAAAGCGTACTGCTGAAATACAGTATTGACCGGACGTTTATCAGCGGGCAAACCTGCCATTTGCATACCATCGAGTTGAATCTTACCAACGCTTGGTTGCTCAAACCCTGCAATCAGACGCAGCAAGGTAGTTTTACCACAACCAGACGGCCCAAGCAGCGTCAAAAACTCGCCATGCTTGATGTCGAGCGTGATGTCCTTGAGAACTTCGGTCTGATCGTAAGACTTTTTGATACCTGTCAGTTGCAGTAGCGTCTTACCAGTAGCATCTGTGCTATTAGTCTGAGTGCTATCAGTCTGAGCATTATTGGTTTGAGCAGTGGGCGCGGGCGAGTCAGTCATGAACGAAAGTCCTGATTATCCAAATCAATCGCATATATAGCGAGAGTCAAGTGCGGGTTATTATAACAAACCCGCTGCGCAAATAAGTGCAAGTTCAGTATCGATTGCAAGAGCTTGCTGGTTAGTCATTGTAATAAAAGAGCAAACCGCTCGTAACCATAAAAAGCAAATTTTCATTATTAATCGCTTTTTTATTGCTATACAATTATTACGATTACTGGTTGAATAAAGTCTTTACCAGTGACTACTTTATGATCTAAGTGAGCGGGTTTTGAAGCCTGTGCTCGTAGCCAATTATCTACCCATATCTACCCAAAAGTTATTTAAGGATATCTTATGACAGCCGAGAACCGCCTAGCAACAGGCGCTGAAGCATTAGAGATGTTGAAGCAAGGTAACGCCCGCTACGTTGACAGTCTCACCAGTACCGATGAATATATGCAGCGTCGTCCAGAGTTGGTCAAAGATCAAAATCCATTAGCCATTATTTTGGGCTGCTCGGATGCACGAGTACCTGTTGAGATTGTCTTTGATCAAGGCTTGGGGGATTTGTTTGTCATACGTGTGGCCGGCAATGTAGTGGCGCCATCACAGATTGGCTCAATTGAGTTTGCCGCCGAAGCTTTCGGTACGCAGTTGGTGGTGGTCCTTGGACACTCAAAATGCGGTGCTGTCACAGCTTGCGTCGAGACACTGATCAATCCTGAGCAGAACTATTCACCTAATTTGCAATCGATCGTTGATCGCATTCGCCCAAGTGTCTATAACTTGCATGAGCTGGCGACCGCCAATGGTCAAGACGTCGATGCCGATGAGCTGGTTGATCGCTCTATCCGTGCCAACGTGCGCATGTCAGTGAGTCAGCTCAGACATGGATCGCGTGCACTAGAGGACTTGACTAACAGTGGTCAGCTACTTGTTGTCGGTGCTGAGTATGACCTAGAGACAGGTAAGGTGAGGTTCTTAGACAGCTAATATATATCTAAACATGAACATACTTTGTTCATATTCTTACAAAACCCTATCAATTATTTTGCCATTTTTTATTATGATGAAAGAGCCAAGCGAATTGCGATCATCGTGATTCGCTTATTTATAACTGCATTTTCTAAATTATATTGGGATAATTATGTCTACTCCATCTAGTAATAATAACGCAACCATCGCACAGCCTGCGAGCAGTATCAGTACAGATGGCGTCCAGTCAATCTCTACGCAAACGACAGGATTTACTTTCAATCACACTATGCTACGCGTCAAAGATCCTGCCAAGTCATTGGCGTTTTATACTGGCGTGTTGGGTATGACACTGCTTGCGGTCAAAAAATTCCCTGATATGGAATTTGATCTGTATTTCTTGGCAAAGCTAACTGAGAGCGAGCGTGAGAACCTGCCTGCTGGTGATGATTTAGAAATCTTTGCTTTCCGTCAGCGCGGTATCTTAGAGCTGACCCATAATTATGGCACTGAGACAAAAGCTGACTTTAGCTATCATGATGGCAACCAAGACCCTCAAGGCTTTGGACACATTTGTTTTAGTGTACCGAACTTGGATGAAGCCATCGCTTGGTTTGATAAGAACGATGTTGAGTTCAAAAAACGCCCCGAAGATGGCAGCATGAAGAACATTGCCTTTATCAAAGATGTTGATGGCTACTGGATTGAAATCGTACAAGCTGATTTGATGTCATAACTGGCAAAACAGCAGTGAGATGTTTATTTATTTATCCCCTTAAACGCGCGCTAAAACAGCAATAGGAGCAACCCTTTATGCCCACCCCCGACGTGAGTCGCCTATCGAACACGCTAACCGATGGTGTGACCGTCTATCAACAAGTGGTCTATACCACGCAAGACTTGGCAAGTGGCTTTATTGAGCGCATTCCATATTTTGTAGCGGCGCTCATTGTGTTGGGGATTTTTTGGCTATTGTCGATTATTTTCAAAAAAGTCGTGCATAAAACCTTAGGCGCGCGCGTGCGTCATCAAAATTTGGTGAAGGTATTTCAGCGGATAGGCGGGGCACTTATTCTGTTTATTGGCTTTATGATCGCCATGGTTGTCGCTATTCCAGGATTTACACCAGCCAAATTAATCGGCGCGCTGGGTATTGGTTCGGTGGCGATTGGTTTTGCCTTCAAAGACATCTTCCAAAACTTATTATCTGGTATTTTGTTACTTATCTCAGAGCCGTTTCGTATCGGTGATCAAATCGTCTCAGGGGACTACGAAGGCACCGTTGAAGACATTAAGATTCGTGCAACGACGATTAGAACCTATGATGGTAGGCAAGTGGTTATTCCAAACTCGGAGCTATATACCTCGGCATTGACGGTCAATACCGCTTATAAGCAGCGCCGCTTACAAGTGGCGGTGGGCATTGGTTATGAAGACGATATCGAAACAGCAAAGGCTGAGATTCTACAAGCTTTGGATAAAGTTGAAAGCGTATCGAAAAAAGCGACACCAAGCGTGATTGCTACAGGGTTTGGCGGCTCTTCTATGGATCTGACAGTACGTTGGTTTATTGATAACGGCACTCAGGCTAATAAAGTCGCTTCTATTCATCAAGTCATCGTAGAAGTCAAAAAAGCGCTGGATGCAGCCGGTATCAATATTCCATTCCCTATACGTACGATAGATTTGAGCGATCCTTCAGTGAAATCTATTGTTAAGCAGATAAATAAGGAGCAAGATGACAATGTTAATGATGATGATAATGCCAAAAAAGCGGAGACAGAGTAATTTGCTTAGAGCGTTATTTCAAAGAGCTGCGTTAGCGTGAGATTTTTTGGCAATAAAAAACCGCTATATCAGCTGATATAGCGGTTTTATTTTCTGCTCTTAGCAGTAACGGATCGTCAGTCTTTAATCTTAGTCAGTTTTGACTTTAAAGTCGGTATGACATGACTTACAGCTAGCGCCTACTTCTTTAAAGGCAGGTGCAAAGTCATCGACGCTAGTGGCGCTCTGAGCGGCGTTATTCAATTCAGCGGTCACTTGTTGAAATTTCTCTGACTCAGCGACAAAGCTTGCATTATCGCTCCAAACGGCTTCGGTCGCATTACCAATAGCTTCTTGGTTTTCAAAATGTGCCCAAGGGTTTTGTGACGCTTCTGCCAAAAATGAGGTTTGGTCTTTTAAAAGCTCTGCATCAAAGGTATCTGGCGCTTTTACCATATCGCCTATAATACCCATCGCATCACCATAATCTTTCATAATATCTTGACGGGCTTTGACATCAGGGTCTAAAGGTGCGCTACAAGCAGTTAGGCCTAGAGCAGCAGACATCAAAGCGATGCCAAAGATAGATTTTATTGGGGTTTTGCGGTGAAGGGATAGCATATGCAAACTTCCTTATTTAATGGCTATTAAGTTAGGCGCATTATCTCATGCTTTGCCTAAATAGTGGCTGTTGTTAAAGGGTGATTCTCAACTAAAAAAAAGTAGTGCAAACTAAAAGTATGATAAAAGCACCCTTATTTTTTATACTTATTGCCCTAAATATATAGGGTGCAGCGATGAGTTGTGTAGAGTATTTGTGTAATTGATCCGTTATAAAGGCTCTGTAACGATAAAGGTCAGCTATAAAAGCTGACCTATAAAAGCTGACCTAAAAGTGAGTCTTCACGTATAGCGGACTATATTGCTGATTACCATATT
Source organism: Psychrobacter sp. TB15 (assembly GCF_000511655.1). Lineage (NCBI taxonomy): Bacteria > Pseudomonadati > Pseudomonadota > Gammaproteobacteria > Moraxellales > Moraxellaceae > Psychrobacter > Psychrobacter sp. TB15. The sequence goes on from NZ_AYXN01000017.1 coordinate 50,892, forward strand.
CACTGTCAATAGCATCGCGCTATAAACTGTACCATGAGTAGTTTATAAAACACTTGTCGGTAAAAGCAGCGTTCATTGTATCGTCAAAAGCTATAAATTCAACCAATCACGCGGCTTCAAATAATAATCAGTCAGCTCAAACTCAGCCGTGCCGGGGCTTGGCTCAAAACGATAGTGCCAACTGGCAAGCGGCGGCATACTCACTAAGATAGACTCAATACGGCCGTTGCTCTGTAGGCCAAATAGCGTACCACGATCATAGACTAAGTTATACTCGACGTAGCGACCGCGGCGATAGAGCTGAAATTGGCGCTGCTCATCGGTAAAGGACGTGTCTTGACGCCGCTCAAAAATAGGCAAGATACCATCGAGATAGCCGTTGCCGACGGCTTTCATAAAGTCAAAGCATCTCTCAAAATCCCAGCCGCGACTCTCAAAGTTGACATCGTCATAGAACAGCCCGCCAATACCGCGCTGCTCATCACGATGACGCAGATGGAAGTACTCATCACACCACTGCTTAAAGTCAGGGTAGACAGTATCGCCAAAAGGCGCGCACAGATCGTGACAGACCTGATGCCAGTGTACGCAGTCAGCAAGCACCGGATAAAACGGCGTCAGATCAAAGCCGCCACCGAACCACCAAATCGGATCTTCGCCTTCGGCCTCAGCGACAAACAGACGCACATTTGCGTGGCTAGTAGGTACATTAGGGTTTTTGGGATGAACCACTAAGGAGACGCCCATCGCTTGCGCACGGCGACCAGCAATATTAGGATGGCGCGCGGTCGCTGAGGCTGGCAGATTATGCACATGGATATGGCTGAACATCACGCCTGCTTTTTCGATAACCTCACCATCTGCCAAAATACAAGAGCGGCCGCCGCCACCTTCAGGACGCTCCCAATCATCTGGAACAAAAGTAGCAGTGCCGCCACCCTTACGCTCTTGCGCTTCTAACGCTTGACAGATATTCGCTTGTAGCTCAACTAAAAACGCTCGTACTCGCGCAATATCATCGTGAGTAGGGGTGACAGGCTCAGGGTGAGAATGACTGCTAGTGTTATCTGAATGACTCATAAGAATATCTATAGTATCTAGTGTGTTTAGACGCTCAAGGTCTGTGTGTGCCAACTCAGCGCTTATTTATTAAGATGAATGGCAGTATTGAACTCTTTATCGAATAGATGCCCCATGCGATCGCGTTTGGTTGCCAAATAGTCAGCGTTAGCGTCATTGATACCAACGACTAGCGGAATGCGCTTGGCGACTTTGACACCGTTTTCGCTTAGATAAGCAACTTTATCGGGGTTGTTAGTAATGAGATGAACCTCATCCACACCGACGTGCGCAAGCATCGGCTGACACATATCATAAATGCGCGCATCTGCGGGCAAGCCTAACATTAAATTGGCATCTAAAGTATCATGGCCCTGATCTTGTAGCGCGTAAGCACGTATCTTATTGGTCAAACCGATACCGCGGCCTTCTTGACGTAGATATAAGATAGCGCCGCAGCCATTGTCTTGAATGGCCTGCATTGCGGTATTAAGCTGCGGACCACAATCACATTTCAAAGAGCCAAAAGCATCGCCGGTTAAGCACTCAGAATGAATACGAACCAGAGGTATCGGCTGATCGTCTGTATTATCTTGCTTATTTTTCTTATCTATGGGCAAGCCTATGGTCAGCATCACATGCTCTTGACCATCTTCATTCTCAAAGACATGAATATCAAAATCGCCATGATGAGTAGGTAGGGCTGCGCTAGTAATAAATTGGTATGACATTTAGGTCCTGCAAAGGCCGATCATCGGATAATCAAATTCGTCACATTCAAGAACGGCTTTATTATCAATGAGGGTTTATAATTAAGGTTCGTTTATCTGTTTATGATGCTGTACACAAATGATAAGTAGAGATATGTCAGCACCCATAATTATTTGCTATAAGATAAACACCGACTATAAAAATACATAGGGTCTAATATTATAGAGTCTAATATTTTAATATATAGAGTTCAAAAGTGGTTGCGTCTATAGGACTATATTGTTGCTTTTATCCAAAATACTAGGGTCTGTTTAATATTTGCAAATGAATATAGGGTAGATGCCGATTGAGCAGAAAAACACACAAAGTTCACAGACGATGCACGATGATTGAAGCGACAGATTAAAAAAAATGCTATTATGCCATACTATTTTAACAGATACAGTGACAAGTCTTTGTGCTCAGGCTACTGCATCGTCAACATTGCTTGCGATAAATGCAAAGTAATGGGGTATGCTATCAGCGCGTGGCGAGACGGTAATGAGTCTATTAGGTCAATGTCGATAGCCGCTGAGATAGCGCCTTCATCGCTTAATTATGTTTTATACCGCTCGTAGAGTCACTTGTAACATATATAATATAACAGTATGGTAAGGCGATGCCTTGTCAGCAGATTGGTAGGTATCGTACGGTTTATGCAGCAGTCACCTTATTCCCCACAGTCTCAGTCCGTATCTGCGTCAGCCACTACGTCTGCGGTTCAGCTGCCCAGTCTGCAGCAGACTTATACGGCGATCCCACGTGTGCGCCCGCAGACGCCGCTGCTCGATAGTATCGATACGCCTGCTGATTTAAATGCCTTTAGTAGCGCTCAGCTGATTGCGTTAGCCGATGAGCTGCGCCTTTTTTTGTTGTATTCGGCCGGTCAAAGTGGCGGACACTTTGGTGCCAACCTAGGCGTGGTCGAGCTGACCATTGTCCTGCATTACTTGCTAGATGCGCCGCACGATCAAATCGTTTGGGATGTGGGGCATCAAGCTTATGCTCATAAAGTCCTGACTGGCCGCCGTGAGCAGCTACATAGTATTCGGTCAAAAGATGGGCTAACTGCGTTTCCTGAGCGCGTAGAGTCCGTATATGACACCTTTGGCGTTGGACATTCCTCTACATCGATTTCGGCCGGTTTAGGTATGAGCTTGGCGCTGCGTTACCAAGGCCTTGAGCAGACCGTCGCTTGTGTGATTGGTGATGGGGCGATGACGGGCGGTATGGCGTTTGAAGCCATGAACGACGCGGTGCAGCAAGATGCCGATTTGTTGGTGATTTTAAATGACAATGACATGTCGATATCTTGTTCGATTGGCGGGTTTTCGCGGCATTTGGCCATGCTATGGGAGTCGGGGTATCAAGTAGATATCTCTGATACCGGCCAGCCTATCGTCTGCCAGCGCCCTGACATGCAGGGGTTTGATCGCCGTAAACGCCACAAAGAGCATCGTGACGTGCCGGTGATAGAAGACAATTTATTTAAAGCGATAGGCTTTACTTATTTTGGCCCTTTTGATGGTCATAATATCCCTGAACTGGTGCGTGTGTTATCACTGGCCAAGCAAGTGTCAGGTCCAGTACTGGTGCATATCTATACCACTAAAGGCAAAGGCTTTGCGCCAGCGGAAGCGGATCCTGTGGGTTATCACGCTATTAGCAAACTGCCTGTTGAAACCAGTGCTAAGACTGATGCTACGCAAAATAATAGCACCAATAGCCAACAAACTCATAACGAAGAAAAAAGTGCTGAACAAGCGCCTATTGTTAATTGTGCCGCTACTTCTGCCTTAAAGTATTCGCAAGTTTTTGGGCAGTTTTTGTGCGATAAAGCCGCTACCGATGAGCGTCTGCTGGCTATCACGCCGGCGATGGAGGAAGGTTCAGGCATGACTGACTTTGCGCGTCAGTTCCCAGAGCGCTTTTTTGATGTGGCTATTGCCGAGCAGCATGCCGTCACTTTGGCTGCGGGTATGGCAACGCAAGACGTCAAACCGATCGTCGCTATCTATTCAACTTTTTTGCAGCGCGGCTATGATCAACTGATACACGACGTGGCACTACAAGATCTCGATGTTACCTTTGCTATCGATAGAGCTGGACTTGTCGGTGAAGATGGCGCGACTCATGCTGGAGTCTTTGATTTTGCGTTTTTACGCTGCGTACCCAACATGATAATCGCCGCGCCAAAAGACGAAAACGAGTGTTATCAGTTATTGAACACTTGTTATGAGTATAAAGGTGCCGCTGCAGTCCGTTATCCACGAGGAAAGGGCATTGGTGCGGTCATCGAGTACCCGCTGCAGCAATACAAAGTCGGGCAGGCGGTGGTAGAGTCTGTACTCGGAGATGATAATGCGCCCACTAAGCTTGCGATTTTGGCTTTTGGTACTATGGTCGCGACAGCGCAAGAGGCCGCAGTCCGTATCATTGATCAAAGCCGTAGCAGCGATGATACGTTGCAAGTACAAGTGGTCAATATGCGCTGGGTCAAACCTTTAGATAGCGAGCTGATTGAGTCAATACTTGCGCAAGGAGTGACTCATATCGCAACTTTAGAAGAACATATGCTTATGGGCGGCGCCGGCAGTGCGGTTAATGAGTATCTCCTTAACGACTCTGCCGCTTTTAGACAGCAGCGGCCTTTACTGCGCAACATTGGGATTACCGATCGGTTTATCGCTCATGGCTCGCAAGCTGAGCAGTGGGCTGATAGTGGTCTAGATGTCATGGGAGTCGTCGAGCAGCTCCAGCAGCTTTTATCATAGAGTTTTTATCTCTAAGTTTTTTTCAGTATTTTTTTCTTTAATTTTTACATATTATTTTATCACTCAAGTAAATAGGTTATTTATGGAACCCATGGTCGTTATCGCAGCGCGTGCTGCCGAAAAAGTCGGTAAAGAGATACTATACGCGCATCAAAACCGTCACAAAGTCGAGCTAGACACTGAGTCAAAAGGGCTCGATGGTTTAGTGACTCGTATCGACCGCTATAGCGAAGAGTTAACGATTGCCACGCTCAAAGCCAGCTATCCTGACCACTCGTTTTTAGGAGAAGAGTTTGGTAGACAAGACGGCCGCGGCGAAGATGCGGACTGGTGCTGGATCATCGATCCGTTAGATGGCACTAAGAACTTTGTCCACGGTGTACCGCAGTTTTGCGTGTCTATCGCTGTGCAGTACAAAGGCGTCACTGAGCATGGCGTCGTTTACGACCCAGTACGTGATGAGATGTTTTCAGCCAGCCGCGGCAAAGGCGCGCGTTTGAACAACCGCCGCATGCAAGTCACCGATCGCAAAACTTTAGAGGGCGGTCTATTCACTACCGGCCATCCTTTAGAGCGTCATCGTAACGGCGAAGTCGTCTCTTATGCCAAACAGCACTTTGAGAGCTTACAAAAAATCTCTGAGGCGGGCGGGCAAGTACGCCGTCTAGGCTCAGCGGCGCTAGATTTGTGCTACGTAGCTGCCGGTCGTTTTGATGGCTATTTTGAGATGTCTATCAAGCCTTGGGATATCGCTGCAGGCGAGCTGATTGTCACTGAAGCTCGCGGCACAGTAGTCGATCACACTGGCGCTCATAACTCTATGACTTCAGGCTCCATCTTTGCCTGTAACGTTAAACTGTTAAAACCACTCATGCAAACGGTCGTCCCTTGCTGGGGTGACGCGCTACAGTAGTTAACTAACATCAGTTAAACAGCGCTAGGTTTAAATAACTGATGCAAAGCGGTAAAACCAATAGTAAAAACTATTAGCAAAAAGCTGACCTCATAGAGATCAGCTTTTTTATTGATTCAAGATAAAGCATTAGCCTCAATGACTAACGAATTGATGGCGTCAAATTAGTAGCGAACGCCTAAGCGCTTCTCTTCGCAGATATTCTCAAGCAAGCTCAGCTCCTCTTCCATAAGCAGTAAAATATCCTGTACGCGGGGTAGCAGCTTACTGCACGCGGTGATACAAAACTCAATCTTATCTAAGTAAGTCGCCAAAGTAATATTCATCGCTTGGCCATCGACCAAAATGGAGGCTGGATATAGTGCTTTTAGCGGCGCGCCATTCCAGTATAGCGGCTCTTTTGAGCCGGGTACGTTAGAGATAATCAGGTTAAACGCTTGTTTTTTGGGGAATATTCCCGTTAGAACGTTGAGACCCTCCCAAGCGTAAGCGATGGCGCTATAGTTAATAACTTGCGCCTTGTTCATGCGGCGAAAGCGGCGCTTACCACTATTCATACTGTCATGAATCAATTGCATCCGCTTAATGGGGTCTTCAAGATGTGTCCCCAAATTAGCCATCAAAAAGGAGACTTGATTACCAGAGGCGCTCTCATCTTTACGTAGAGACATAGGAACAAACGCAATCAAAGGCTTGTTCGGTAGCGCCTCCATAGTGAGTAGATAGCGACGGATAGCGCCGGCACAAACCGCGAGTACCACATCGTTTTGATTGACACCAAAGGCATCGGCAATAGTATGAAAACGCTGTAAATCATAGGACTGCGCAGCGATACGACGTGAGGCTGAGATACGCTGATTGAGCACACTCATCGGCGCATCAAAGGTACCGACATAATCGGGCTTGCCGTTGTGTTTAAAGTTATCGATAAGTTCTGTAAATACCGGCTTGATAGTCGATAGCTGCTCTTTAATGATACGCGAAGCGGAGCGGGCAGTGGGAAGTAGGTTTTCAGCTTTTTTGCCATGACGGGTGATGAGTGACCAGATAGGTAGCGTCACCGGCTCATTGGGTGATTGTGACAAAGCCTTTTGTACCAAGCGCATAGCGGCAATACCATCGACTAAAGAGTGGTGGATTTTGAAATATAAAGCGAAACGCTCAGGCATCCCTTCAGCTTCTGGCAAAATACCTTCGATGACGTGACACTCCCATAGCGGCATCGCTCGATCTAATAGGCGGCTATGCTCTTTAGAGATGTACATCAACAGCTCACGTACGCGGCCAGGATTAGGCAGCGCTACATGGCGAAAATGATGCTCAACATCGAACTGATCATCTGTCTTCCAAAATAGCAAGTTTTCTAATACTTGATTAAATGGAAAGCTTGGCGGCACTTCAGAGTTTTGCAATTGTTGGACGAGCTGATAAACAAATTCGCTATCTTTTCCTTGTTCTTCTTCTGGCAATTCAAATAAAAATAAGCCGCCCACATGCATGGGCTGCTTACGAGACTCAAGGAGTAAAAAAAGCTGATCAACGGCTGTCATTAGTCGCATGCTAAATCCTTTTATGGCAGTAGGGCAATAGAGAGGTAGTATAACTAATTCAATTAGGGCGTGTTGAACATTCACAAATGCGCACTGCTGATAGCTACTAGTTTATCAAAGCTGTGTTCTAGTCGTCGTTAAAATTGCAGGTAATGCTTATTGCATTGGCTAGCTGATTTTATTTAAACAGTCGCAACGACTAGGGCGATTTTAGCATCAGCCCTTACGACAACAACAGGGACAGGACTATTTTTTGCCGCTTTATTGATAAAAATAGACGCTTAGAACAACTAAACTTACTATTGTTATCTGCAAATCGCCTAAAAAATAGTCTCTGTCAGTGCCATGGTCGAATGTTCAACACGCCCTAATATTCACTAAAAATAATATAAAGCAAAGCTTAGCTGATTCTAATGACTACTGAAAGAAATAACCAGTTTGCGGCGAGCTAGCAGTCGCCACTTTGCGCATTGGCATACGCCCCGCTAAGAAGGCGGCGCGGCCAGCACGAACCGCTTGCTTCATAGCCTCAGCCATCAAGACTGGGTTTTGTGCATGAGCAATCGCTGAGTTCATCAGCACCCCATCACAGCCAAGCTCCATCGCTATAGCGGCATCGGAGGCAGTACCTACGCCTGCATCAACTAAGACTGGCACGTTGGCATTTTCAATAATTAAGCTCAGAGTGTGGCGATTGAGCAGGCCAAGACCTGAGCCGATAAGGCTTCCTAAAGGCATAATAGCAACGCAGCCCATACTCTCTAATTCCTGAGCGACGATAGGATCATCTGAGGTGTAGACCATGACCTCAAACCCATCATCGATGAGCACTTTAGCCGCCTTTAGAGTCTCAGTGACATTAGGATAGAGGCTTTTTTCATCACCGAGTACTTCCAGCTTGACAAGGTTGTGACCGCCTAATAGCTCACGGGCCAACTTACAAGTGCGTACCGCGCTATCGGCATCGAAACAACCAGCAGTATTGGGTAGTATGGTATATTTATCTGGCGAGATGACTTCTAGTAGATTAGGCTCATCGCTATTTTGGCCGATATTGGTGCGGCGAATAGCGACAGTGACAATCTCAGCCTCAGAGGCAGTAATTGCTTTACCTGTTTGGGTTAGATCTTTATATTTGCCCGTACCGACCAGCAGCCTCGATGAAAATGTCCGACTACCTACGGTGAAAGTATCTAGCTGGTCTACAGTTGCAGCGCTGTGGTCATTAGCTGTCGTTATCGCTTGTGACATATCATAAGTCCTGATAGCTTATTCATGAGGATGGTGTGAAGGATACAGATGCTGAAACAACGATTAAAAAAGAGCTATTTCAGTATTGAATTGAGCCAAATAAGCTAAACATTATCAACATAACATAGTGAATCAGTAGTACAGTCTAGCTATTATCTAAGCGCTCAAAAGTAGCAAAAGTGTTATTATAACAACAAAATCATAGAAGCTTACTAAAAAACTTTCGACGCTATCTTTAGCGCTATAAAATAACGGTTGACGTGCATGACGCGTAAGCTTTTTTTGATGTATCAGCTATGCTTAAGCTAATTTATTATCCCGTTTTTGGACTCTCTCGTTATTAGGTCAACATTATGATGCCATTGCCGTACAGCTTTGCTAAGCGCCATCAGTTATTAGCGATACCTGCCATTGATTCTGATATGCCGCCGACGCTGTTGCTGACTAAAGCGACGCCGTTATCGGCTATCAATGAAGCAGTGCGGTTTTTGCAGCAGCAAGGGCTACGCGCGGCGCCTGAGTACAGCAGCGTTAGTGCTGATGAGTTCGAAAAACGCATGAACGCCGCTTATGCAGGCAATACTGGTGAGTCGCAGCACATTGCCGCCGGCCTTGAGGATCACCCCGATCTCGATAGTTTGGCAGATAGTGTGCCTGAGACTGAAGACTTGATGGATAGCCAAGATGATGCGCCTATTATTCGGCTCATCAATGCGCTGTTATCTGAAGCAATCCGCTTGAATGCTTCAGATATCCATATCGAGACTTTTGAGAAGCGCTTAGTGGTGCGTTTTCGCGTTGATGGCGAGCTCAAAGAGATTATCACCCCCAAGCGGCAACTGGCGCCCTTATTAGTCTCGCGTATTAAAGTAATGGCCAAGCTTGATATCGCTGAAAAGCGCGTACCGCAGGATGGGCGTATTAGTTTGAGACTAGCAGGCCGCGAGGTGGATGTCAGGGTATCGACGCTGCCCTCAAGCTTTGGCGAGCGGGTGGTGATGCGTCTGCTCGATAAGCAAGCGGGGCGTCTTAACATGACTTACTTAGGGCTCGCTGATAACGACTACCATCAGCTTGCACATCTGATTCATCGGCCGCACGGTATTATCTTAGTGACTGGCCCGACAGGTTCGGGTAAAACCACCACCCTTTATGCCGCGTTGACTGATCTTAACGATCAGACGCGCAATATCTTGACCGCTGAGGATCCGATTGAGTTTCAGCTCGATGGTATCGGGCAGACGCAGGTCAATAATAAGGTCGATATGACCTTTGCCAAAAGCCTGCGCGCGATGCTACGTCAAGATCCAGATGTGGTAATGGTAGGGGAGATTCGAGATCTTGAGACTGCTGAGATTGCGGTGCAAGCTTCTTTGACGGGTCACTTAGTGCTATCGACTTTGCATACTAACACGGCCATTGGTGCGGTTACGCGTCTGCAAGATATGGGCGTGGAGCCGTTTTTATTATCATCCTCACTGATCGGCGTGGTGGCGCAGCGCTTGGTGCGTACGCTATGTAGTCACTGTCATCGTTGGCAAGTTGCTGATACCGAGGAGGCCAAGCTATTTAGCGAGATCGCTATCGACAATCAAAGCCAGATTAAGCTGCCAAAACCTGTCGGCTGTGATAAGTGCAATCAATCCGGCTTTAAAGGACGTACCGCTATTTATGAGGTTGTGCCTATCGACGAGACCTTGCGGCGGATGATTCATAGTAATAGCGCCGAGTTTGAGCTTGAAAGCTACGCGCGCGCGCAGACGCCATCGATTCGCGCTGATGGCTTGCATAAAGTCATCGCGGGACGCACCACTTTGGAGGAGGTACTGCGGGTGACCAAAGAAAGCGCCCTGCTAGAGGACGCTTAAACTTAAATCAAGCATGAGACTGCGTTATATTATTTAGCAGCCATACATTCGATCTCAACACTTGCTCCAGCCGCTAAGTCTGCTACGCCAAAAGCAGAGCGTACTGGATAAGGCTTAGCCAGCTCGGTTTTGTAGACGTCATTAAAGTCATTAAAGTCGCCCATGTCCGTGAGCATGACCATACATTTGACCAAGTCCGACTTTTGATAGCCGTACTGCAGTAGCGTGCCATTGATATTATCTAGCGCTTGCTTGGCTTCTGCTTTGACACCGCCTTCGACCAACTTACCGTCTTTAAAGCCAATCTGTCCTGACATATATAAAGTGTCGCCGACGCGAACGGCACTTGAGAACGGATACTCACCGCCGCCGCCCAAAAATATCGGTTTGGATTGGGTTAAGGTCGGGTTAGTTGTAGTAGCCGCCTGCGCACTAAAAGCTAAGCCTAGAGCTAGTGCTGCGGTAGGTAAGGTTTTGCCAAGTTTTGCGGCAAGTGATTTATGATAAGTCATCATTATTTTATCCTTATTATTGCAGGTTTAGTTTTAGATATTCTTAGTTTTAGGCAATGCTAACTAACGTTATCAATGATTATTGTGATTGCTCATTAATGTATTGACCAACAACTCTAATGCTAGCTTTTGAGCTAAGTATCCGTCTGTTCTTTATCTATAGAGTTTTGCTCAGCGTTATCAGTATTGTCGGAGTTATTAGTGTTATCAGTGTTATTGGCGTTATTGGTTTCTGACTCTTGCGCGGATGATTCGCGGCCTTGACGACGCGCTTCTAGCTCAGATTTGGGTATCCAAGCCCAAGTCATCTCAACGGTGATAGGGTCGCGGGTGCTTTCAGATTCTCGATCATTGATGACGCAAGGGATGACCATCTCACCTTTTGGCGTATTTAGAATCTTCAGACGCTGCTCGTCAGATAAAGTCGCGACTGCCGCGACTTGGCCTTTTTTGAGCGGGCGATAAAAATTGACCGAGTAGGATTTTATCAGTAGCATCCGATCTGTTGGCAAGTTAAGACCCAAAATAAATCCTGTGGCCGTTTCAGCCAGTAACGTCACGGCGACCGCATGGATAGAGCCGATATGGTTCTGCACGCCTTTGTCGTTTTTTAAGCTGACGATGACTTGGTTGGGCTCAACAGTTTCGTAATAAACGCCAGTCGTTCCAACATAAGGCACCACTTTACCAAAGGCTTTGGATAAAATCGTAGAGCGCGCGCCACTAGGCAGATATTTAGTGACTGATAATAGCTTGGAGAATTGATTATTCACAGGCTTTAAGGTACTGGTTGGTGCGTTGGTTTGCTCTTCTTTGTCCGTGACCGTATTGATAGCTTCGGCGACCTTTTCAGGCAACTGACTGGGAACCTTTTCGGTGACTTTTTTGGTTAATTTACGGGGTAAGTTATTGAATAATCCTGACATATAATATTCCTAGGGTGACACCATTTAAAAGTCATATTGCAATGAGCGATAAGCGGCATATGATAGCATTGAGCGACTTATCGTTTTGTCTATTAGCATAAACTACCACGCCCTCAAAATACAGTAATATACAGTGACGTTATGAGATCTATGAGCCCCACCGAAACTTTATCTGCTAATCAAAACCCCGTCAACGTCATCTATAGCGGCGTTGCTGGTACGGGCAAAACGTATCGACTGCTACAAATCGCCAAGCAGTACAGCGACTGTTTGCCTACCATTGACCACCAGATGTGGCTAACGCAGCTGGTCAGTGAATTGAGCTGGCGCGAAGTGGTCTGCCTAATTTTATTAGACAAAAAAACGCGGCAAAAAGACTTAGTGAAAGTACCAGAAATCGTGGCGCATGAGTTTTTTGTTACCAAAGCGGCGCAAAATGAGCGCCTAAAAAACCTTAATAACACCGTCTGGTCGGTACTGCAGACGCATAGTCCAGTCGATTCACAAACGGTCAGCTGTGATAAGCGCGCCAGCCAAGCTTATTTTGATAAAGATGAGAGCGGTGCTTGGTATCTATTAGCCGATAGTCTGACACTGCTAGAGGGCTTACAGCAGCAGCTAACGGAGTATCGTCAAGCTAAGCAAACTAGCAGCGCTCAACCCATACGTAACGAGCGTTTTAGTATGGTGAGCTTTCATCAGGCTTATGGTTATGAGGAGTTTGTTGAAGGCATTCGTCCGGTGCTCGGCGCTCATCGCTCAGGACAAGTCAGCTACGAGGTGCAAGACGGCGCGTTCTTACAGCTGTGTCAGCGCGCAGCTCATGATCCTGAGCAGCGTTACGCTATGCTGATTGATGAGATCAATCGCGCCAATGTCGCTCGCGTGTTCGGTGAGCTGTTAAGTTTGATTGAGCCGGACAAACGTGTGGGCACGCCTAATGCCATGTCTGTGACGCTTGCGTATTCTGGGCGCTCCTTTAGCGTTCCGGCCAATGTCGATATCTATGCCACGATGAATACCCAAGACCATTCGTTAGCTCCGCTCGACATGGCACTACGCCGACGTTTTCGCTTTATTGATTGTCCGCCGCAGCCTGAACTGCTCGCGACGATTTGCGTTGATGAGGAGGCGGTGGATTTAGGGCAGTTATTGGCTGGAATCAACAGCCGAATCACACAGACGCTTGGGCAAGAAGCCCAGTTAGGTCATGCGTTTTTATTCACTGTTAATACGCTAGCGCAGCTGCAAGCGGCGCTAGTAGAGCAGATCATTCCGCAATTAGTGCAAGCTACTGGCGGACAGCTAAAGATGCTACAGTTTTTATTTTGTGATGAGGGGCAGCCTGTGGCCGCGCAGTTTATTCAAGATGCGCAGATGAGTAGTCAGCACGCAGTCGCTCAGGATGCAAAGGCTGACAACGATGTCGCCGCTCATTCTCATGTCTTAGCGTCTAACGGTATTTTTGCCTCATCCAATATGGGCCATAGCGGTTATGTTATCAATGCTGATTTGCTAGCTGGTACGGGTAAGTTTGTTCAAGCGGCAGCATATCAGCGCTTATATTGAAGCTACATGGCAATCCTATTTAAAGAATAAACGATGGCATCCAAAACAAACACAGATGGCGCAGCACAAGTCGTGATGAGCGTGCACGAGCATCAACGCTTAACCGTACATGATTTTACTCATGCCAGTGACTTTAACTGGCTGATGGCGCAAGAGCTGCCAGTATTTAGTATTAAGCGTCAGCGTGGTCAATGGCAGCTTAAAGTCGGCCATTATATAGGCGTTATCCTGCTGCCCAGTCATATCACTTTAGAGATACTACCAAAAACGCTCGCTCATACCGTTAGCGAGAAGTCCAAAACCTCACCCTTGGAGAGTGATTCGCATTTTGAGCACGCGCATTTTGACAATATAGTACAAACTCGCCAGTGGGTTGAGCAGATGCTAAGTACTTTAATTAATGCCAACGATGATCAGCTACCAGCGCTCAAAAACTTCGGTCAAGCTAGCGCCAATTTGACGCCACTACCCATAGCAGGTGTTCCTATATCGCAGTGGCTACTAGAGCAGTTTTTGCAGCTACTCAGCCGTCATCAGCCAAGTCAGCACTATCAAACGACGGTTGAGAACCAAGCGTCTTTGCAAGGCAAACTGCGTATCAAAGAGCAGCTACGAGACAATAGCCATCAGCCGCATAAGTTTGTCAACGAGGTCAGTACGCTCAGCACGCAAATGCTTAGTAATCGGCTGATCAAAAGCGCCTTGCAGCTTGTTGAGCCCCTCTTGACAGCTCCGCTACTGCCCAAGTACTGGCTAGCGTGGCGCAGTATCATGGCTCTTAGTCCGCACGAGTATCAGCAGCTCGACTCACTATATATCAGTGCCATGCAGCAGCTCAGCCAGCAACCCGTTGGTAGGCAGCAACGCCAAGCATCTCAGCAGCTGCTAGCTTTTGCTTATTGGCTACTTAAGACTCAAGCGGCAACGATGCCTACGGGTAATATTATCAGCAGTCATCAAAAAAGTGGTCACCAGTCAGACCTTAGTCATTCAGCACCAATACGCCTGTGTCTATTACTCAACATGAACCTAGCCTTCGAGCAGTGGGCGAGCCTAAGGATTGCTAATCATTTCGCTCAACGCCAAGATCATTATCTGCCTCTTTATCAAGCTCAGCACGTCTGGCTCAAAGATCATTTAGGACAAGCGCAGCTGTCTATGCGTCCTGATTTATTGATTTATCGGCAGGCACCAGAGCAAGGTAGCAGTAGCAATGAGAGGGGCGCTACTCGTTATTGTAGTCATGTCATAGATATCAAATGGAAGCTGTTAGCTAAAGCGGGTGACATCAGCGCAAGTGATGCTTATCAGCTCAGTAGCTACGCGCAGGCCTATCAAGCCGAGCAAGTTTGGCTGGTCTATCCTGTGACTGATGGCCGATCGCGGCCGATCGCGCTACATCGTCAGCGGGACGCACGTTTTGGCCCTACTACTAACGCAGATAACAGTATGGCAAACCGCGCTCAAAACAGCACTTGTAGCACTAAGCCTACAGAGGGAACGCTTTGGCTCATGCCATTTAACGTCTTGACGGGTCAAATACTAGAGCCTGTATACAGCGGTGAAGATAGTAAAGAGCGGGCTGGATAAAACGCTTAAGAGATCCTGATTTTGTCTCTAAAGTGGTGCCAAATAAAATTATTTAAAAATAGGTGTTGACAGTATCGTGTTTACCCCTTAATATGTGCACCTCGATAGCGAGGAACGCGACGTAATTAAAAGCGCAGTTTATCTGATAGCTAATAATTATTTAATCGTTTACGCTAGCGAGACAATAGAGAATTTCGGAGTGTGGCGCAGTTTGGTAGCGCATCTGGTTTGGGACCAGAGGGTCGTAGGTTCGAATCCTATCACTCCGACCATCTATTTTAAGAGCCTTACAGGCTTTTTTTTATGTATAATGGTTTAGTTGTTAATATTTAAATAATAGCTTAGCCAAATAGATAAAGAGCCCTTAAGAGCGCCTGTAGCTCAGCTGGATAGAGCATCTCCCTTCTAAGGAGGTGGTCGCAGGTTCGAATCCTGCCAGGCGCGCCATTTAGCCTGCAAACCTTGCCTTCCTTGGCAGTAGTTATGGCGGTTGTAGCTCAGTTGGTAGAGCCCCGGGTTGTGATCTCGGTTGTCGTGGGTTCGAGTCCCATCAGTCGCCCCATATTTTTTCTATATATCTCCTTCTTACTACTTTTAGTAAACCTTATCGCGCACTACTGTGCCGCTGACAAAGCCTAATCCTGTCTTTTCTTTAGCTCAAACTTCCAAATGTTTAAACCCTAAATCGTATAAAATCTATTAATGCTCGCCTTGTTGGGCATTTTTTTGCGTCTGGGTTTTGTATTTTTGCGCTTTTTAGCTGCTCGCTAAACACTTGCGATTATAATTAGACTTTTATCACGATTTTTATATACTTCGTAGAAGCCAAAAATAATGGTATTGTTTAAGTGTAAGATGTGTTTAGCGTATGTATATTCTTATTTAGAGTCCAAGTTGAACGATTTGACTTGTTTGCTAATAGATAGGTGGTTTATTTTGCTATCGCTGACTAATTAGTCATTGGATTGTTGAAGGAAAAATCGATGGATACCCTAAGCGTGTTATTACAAAACGTGAATTTGTTTGAAACCAAATATCATCGCATAAATGGCGCTGGTAACTGGTCTTATGCAATCGATAAAAAAGATACCATCTTGTTTTATTTGGTCCTATCTGGCGGATTTTGTCTGGATGTTGGTAGCGAAGTGCGCCAAGCTCACGCTGGTGATATTATTATGATATCTAATGCGGCTCAGCATATTAGCTATGCTCTAAACTATCATGGTAATGAAGCAAAATCTTTGGATGCTAGATTGGTTAATGAGGCAGATAGTATTATCGAGCTTAATTCAGCTGATGATAACAATGTGTCTTTGATTTTAATCGAGTGCCAATATGATAAAGAGATGACTCGGCCTTTATTATCGGTGTTGCCCTCGATTTTACCTGAGCTTAGTGATGCCTCAGATGCTAGGTTTGGGGTGTTAGATATCGAGGTCAAACTACTCACTTTAGAGTCTGAAAAAGAGCGCATGGGTAAGATGGCCGTTATTAATCACTGGGCCGGTATTATGATGATTGAGTGTCTGCGCACTTATATAGAGAGCTTGCCTGAGACCACTGATAATTGGCTAAGAGCGCTAAAAGACCCCTATTTAGCTAAAGCGATAGCCGCTATGCATTATAAGCCCAATGAAAACTGGACGATTCATAAGCTTGCTGAAGTGGCCGGCATGTCGCGCTCGAGTTTCGCGCAGCGCTTCAAAGAGGTAGTCGGTATGCCGCCTTTGACTTACTTAATTGACTATCGTCTACGCTTAGCATCACGCTACTTACGCTTACAGCAAAACAGTATTAGCCGTATCAGTGAGCTGGTCGGTTATGCGTCAGACTCTACGTTTAGCCAAGCTTTCAAACGCGTTTATGGCATGTCACCTAAAGCCTATCGCCAGCAGTATCAAAGAAGGATAGCGGTGTAAGCAAAGCAAGCCTTGATGTTTTAGTGACGCAATGTCATAGTGCTCTGACATTATAAATTTAGTCATTTAAACCTGATAAGCTCTAGGATTAACTTTATAATCTTAGGGTTTTTTTTGGTTCATAGGTCGCCCTAAAGACAACCAATACTTAGGTGCAACCTAGCGCTACTGATATAAATTCCTTTAGCGTAATGTCCTATACTACGAGTAGCGCTGTTGTCTTACGATATATAAACAGCGCGCTATCTGCTGTTAGGGCAGCTGACAATGGCAGTGGGATCAGGTACTATAGACAGTGACTCGTTTTAGAGTATCAATCCCAAAACGATATTGCCGAAACGATATTTATTTTTGTTAGCGAAGATATGTTATGACCCAACCAAATTCTGAGCAACACTTTGTCACGCTTGCACCTGCCGCTCATGATAGTAGTGACCACGCTATAAGTAATGACAAGGCTACAACGAGTGATGAGCAGACAAACAAAGATAGCGTGTATCGCAAGCCATCATCCTCTACGGCAGCGCCTAATAAAGCTGAGCTAGTACAGCGGTTTTTAGTTCCGGTAGCTATAGATCAAAATGTTGCCGCGCCTGATACACAAGGCAGTGTGGCAGAGCAGCGCCTAGCACTTTACCGTGACCAACATGAGCTTACGCGCCTGCTTTATCTAGCGCCGGCGAACGTGCGTCCCACTTATTTAGTACAAACCCTAAAGACGCAGTTCGCTGAATATCAGCAGTTTACGCTCGCCAAGCAGCTCGATAAGCGCGGTTTGCTTGAGGTGGAGTCTATAGAGCGTCTTTGGCAACAGCTACATGTGGTTGATGATATTATCGCTGATATCGTCAGCAACATGCCCGCGCAGCAGCCGGCAGGTTGGCAGCTCACCGCGCAGGACGGACACAATCCACTGCGCCTGCCTACTATCGGCAAGCTCAAACATGGCAAGCCCATCGTTGATCAAGGTAGCCTTAATAGCTATGTCTTAGGTCATTTTGGCGTCAGTAGCTTCACCTATGATCGTGGCTATTATATCGGTCACGTCATTGGTTATTTATTCAGCTGCTATTTTTGCGCGCACCTATCGATAAGCTATGGTGTCGCTCCGCTTGGCGAGCAAGTGGTTGAGGGCTATGACTATGCCAGTCTCGAGACGCCTTATATGGTACGTTTGCTACAAGGTCTAGACGGCTACTGCAAAAAGCGCGTTTATCAATTGGCGGTGATTTGTGCACGTTTAAGCGTTTATGCCAGCGACAAACGCATCGAAAAGATGCTGATTGCTGAGGTCAATGACTTCGATAAAAAGCTACAACAGCAGCACTTAGAGGTATTATTGCTACAAGGAATGATGCCTGAGAGCCAAGATTCGACGCCTTTGTTCTAGCCGTTCCTCTTTTTCATTGCTCTTATTCTTAACCGAGACTCTAGCGCTTTAGTAGGTTTAAAAGCGAAAGCCGCTTTATAAGCTGCATCTTTAAAGCTGTTTGGTTTGCGCTATTATCGTGCTACTTCTCCCTTATTCGCTCATTTAGGATCCTTGCTGTTATGGCCGCTTATCATTACAAAGCTTTTGATGATCAAGGAGCGATGCAAAAAGGCCTGTTAGAGGGTGATTCTGCGCGGCAGATACGCCAGCAGCTGCGTGATAAGCGCTGGACGCCGGTAGAGGTCAGCGCAGTCAATAACAGACAAGATAAACACAAAAACCGCTATAAAAAACCGTCTGCTTATGAGCTTGCGCTACTGACACGTCAGCTGTCGGTGCTATTAGCGGCCGGTATTCCGCTAGAAGAAACACTAGCGGCTGTCGCCAAACAATCTCCTAAAACCCATATCAAGTCCTTAATGCTAGCAGTGCGCTCGCATGTGTTAGAAGGCTTGAGCCTTGCACGTGCTTTGCAGCAAGCGGCCAGCTTTCCGCCACTGTATATCGCCACCATCGCTGCCGGCGAAAAATCCGGTCATCTGGATATCATCCTCAATCAGCTCGCCGACTACACCGAAAACCGCTTTGCGCTACAAAAGAAGATTCAAGGCGCTATGGTCTATCCCATTATATTGATGGTCATGGCAGCGGCGGTCATCATGGGGCTGATGAGCTTTGTGGTACCCAAAATTGTCAAAGTGTTTGAGCAATCCGAGCAAGCGCTGCCTTGGATTACGCAAGTGGTGCTGACGCTATCGAATATCATTACCGACTGGTGGTGGCTGATATTACTTGTCTTAGTGGCGGCTGGGTTTGTCCTGTACCGCTTCGCGCAGACGCAGGCCGGTAAGCTGGCTATCGATAGTTTGGTACTCAAGCTACCGATATTGGCAAGACTATCTAAGGGCCTGAATGCCGCTCGTTTTGCAAGCACCCTTGCAATATTGGTACGCTCTGGCGTGCCTTTGATTGAGGCGCTGCACATCGGCGCGGCGGTGGCGACGAACTTGCATATTCAGCAAACTATTATGACCGCGGCCGACCGAGTCACCGAAGGCGCGAGTCTCTCAAGTCAGCTTGAGCGCTCCTCGTACTTTCCGCCAATGATGGTACAGATGATTAAGAGCGGGGAGAACTCAGGCGAGCTTGAAAATATGCTGAGCCGCGCCGCCAACATGCAAGAAGCGGAAGCCACAAATTTTATCAGCACTTTATTATCGCTACTTGAGCCGCTGATGCTGGTGTTTATGGGCATTATCGTAATGATCATCGTTATGGCAGTGATGCTACCTATCGTCAATATGAATGACTTGGCAGGATAGGCTAGCTTTCTTAAGTTTTGCGCACTGTTGTATATTATTGACTGACACCTATTTGCGCTTATCCCCGCCAGCACATTACGCTATAGTAGCGAGCATCTATCATGCAATATAAAGAAAAAAGCGTTTTAAAGCGCCTAATGAAGCATCCAAAGTGTCGTCTGTCTGCTGACGCTGGTGGAAAAATAGTAGCTCATAGTCTATAGTGATTATTATTAGGGCGTGTTGAACATTCACAAATGCGCACTGCTGATCGCTAAAATAGTTCTAGTCTAAGTGAAAATTGCAGATAATGCTTATTGCATTGGCTAGATTTTCACAACGACTAGGGTGATTTTAGCATCAGCCCTCACGACAGCAACAGGGACAGGACTATTTTTTGCCGCTTTATTGATAAAAATAGACGCTTAGAACGACTAAACTTACCATTTTTATCTGCAAATCGCCTAAAAAATAGTCTCTGTCAGTGCCATGGTCGAATGTTCAACACGCCCTAAATTTTACAGCCCTTTATTACTGACTTTTATTATTAACCCAGTACGGATGCAAGCGATGACTAAGATGGATCAAGCGCAAATGATTAGCATAAAAGCACAACAGCATCAGCGCCACCTGACAAAAACAAGCTCACAAACCGGCTTTACCTTGATTGAGATTATGGTGGTTATCGTGATTTTGGCAATTTTGGCAGGCTTAGTGGTACCTAGAGTGGTAGGACAAAGTGACAAAGCACGAGTCAAAACCACGGAGACGGCGCTTGCGACCGTATCGAACGCGCTAGATATGTACAAAGTGGACAATGCGCGCTATCCGACGTCTGGACAAGGCTTGGATGCGCTAATCACGCCGCCAAGCGACGCCAAAAACTATCCGGAAGGCGGTTATATTAAGGGCGGCTATCCGACAGATGGTTGGGATAACGAGCTCCAATATGCCTCGCCTGGTAGCGAAGGGCGTCAGTATGATCTGTTCTCGTTAGGCGCTGATGGTCAGCAGGGCGGTGAAGGGCTAGACGCGGATATTTACGCACAAATATAGTTATCTACTGTCCATGGCTTCGATTAGCTTTTAGCCATACAGCTCTAGCCTATAAACACTCAATATCAATCAATAAGTCGTTATTGGTTGATATTTTTTATACGCAGCTATCATGAGTGACCATAATGGTAAAATAGAGTAATATATAAATTTATATTATAATAATTATTATGTTTTGCTCCGCGTTGTTTTCATCAATCTTCAATCACCATATGTAGGGTGTGCACCCATCACATTTAAGATTACAACGCAATATTTATCACTGAACACCGATAGCATTCAGAACTGCTATTAGAGGTCATTGTCTATGTCTATCAAAACGCTTTTGTCAGCGTCAGCTGTTATCAATAAAACTCACGTCAATAAAATGTGCTCAAAAACACCTCGTGTATGGGTCATTACTGTAGCCGCTAGTTTATCAGTGATCGGACTGTCAATGAGTGCGCAGGCTGCTGGTCTAAGCGATCTGTTTAGCAGCAGTAGCAGTAAGTCATCGAAGTTTTTACCAGTAGATGAGGCCTTTGATGTCTTAACTGACAGCAAAGCGACGAGTAAAGGCACGCGCCTAGCGATTACCTTTGATATCACGCCGGGCCATTATGTCTATAAAAACCAGCTCAAAGTTCGCTTTCCTAAAGGTATCAGCGCCACGCCTTTTACCTACAGTCAAAAGCCGGTGACTATCGATGATCCTACCTTTGGTAAAGTGCCGGTATTTAAACAAAGAACGGTTGTCGCGACCACCACTTTAGCAACCAAAAACGGTAAAGGTGCCAAAAATGCCCCGATCATTATCGATTGGCAAGGCTGCGCGACCGCAGGGCTATGTTATCCACCAGAAAAAGTAACCACTAAAATCAATATTCCGGCGACTCGTTAATAGTCTTTATCAGTACCTTGCTTGTGCAATATCAGTAATAAAAAGGTAGTCCTTTATGTCTATAAAGACGTCAATGAATCATCCTGCACCGACAAAAAAAGCCCGCTCAGCTGCCGCTTATCTACTGGCATTAGGGTTATCTAGTAGCTCGCTAGTAACCGGCGTGGCCGTCACAGGGTTGATGGCTGTTTCTACTACCTCGCAAGCGGCGTCCCTTAGCGATTTATTTGGTAATAAGAGCGCGGCGGCTCCTAAGTTCTTACCAGTAGGCGAGGCCTTTCAAGTCACGAGCAGCACTCAGCCTGTCGCTAAAGGCACACAGCTTTCTATAAATTTTGATATCACCCCAGAGCATTATGTTTATAAAGATCAGCTCAAGCTTGACTTGCCGGCTGGGGTAAGCGCCAGTGCGTTCAAGTTCAGCCAAAAGCCCGTTTCTATCGATGATCCGACTTATGGGCAAGTGCCCGTGTTTGACCAAGCCAATGTGGTGGCTAGCACGACGCTAACTAGCACCAACGGCAAAAGTGTGAATGCGGGCGAGGTGACGATAGGTTGGCAAGGCTGCGCCAAAGCGGGTCTGTGTTATCCGCCAGAAAAAATCAAAACCACAGTGTCTATTAATGCTGATGCTGATACTAGTGGGGACAGTAAAGGCAGTAATACGGCTACAATAGCAGCCACGAGCACTCAATCAGCCATGTCGTCTGCGCTCGCCACTGACGAAGCTATCGACTATGATGATTTAGACAGCGATGCGATTGATTACGATACTTTAGATAGTGGCACTTTGAAGAGTGGTACTTTAAATAGTGACATGACCGCGACTAGCTCAGTCTCTGGCGACGATAGCAGTATTGAGGCCGAAGATAGTGTCAGCCTTGCCAGTGACGGCACGACAACGAGTAGCCAGACTCACAATACTAGCAATACTAGCAATACTAGCAATACTAGCAATACTAGCAATACTAGCAATAACGGCATGATTAACGGCTTAGGTAACGAAGATCCGTTTGGGCTGGCAACGCATCCTTGGCTGGCTTTATTACTGTTATTCGTAGCAGGGTTAGGGTTAGCGCTGACGCCTTGCGTATTACCGATGCTGCCGATAGTGGCCAATATTGTCGCCCGTCAAGAGAACCCAACCGTCAAAAGGGGCGTTATCTTAACCACAAGCTATGCGCTAGGTGTCTCTATTGCTTACGGCCTGCTTGGCGCGGTGATTGCGATATTTGGCGAGTCGCTTGGCATCATTGGCTGGCTACAAAACCCTATTATCCTGATTAGCTTTGCCATTGTTTTTGTACTGCTGGCGCTGTATATGCTTGGCGTCTTTACAATTCGTTTGCCCCATGCTATGAGTAACAAGCTACACAAATTAAGCCAAGCCGGCGACAGCAAGCTTGGTAGTACTAGCGGTAGCTTAGTCACTGGGTTTTTATCCGCTTTAGTCGTCTCGCCTTGTGTGTCTGCGCCTTTGTTTGGCGCACTGTTGGCGGTTTCTACTATTGGCAGTCCGCTACTCGGTTTTATCGCTTTGTTTATGCTCGGTTTCGGTCTCTCTGCGCCGCTGATCTTAATTGGCGCGACGCAAGGCAAGATCATGCCCAAAGCTGGCGCGTGGATGGACTGGGTCAAGCAAGGCTTTGCGCTGTTATTATTCGCCGTAGCACTGCTAATGATTGAGCGGGTCTTTATCTCGCCGGTGATGCTTCTGGTTTGGGCATTATGGTTTATGGTGGTCGCGACTTGGGCGTGGAGCTGGGTCGGTCGGGCGCGTATGCTGACGCAAGCGCTAGGTTTAGTCGTCGGTATTTGGGCAACGATGCTGATTATCGGTGCCGCCTTAGGCAATGAGGATAGCTTACATCCTCTAGCGTCACTAACAGCAGCGCCAACGATGGTGTCATCAGCAGGACAAAGTACCAATCAAGCCTTAGGAACCAGCCAAGCCGCAGGAGCCCAAGCGACAGATGAGCATGTCACCACATTAGCAGAACTAGATACCATTATCGCCGCGAACCCTAAAGTTATCGTTGATGTCACTGCTGAATGGTGTATCGAGTGCCGTATTATGGAAAAAAACTTATTTCATAATCGCCCCGCGCAGATGCAGGACTGGCAATTGGTCAGACTCGATATCACTGAAACCACAGCGGACTCAAAAGCCATCTTAGCACGCTATCAGCTGTTTGGACCGCCTTCGCTGCTATATTATGTCGACGGAGAGCTCGTGAATAAGCAAGTCGGTGAGATCGGACGCCAACAGTTCGAACAGACTTTGACGGCTTTGAATAATTGATATCAGATTCAATCGTTTAAACGAGCGCGATACTTAACTTTTAGGTTGGATATCGCGCTTTTTTATGACCAGAGATAATCAACGTTATTAAGTCTTCTTAAATGCAGAATGCGTAATATTAAGTAGGGATAATGCTAGTATAATGTGCATAATTTTATTACAATAACGCAACAATATTTGATGGCTAATGCTATTGCCTTATTTCATATAGATTAAGCAGTAATAGTGTCTAAGAGCAGGCGATGACTTGTCTCTTATATCACTGACTATCACCGCTATAGTCGATTCAATCTAAAAAGTATGATGTGTTACTCAGATCACTCTGGTTCAGCGTCGAAAGTGAGCCGCGCGATAGAGAGACTGATATCAGTAATATACCAAAACTTTTGACCCTTTTTACTTTGAACTGAGTATAGTCTCTACTTATTTGTGCTGTCGTCAGCAGATAATATGCCGGCATCTTTGCCCCTCATGACCAAGGATTACTATGTTTGCTCAGGTTATTACCCGATATCAAGCTCAGCTTCAGCCGACTTTCAATACTGCATTAAAGACGCCTTTGAGCCTAGCTATAGGTGTCGCTTTAAGTTGCACCGCTTTGCAAGCCCAAGCCGCTAGCGAGGCGTCAGTCTACAATGAGATACCAGTAGCTGGGGCTAACGTAGAGTATTTAGGCGATGACGCTATTGAACCGAGCCAAATGCCTAGCGATGCTTTTATCGCGCAGCAAGCTCAGCTGTTTCTTGAATGTACCGAGGTTCAGACGAGCGCGGCACGTTTGGCTTGTTTTGATAAAGTAGCAGAGCAAGGCAAAACGCCTAGCTATACCATGAGTAAGCAGCCTGTAGATCTCGCCAAAACCCTTAAGACGACTATCTCCGGTAACCCGCAAGTGATACTCGCGCAAGACGACTTAGACGAGGCTGACGACACCTTAGACACGGAACAAGAGCAGACTAATACAAGTTTAAGTGCAGTAGGGCTGACAAAAAGAGAAGCAAAAGTATTAGAAGAGGTGGGAGTCACCCAAGAGCAGATAGAGAGATATTCGCCGCTAAGCTTAGCGTATGACTTAGATCAAAACAGCGAGCGCGGCACTTGGACGGTCAGACCGTATCGGCCAACTTATGTACTACCGCTATTTTATACCTTTGATCCTAATCTTAGCCCAACCCCTAGTAATCCAGATGAACCCGGTGAAACGTTTACTTCTAATGACGTTCGCAACACTGAGCTGAAATTTCAGTTATCGCTAAAGACAAAGGTTGGCGAGGATTTATTCGATACCAGTGCTGACTTATGGTTTGGTTATACTCAAGAGTCGCATTGGCAGGTCTATAACGAAGATAACTCAAGACCGTTTCGCGCGACGGACTATCAGCCAGAGATATTTTTGACTCAGCCAGTAGCTGCTGACTTACCTTTTGGCGGACGTTTGCGTATGCTAGGGGCGGGCGCGATTCACCACTCAAACGGTCAAGACGACCCTTTATCACGCTCATGGAACCGCGCTTATCTACTAGCCGGAGCGGAGTGGGGCAAGCTCTCAGTAGTACCGCGTCTATGGGCCCGCATCAACAATGAAGATGAGAGTAGCGAAGATAACCCAGATATCGAGGACTACATGGGCTACGGCGATATCAAGTTCTTATATGATCTACCTGATCAACAAAGCCTCAGTGGTACGCTGCGCTATAATCCAAGCACTAATAAAGGCGCGGCTCAAATTGACTATATTTATCCCTTGTCCGAAAACGTCAATGGCTATGTACAGCTATTCCAAGGGTACGGCGAGTCTATCATTGATTACAACCACGAAAACACCGCTATCGGCTTCGGTATAGTGCTCAACGACTGGAAAGGCTTTTAGGATAACTATTAGGAGTCTAGCCCTTGCGCCGCCCTGCACCTTATCAGCTCGGCTTATGGCTGGCAGAGTATGTCAATATACGCTGCCAGTTATGCGGCTGCTATCGTAAAGCACCCTATACTGAACCTGCAGATTCTAATCATGCAGACCTATCAGCCAGTCAATCTTCTAGCCTGTTTGCAACTGCTCATAAAAGCCTGCTTTGTAGTCGCTGTCAGCGCAGTATCGCTTGGCTACCGGCGCCTTTTTATGTTGATATTGCAGCATCCGTCACCTTGCCGATTCAAGCCGCTAGCTACTACGATTATCCGCTGCGCCAAGCCATTCGTGCTTTCAAACATAGTGAGGATATGAGCCGCCTACCTCTGCTGGTACATATGCTGCGGCAACTACCCAGGCCGAAAGGCTGTCATGCGGGTAACAGCGTCATCTTACCTATGCCCACGACCGATGACCGCTTACGTAAACGCGGTTTCGATCCGGTCACTATCCTCTCAATCCATCTCGCCAAACACTGGAAAATCCCCTTATGGCATGGGGTCGCGCGCATGGACGATACGGTTAGCCAGCAAGGCCTCACCCGAAGCGAGCGCCTAACCAATCTAAATGATGCTTTTGTACTGACTGAGACCCCGCCAGTCAAACGCTTACTGCTATTCGATGATGTCGCAACCACAGGTGCGAGCTTGCAAGCATTAGCGCGTGCCTTCTTACCAGACCAGCCTTATCTAACCCCTCTAGAAGCTACTAGAACAGCTCATGGTAGTATGAATTACGCTACTGATAGCGCCAGCCAGACTGCTGATGTTAAAACTAATAAGTACCATATTTCAGCGTACGCTCTAGCACACGGTAGTCAAAACCAATAATTCTTATAGACTGTATATCTATTGCTATAGTAAAGATGACTAGAGTCTTGACGTTTTTAGTGTTATTTTTGTATGTAATAAACCTCAATTGTTTTTGTATTATTTAAATGTGTAAAGGTATTCAGGCCGTATTGTCAGTAGCTAATAGCTTAGATAAACGGAACAAATATTGCATCTTTATAAGATATGACTGTTTTTATAACAGAATAAAAACAATAGCATTTCGCGAATTATTGCTAGTCAACTTAGCGCTAACTATAAGGTTTTAGGATTTGGATGTGACTACTGCTTTATCTAATTCGTCTTATAACAATAATCATTCGGCAGGGTTTACTCTGATTGAGCTGATGGTGACGATTGCGGTATTGGCTATTATTGTCGGTATCGCGGCGCCTAATATAAGTACGCAACTGGCCAATCAGCGAGTGAAAGCGACAACCGCTACTCTAGTGAGCGCATTGAAAGAAGCGAAAGCTGAAAGTGTTATTCGTCGTCAGGAGATTGAAGTCTCTATCGATGATGACGACTATAAAATCGAGATTGAAGATAATAGCTCAACTAGCATCGCAAGCTATACTTATAATACTAAGAGTGTTATAGATGGCGATGACGTAGTGTTTAAACCTAATAAAACTGCCGATGAAGAGACGCTGACTATCTGCGATAGCAATACCAATGCAAGTCCACGACTAGTCAAAGTGAGTAAGCTTGGACAGGTTAGCGTTTCTATAGGAGGAAGCTGCTAATGATGCATCGTCAGCGAGGCGTCGGACTGGTGGAAGTATTAGTGGCCGTGTTATTACTGTCAGTAGCGGTATTAGGGTTTAGTGCGCTGCAAATCAGAGCGGTCAGCGCCACCGATGAGAGCCTCGTGCGTACTAAGTCCATGACTTTAGTGCGAAACTTGTCTGAGGTGATGCGTGCCTACCCAGAAGCTTATGTGACAGGTAGTGGCACAGCTTTTACCACTGCCGCAGCTTCAGACCCTGGAGCTGTACCAACGATCCAAGCGGTTATAAGCGGTTCAGCGACTAGTACCGTTAAGGTTGACAATGATGATATCAGCATCACAGGCACAGACAGCTGTTTATCAACAAGCATTAAGACTGTTGATGACAAAAAAGTAGCTAAGCAAGCTTGCAGTATCAATCAGCTCGCAGCGCGCGATGCCCTTATGGTCAAAAAAATAGCGACTGACGAAGATATTAAGGTAAATGTAACCACCTGCCCCGGTACTACCACGCAAGCAATACAAACACAGATGTGTGTGATTACCGCTTGGAATAGCACTAAGGCGATACTTGATGACGATGACGAAAAAGCTTGCGCTGATAGCAATGGTGTCTATAAGAGCGGCAGCCAGTGCTTGATTTCGGAGGCCTACTAATGAATTATAGTGCTAAGCGTCAGGCAATGGCTGGGTTTACTCTAATCGAGCTGATGATATCGCTGGTATTAGGACTGCTGATATCTGCGGCAGTGATGCAAGTCTATCTGATTAATACTCGTACCATTACGGTGCAACAAAGCGCCTCAGAGGTACAAGACAGTAGCATCTTTGCTATGCAGAGTATCGAGGAGCATGTGCGCCTTGCCAATCTTGGCAATCCTATCAACTATATCACGGACAGTACCGATCATGGCGGCATCGTATTGGCTCAAGCTAATCTTGGTAATGCTAATTCTACAGACGTCAAATACTTCACTATTGATGCGAGTACGGGAGTGTCAAATATTAAAGATATTGCCAGCGATCAGCTGACGATTCAGTATAAAAACATTACCCCAGACGAGTTGTACGATTGTGAAGGGGGTAAGGTCGAACAAGGCGAAGCTGACTGGGTGGTAGAGCGTTACTTTGTGCGTCTTGCCAATGGTGCGAGCAGCTCAGACACAACTAAAAACTTGGTACTCGCATGCAGCGCTGGGCGCGTCGATGCTGATGGTAATGTCACTGCAGCATTTACAGACAATGGAGCGGTTGTGGTCGCAGCCGTTGATCAGTTCAAAGTGCTGCTCGGCGCACAAGCAGATGTTGATAAGCTCACCTACTTACCTCCAAGTGTCTATGCGCTAATAGACAAACCCACTGACGACGAAAAACCAGCCATCACTAGTGTCAAGCTTGGCATGATTGTCCGTAGTAACACGCCTTTGATCGCTGATGCTGACGCTGATGAATTTACCTTGTTAGGAGCTACTCATACCCTAAAGACAGATACCACGCGCAAAAAATACTACCGGCGCAGTTATGAGTCCACTGTACTACTACGCAGCGCTCGGGTGATGAGTGTTATCGCTACTGTCAATAGCTCCCCATAAAGGAAGAGATCAAATGTCTAATACGCTTCGCTCATATCCTCAGCAGCTGCCTACCACCCAACAAGGCGCTGTACTCATTGTGGTGCTGTTATTCTTAGTATTGATTATCTTTGCAGGCGTTATAGCCGTTAAGCAGAGTACCACCGATCTGCGTCTAGCGACTAGCGATCAGATTAATACCTTATTGTTACAATCAGCCGATAACGCCAATCAAAATATTGAGCAAAGTGTTAATGGTAGTAGTGATAAAGCCATCTATGATGATATGATCTCGCGCAGTGGCCCCTTTGGGCACTTTATGCTTAATACGGACAGTATTGATCATGAGTATATCTTTTGCTTTCGCCCGCGTGGGCAGTTCTTCGATATCAATAAAGCCTCGATTGTTGTGCCCTCAGGTAACTTGAATGATAAAGGCTACTGTAATCCTAATAATGCAGATGATTATGTCAGTGCGCGTAATGCCAGTATGACGCAGGTCAATGTCGCGCTGACCCCGCCCAATGCGACTAACGAGGCGTTTAGCAGCTATACCATTGGCCAAGACAGTAGCGAGATATCTAGTAAAGCCTTTACTTTTGATATCAATAGTACTGCCGTATTGCCGTCGTACGCTGATACCAAAGTCGATAATAAGGACTGTTTTGAGAAGACCAGCCGTCTACATTCTGTCACCGATAGCGCAGACACTATAGGCGGCTGTATGGTAAAAGCGGGCGTACCCAACGTGGTTGTTTATGAGATGGCCAATGTCGAAAACCAGTCCAAACGCACCAAATGCGTCGATTTTGGAAAAGGCAGCGGCAAACTATGTGCCTTGCCGGCCAGTTAATAGGATTTTGACAAAGCTAAAGCTATGTCTAGGTACAGCATTATCATTATAGAATAATTGCTTTTATCGCATATAAGGAATAGGTCATGAAACACAGAGATAAAGCACCATCTGATCGCCATGCATGGCCTGTTAAAGTATTGGCAGCAGCGATCATCACTGGGCTAATGACAACGCCCGCCTACACTGACAACAGCCAGATCAACCGCAAGCCCATTGGCGATCTGGAGATCTATGCTGCTGCCAAACCAGGTACGGCCACTATCTTTATGATGCTCGATATCTCAGGCAGTATGGACGAGCGCAGTATAGAAAATGACTATGGTGACGAATGTGAGAGCAAATATAAAAGCCAAAGCTCAGAAGAGATCACTGCAGTCATACGCGGGCGCGACGCTGATGGCAAGCTCAATAGCAACCTTGTTGAGAGTATTAATTTCACACCAAAGGGTTGTTATGTAGAAGATGACGATGATAATGATGTCATGCGCTTTGATAGACTAACGCGCCTACAAAAAGCGCTGATAGAAATGCTGGCTGACGAGGTTTATAAGGGCGACAAAATCAAAGCTAATAACAAGATCGAAGATAAAGACAAAGGCACATTACCAGATGATTATGAGGTAGGCGTGGGTGCCTTTAGTTACGATAGCGATGGTGACTCAGCATATGTATTAGCACCAACACGCGCTTTAACTCCCGATCAACGCATAGAGCTTATCAAGAAAATTAAAGAGTTAACAGCCAATGGCGGCACACCTACAGCGCCAGCTTTGACAGAAGCCGGTGCTTATATGATGGGTACAACTACTATTGACGATGTTACGGTCGCTGCTGAACGCGAGTATTATAGAGGAAATCCTTATTGGCGGCGCTGCTATAGTAATGAAAGCTCATTATCATACGATGATGAGTTAGATATATATGTTTATGATTGCCGTAATTGGGGCAGCTGGGATGATGAATATAGCTCAATCTCCGGTTATGTGAACTCTAGCTCTAATATTGATCATGATGATAGAGGTCGTACTTATTTTGCAGGTGATAATGAAAATAGTGGTTTCGCTGCCTCTATTACGACTTCTAAAGTAAAAAATGAAAATAAAAATGCGTATATCTCACCACTCAATGATGATGAGTGTAGTGGTAATGGCATATATCTGCTGACAGATGGTGTGCCGTCTAATAATATCAAGGACTCAGAATCAAAAGCGATAATGAACATGTCTTTGAAAGGCTCTACTTTATCAATAGACTCATGTGACAACAGCAGCTTAACAGGTCTATCAGGAAGCAGTAAGCAAGGCTGGGGCTGTATGGCAAGTTACTCTCAGCTATTACGTAACCCTGCTAATCCCGGTAAGTTACCTATTAAGACGGCTACGGTAGGCTTTGGTAAGACTTTTGATGGCCTGACAGGGACACGAGATATTATTACCAATGGCAAAAAAGTCAAAGTCGTTGATTGTGAAAGTGGTAGTGTAGGCACAAACGCCCGAAACCTATGTAGACTGGGCGAGCGTAAAGGCGACAATGAAGTTAAGACCTTTGGCGATGGCGGTTTTTATTACACTGAGGAGTCAAAAGACATCGCTGCCAGTGTAGCCGACTTCGCTGCAAACTTAGTACAAACGATCAATACCGCACCCTCGGGCACCATTACCATTCCAGATGATCCTTATCGCGCCGCCAATCAGCTGCCCTATGCTTATCTGCCTATGCTTGACCCCGATATTGCCTCAGCTGCTAGTATTTGGCGTGGTAATCTTAAAAAATATAACCTAGATGAAGGCACATTGTATGGTAAAAGCGATAATTTACTGTTTAAAAACATTGCAGGTGAACTTAATACAGGCACGCGGGACTTATGGCAAGATGGTAACTTTATCAAAGGTGGCAAAACCGCCAACAACGATATTATGGCAGGCGGCGTCTACGCACAACTAAAAACCCCAGCATCTGGGCTATCAAGTGTGCGTACGGTATATGTAGAAGACACCTCAAATAATCAACCTATCTTGCGTAAAGTATCGGTGGACAGTAATGGTAAGCCAGTAGGTTTTGATACGCTTGTTGATAATGTCTACAACAAAGGCGATGAGATTAATAAACGCCGCTTGCTAAGCTTTTTAGGCTTTGATGAAGTGCTTACCAATGACGGTCAGCCTACCAGTAATAAAGATGTCAATAAATTAAAGCTTGATAAGCCTGTTAAAGAAGTCAAAGTACTCGGCGGGGTCGTGCACTCGACTCCGACAGCGGTATCTTATGGTGCTGATCTTGATGGTAATGGCCGTATCACTGATACGCGCGACGATTACGTATTATTTGGCTCAATGGATGGGGCACTGCATTTGGTTGATGCGGAGACCGGTGAGGAAGAGTTTGCGATTATCCCCAAGCTGATGATGGAAACTCAGCCAAAAGCCTTAGTTGATGGCTCTTTCAAAGATGAAGTTGGCACGCCCTACTTTGGGGTTGATGCGCCGTGGTTAGTTGAGACTGATTATAACTATGATCTAGATAATAATAGAGTGACTGCCAGTAGCATGATGGCTTACGGCGGCCTGCGTATGGGCGGCGAGGCGTTCTATGGTATCGATATTAGTGAAAGGTCTAGCCCCAAGATTGAGTTTAGCATTACTCCTGAGGGTCTTAATGGTGACAAATCCACTAATTTTAGCCGCTTAGGTCAGATCTGGAGTAAACCCACCGCGGCCAAAATTCGTTTAACTAAAGGTTCAGAGACTAAGAAAAATACGGAGGCTACTGACGTGCTGATATTCGGTGGTGGCTATGATATGAGCTACGAAGATGCTGAATATTTACCCACTGCTAGTAAGCCTGCTCAAGGCAATGCTATCTACATGATCAATGCTAAAACTGGCGAGCTGATCTGGTCAGCTAGCAAGAGTGATAATGAAAATATGATTCACAGCTTCACGGGTGAAATTACGGTACTAGATAGAGATAACGATGGTTTAATGGACCACCTCTATGCCGCCGACCTCGGCGGGCAAGTGTTCCGCGCCGACTTCGAAAATGCGCGGATTGAACAGTTTGGCTTTGAAGCGGTCAGTAAGTTCGGCAATAAAGGCATCACCCGTATTTTACAGCCCAATAGCAACGATAAATATGCTTATCGTTTTTATAATCGTCCGGTGGTCAGTTTTTATCGTAGTGAAGGTGGCGTAAACAACGGTAAGATATTTGCTTTGGTCAACGTTATCTCTGGTAACCGCAGCTCGCCGCTATCGACCTTGCGTGATAACAACAAATATGCCAACCGTATCTATGGCATTATTGATAGCGACGTTACTAGTAACGATCTGTATAAAAACGGATTTAAGGCTTCCATAACAGAATTAAAAGATAGTGATCTGGTCAACCTAGCAGACAAGCTTGGAGCTCGGCCTAACGAGAAGAAAAAAACCACTACCAAAAACTTGATGATTACGGGTGATAAAAAAGGTTGGTATTATCCATTAACTCGCTTCGATGGCTATAACAACGTGCGCTATAATAAAGGCGTAGGCGGCATGACTGCGATCAATAACATCCTTTATACCACTGTTTATAATCCTGACAAGCTCTATGGCACAGTCTCAAGCTGTGCCGCACGGATTATGGGCGGCTCGGAGCGTCAGTTATACTGTCTGCCTTATGGTATCTGTATGGATGAAACCTCTATTACAGGTACTGGCGGTTTTATCCCAGCAGGGCAAGGTATCCAAGAGCTGACCCTTGGGGCCTATAATGCGGACAACAAAGACGTTAAAGTGTTGATCGGCACCACCACCATTACTGAACGTATTAAAGCGGCCAATCGTGCTGGTTACAATGAAGATAGCTTCAAAAACGATAGTAATATCAAGGATCTATATCCTGGCACAGGTAGTCCCACCTTCGTAGGCGGTGATGGCAGCGCTACCGAGTTTTTGTTCAATGAGCGCTATACTCTACAACCAAAAGCTTGGTATCAACAAAGAACGGGCGAATAATGCACTGGTGGCGAGTCGTGCTACTCCATAACGGTGAATAAGCGGGGACAACAGCAAATGGCAACTATGGCGACAGACCGCTTAGTATCAGAGCGTAGCGCTAGCGCAGGCTTCACCCTCATCGAGCTGATGATCATCGTCGTGATCATCGGTATCCTCGCGGCTATCGCTGTCCCTAGCTATCGCCGCTATGTGGTCATGAATGCTGAGCGCGATGCTCAGGCGAAGATGCTACAGCTACAGATTGATCTTGAGCGCTGGCGCGCGCGTGCCTTAACCTATCAAGGCTTTGAGCCACGAGTGATCGCTAATGATAGTACGGTGACTTATGGCTATGATGAAGCGGATAACACCACTATTTATGTGCCAGACGGGGCAGACTCTAGCAACTACCGCTACAAGATTACGCTAGTCGATGGTACAGCTACGGGCAATTCACTAGTCACTACGGTTGATCCTAACAAGCCAAATTTGGTCAATGCCACCACTGGCAGGTCGTGGAAGATGCTAGCGGAGAAGAGCAAGACGGGTATCACTCAAGATGCGAGTAATATCGTCCTAGCCAGTAATGGCCTACGCTGCCAAAACAAGAGCGCTATTGATATTGAAAAGCCTGATTGTGGTACAGGTCAGAAGGAGTGGTAATGCTAAAAAATACCAACGGCTTCACCCTAATAGAGCTGATGATCGTCGTCGCTATCATCGGTATACTCGCGGCTATTGCTTATCCAAGCTATCAGGGCTATGTGGAGCGAACCAACCGCGCTGATGTGATGAATGAGATGCAAAACATTGCTAATACAATAGAGAGCCGAAAGCTAGCACAAGGCAGCTATAGCACCATTAGCACGGCGGTGATGAGTGACTTCGATAATAAGGATTATCCGTCTCAGGGTACAGCGCTCTACACGGTGACGGTAACACCGGACCCATTGACTGCTAACTGGACTATTACCGCGACTCCAGTTGAGGGTGGTCAGATGGAAGCCGACGGCGTTTTAACTCTTAACCATTTAGGAGTTAAATGTCGAATGATCGATAATGTCAACACTTGCGGCAGCGGCGATCAGTGGAACTAAACGCCTTGAAATGGCAATGATGATATAAATTTTGTCAGTTGTCATAAGTAATTGACAAAAAACGTCAATCAAAGTTACGCTCTGTTATGTTAAGTGACTGAACTGACAAGAATTAGCAGGTTGACAGTAACATTATGTTAACGATACACTAACAAGCGGTCAAATTACTGTTATAAACGGTAAAAAATAGGGTAAAACCTATTATGTTCAATAAAGTCAGTGAGTTTTGATATTTGGCATGTAATATGCAGTTAATACTGTAAGGCGTAATAGCTAATTTTAATCTGTAAATTAAAGATAGGTCGTCTATAATCGACTGTCTCTATACTACCCTAAGGAGTTCTTATGAACACTGCTCAAAAAGGTTTTACCCTAATCGAACTAATGATCGTGGTTGCCATCATCGGTATCTTGGCGGCGATTGCTATTCCTCAGTATCAGAACTATACTGCTCGCGCTCAAGTATCTGAAGCCATGACCTTATTAGCTGGATTGAAAACGCCAGTTGTGGAAGGTATTTCTTCGAATGGTCTGGCAGCTTGTAGCAATTCAGAACCTGTTGAAGCGTCAGGAGAAGGTGAAAATAAAGTAGATGCTAAAGCCGCTGGTGCACTATATGAGATTACTACGGATGGCAAGTTTGTTGAGTCTATTACAGCTGCACCAAATGATACGGATAAAACCTGTGTATTAACAGCAAACTTTAAAGATGAAGGATTAAACGCTTCTGTAGCTGATAAAGATGTAAAGTTCACATATGATGAGGCTGCAGGAACATGGGAATGTACTTCTAATTTAGACCAAAAAGTTCGCCCAAAAACTTGTGATCAAATCTAATTACGCAAGCGTAGGCTGGGCTCTTAGCCCAGCTCAGGTAATACTGCTTTGCTAGACAACAGCTATCTCCTATAAAACAGCTTGTGAAGTGCCTCGCTTTATATAAAAAGCCAAACGAATTGTTTGGCTTTTTTATGTTTAATAACTGGCTAATCGCCGCAAACCTAACTGGCATACTCTCTGCACCATAGCAATTATCCCATTAATTGATAATAACGCTATGAAGTATCAACATCATACTGCCGCAAATCGTCACCTGACACAATCAGGCAGCGCGCAATCTGGCTATACCTTGATAGAGCTAATGATCGCCGTCGCTATCATCGGTATCTTGGCAGCGATTGCAATCCCCAGTTATAATCAACATATCGCGGAAGCCCAGCAGGGTGCATGTATGTCTGAGGCGAAGTCCTATAGCAACCATATCTATTATCTGCTCAACGACCAAGACGGCAACACTGTCGCCACCGCGCCGACACCTAGTGCCTGTCTCAGTATCACTGATGCAGCAGGCTGGACTACCGACACCGCGCAGCCTATCATTGCTGTTGCAAAATCGCCATCCAATGCCCGTATCGAGTGCGATATTCCTAATGGCTCGCCTTGTCGAATAATGCCTTAATTAAATTCTTTCTATTAAACCAAACAACCACTTCCCAAACACGCCCAACCCCAATAGTGTAAAATCACCTCATCTAAAATATGATGATGACTCATTTTATGCAAAAAAAGGTGTTAGGTGTTTGTCTCGCGATCGCCCTGCTTGAGGGCTTTGCCGGTTTGGGGATTGAGATATATGCCATTCGTATCTCCGCCACTTATATCGGCGCGTCCATCTCTATTACTGGCGTTATCCTCGCGATGGTGCTGATCGCCATTGCCTTAGGTTACTGGTATGGCGGTCGTCTCTCACAAGATATTCACACCCCAAGACAGGCATTACTTAAGGCCGGACACGTTTTATCCTTATCGGCTATCTCTCACGCCATTGCTTGTATTATTCAGCTGCCACTTCTTGCCGCCATGACCGCCAGTGTAGATAGTCCGATTATCGCTGCTATCGGCGTTGGGCTATTATTCGGGGTGGGATTGGCCTTTGGCTCGACCGCTATTCCGCTGATTACTCAGTTTTTATCTTTAAAGTATGAGAACGCTGACGGCGTTGATGCTGGCAAGAATGCCGGCATGATGGTGGCGGTTACTACTGTCGGTAGTGTGCTGGGCTCGACGCTGACGCCGATATTGCTGCTGCCTTATATTGGCCTAATGAGTAGCCTCGCGTTATTTATCGCCGCTTTGGCCATTAGCGCTTATTTATGTACGCGCTTAGCAGTGCAAATTGCGAGTGATGAGCCGCTAAGTTTATCGACCCATCGCATGAATTATAGCCTTGCGCTAGCGGCAGTCGCGGTGACTTTTATTTTTATATTCTTGAATAAAGTCGATACCGGCTATCAGACTGCGACAAACGCTTGGTTTATTAAGCAAACCGTCATCGATAAGCAATTAGCGGTGACTATTACCGATAAACCCGGACAGACGACCAGTAGCTGCTGGCTCTATCTCGCCAAAAAAAACTGCCATTGGTACGGTAAGATTACCGTCGAAGCCATTGATGACATCAAACCTGAGACTTTAGTATTCCTTGGCGGGGCAGGGATGGGCACACCTAGCGAAGTGGCGCATCATAATCCGGATATGGCGCTGACGGTTATCGACATTGATAAGGGGTTACCCGACATTGTAGAAGCGCACTTCTTAAAAGCACCAATCGCGCCCAATATTAAGTTCATCGGTGATGATGCACGTGGCTATTTAACCCGTCATCGCGAGGCGCGTTATGACTTTATGCTGATTGATGCCTTTCAAGGGCGTCATGTGGCAGGGAACTTGTACACTATCGAAGCACTACGCCAGTTTCAGAATAATAGTAGCTATATCATGGCCAATATGATCGGCAAGGCCAACGCAGAGCATGGCTATAGCCAAACGCTATTTAACAACTGGCATGAGGTATTCGGTGATGACGCTTATATTCTCACTAAAGCGACATCGAACCAGAGTAATCGCGAAGCGATACAGAACATCATGCTTTGCAATTTTCAATGTCCGGGTAGCGTCAAGCTTACGCAAGTGACGTTTTTTGAGCAGTCACAAGCGCTACACACCGATGATGTGCCGAGGTTGGATCGGTATTATTATCGGGCGATGTAGATACCGCTCAATGAAATGACTTACGGCTTGACTTCCTCCCCTCCCTAAAGTGAGGGGATTCCTTCTGCAAGACGGTCAAGCCCGACCGCAAGGATGTTCTTAGCGGCATTGATATCTCTATCATGCCATGTGCCACACTCAGCACACCTCCATCCTCTGATTCCAAGACCTGCTCTACCTTTCGGACTACTGGACATATCGCCACAGCACGAGCAGGTTTGGGTAGTGTATCTCTCATTTACTATCTCAAGCTGACAACCTGCATACTTGCATTTATATTCCAGTTGTCTTTTGAGTTCAAACCATCCTGCATCGTATGTTGATTTAGCTAGGTTGGTTTTCTTACTTGTGAATGAGCGTGATTTAACATCACCAACCACAATCAAAGCATTGTCTTTAACAAGCTTGGTGGTGAATTTGTGAATTGCATCTAACCTTGAATTTTTGATTTTGGCGTGTATTGCTTTGACACGCTGTTTGTTTTTCGCTCGTTGAGCTATTGCAAGCCTTTCAGCCCACTTTTGCGTTTGTTTGGTTGTCAGCTTGTCACCGTTTGATGTGGTAGCAGATTCCTTTAAGCCTAAGTCAATACCAACGCTGCCCATCCCACTTACTTGTCTAGGAAAATCTTTGACGGTAATACAGGCATACCAACGATTACGGCTGTCTTGCACTATCTCAAGCGTGTTGATTTGATACAGGCTTAGGTTGTAGCTATCAAAGACATCTATGATGAGCTTTTGACCCTTAGAGAGCGATAGCTGTATGGTTGATTTAAGTGCTTTCTTTCCCGTTTGTCTGGTGTGCAGATGTTTGATTGCTGACTTTTTAAAAGGAATCCAACCTAAACTTTTTCGCTTGGCATCGGGTCGGTTGGTTCGCCAATTTAGTTTGGCTTTTTTAAACTGCTTACGAGATTTGGTATGAGTTTCGTTTATGGCTTGCAGAGTTTGTGAGTGTAAGCCTAATAGTTCGCCACTGCCTTTGGTGTATTCGTTTAGGTCGTAGGCACTAAAGAATTTACCTGTTCGCTTTAGATGCTCAAAACTTAACGCATTAACATAGTTCCACGCATAGTTAACACTCCCAGCTATTTTGTTTAGCTGGTTTACGTGTTTGTCTTTGATGCGTA
>NZ_AYXN01000018.1:0-18282 GCF_000511655.1 Psychrobacter sp. TB15
TGTAGCTGCCATCGGCATTGACAATAACACTGCCATTTGTAGTTTCTTCATCTAAAGCATAAGTGAGGGTGTCACCATCCACATCAGTGGCTGTCGCTAACTGACCTTCAGCTACGGTGTCTTCTGTAGCAGCAATAACACTATCTTCTGAGACTGGCGCATCATTTACGGCAGCGATAGTGATTGTTGCGGTTTGAGTGATCACGCCACCCTGACCGTCATCAATGGTATAAGTGAAGCTGTCTTCGCCATTGAAGTCGGCGTTTGGCGTGTAGCTATAGCTACCATCTGCGTTGACAGTGACAGTACCATTGGCAGCATTGTCTTTTAATGCATAGGTTAAGTCATCACCATCCGCATCGGTAGCGGTCGCTAGCTGACCAGTCGCGACGGTGTCTTCGGTGGCTGTAATGATTGAGTCTTTTGAGACTGGTAATTTATTAGCAGGCGGTTTTGATGAACTATCACTTGAACCACTGCTTATAGCTGCTATTCCTAACGCGGCAGCGCCAATTGAACCTAATAAGGCGCCATTACTAATACCGCCTATTAATGAAGCATCGCCTAGCATCTCCGATACAAGCGTTGTATAGGAGGTTTCTGAAGCTACTTGTGTCGTCACGCCTGTTTCAGCACTTATATAATCAAACTCAACAAAACCTGAATCACCAACTGTGCCAAGCTCAATATTATTTGTTAGATAATAATCCTCAATAGTAAGTAATGTCTCACCATTTTCATCTGCAATCAGTAAATCATCAGCCACTTTTTTAGCTTTTAGCTTTTTAGCTGGTTGACCTGTTTTAGCTTCCACTAGGCTAATTTTCATGCCTTCTTCAGCAGCTATTTTAGTAGGTTGATTGCTATTTAATACTTGATTAACCAAGTTGACATTGTTTTTGTGAACGGCAAGTTGAATTGTTTGTGACATCATATATCCTTATTGAACTTTCCTACAAGTTAGGAAGATTTTTCTAATCAGAAGAGGTTTTGTTTTAAGTGGGTAACATTAACTAACAGTATTGCTACTATGTTAGCACACATTAGTTTAATCTGACAGGAATAAACGTTTCAAGCGCTTTATTATTTATTAAAACTAGTTCTAAGGTTATATAGCCAGACTGGATAGACCTGCTATTCTAAAAGACTTTTATAATAACTGTATACTTGCAGCAAATATTGAAGATATAAAATAGCTTAGAAGTTAATTACGAATAGATCATGACCCTATTATCGTTCGCCCAAGCCTTCAGAAAAGGTTTTGGTAATAGGTTTGGTCAGATAGGATAGTACTGAGCGTTCTTGGGCTTTGATATCTACCGAAGCAGTCATTCCAGGCTTAATCACAATCTCATCACGACGCTCAGCAAACTCAGCACCAGTAATTTTGATCTGTACCCGGTAATAAGGCTCTTCGCCATTGGGTGTTTGCTCCATCAGAGTATCGGGACTGATATAAACCACATTGCCATTCATAGCACCAAATATAGAATAATCATAGGCATCCAGCTTGACAGTAGCCGCCTGCCCTTCTTTGACATATGCAATATCTGCAGGACTGACCTTAGCCTCAACAATCAAGTCGCTACTGGTCGGCAGGATCTCCATGATGATCTCACCTGGCTTGACCACGCCGCCGATAGTAGTGATAAGGATGTTATTGACTTTGCCATCTGTGGGGGCAAACAGGTTTTTTTCTTCCAGTACTTGTGAGAAATCACGCAATTGCTCAAGCTCAGTATCTAACTCCTCTTGTGCTTTGGTCATTTCTGACTGCGCTTCTTCGAAGTATTTATTACGCTTATTGGTGATTTGCGCTTGGATTTCTGCCACTTGCCGACGGAGCTTAATTACATCAGCCTGACTGACATCTCCATGAGCAAGTAAAGGCTCGTTCATACTCAGCTCTTGATTTGCCAATACCATCATTTTTCGTAAAGAACTAACATCCTGCTCGATAGCACGGCGGCGGCGATTGTACAGTTGCGTTTGATTGTTTATATATTCATCATACTGCAAAATATCATCTGGAAACGTTAATGGTCGCTCATATATTTCAGCTTCAAGTCGAGCTAGCTTGGCTTTTAGGGCTGCTATTTTAGAGCTTGCATTGGCGACTGCCGCTTGTGCCCGCTCTTCTTCTAAGGTAACAACCAGTTGCCCTTTAGTGACGTCTTCACCTTCTTTGACTAAGATATCAGTCAATACGCCACCCTCAACCGCTTGAATGTCTTGTGTACGAGCACTAGCGATAACAGTTGCTGTGGCTCGAGTCACCTGATCTATTTTTGCAAAATAAGCCCAAATAACTAATACAATGATACCGAATAGAGCGCCCCAAATAATGATACGGGTACGTCCAACTTTAGGATCATGAGACTTATGTTGGTAATTATTCATTGGCTTGCCCTACATTATCATCTTTATCAGACTGATCATCAGCTTTCACTTCAATACTTGAGGTTTTTTTACTGATAACACGAGTTTTTGGTTGGCTGACCTTTACTGCGGTTTTATGAGCAGGTTTTCGCTCTTCATTGCTTTGTAATTGGGCCAGCACTTTTGATTTTGGCCCATCCATCACGATTTGTTGATTGTCCATAATGATGATGCGATCAACCAATTGCAGCAGTGGCATTTTGTGAGTGGCCACGATTAAAGTGTGATCTTCTCCAAAATGCTTATGCAACACATCGATACACTGTGCTTCCTGCCGATTATCCATAGAGGCGGTTGGCTCGTCCATCAATACCACCGAAGGCTTGGTTAATACTAAGCGTGTAAAAGCAACCAACTGCTTTTGTCCTCCTGATAATCCCTTGCCTCCTTCACTAATAGGCAGATCTAAACCACTAGAATGGCTGGCAACCAGTCTAATCAGTCCCGTCTTGACCAACGCATCATGCATAACGTCATCGCTAGGCGCTGGTAAGCCGATCAATAGGTTTTCTCGTAGCGTACCCTCAAAAAGGCGATGATCCTGTTGTAGGTAGCCCACTTGCGCACTCAAAGACTCACGACTGATCTGCTGCATGTCAAGCCCATCTAACAACACCCTGCCCTGTGTGGGCGCATATAATCCAGACAATACTTTTAATAGGGTTGATTTGCCAGAACCAATAGGTCCTAAAACAGCAATACGCTCGCCTGCTTTAATCTGTAGCCTACTGATAGCTAAAGCGGGCTGATCATTATTTTGGTAGTTGAATATCACTTTTTCTAAGTCAAAACTCCCTGAGATATGACTGGGCGATAACGGGTGACTGACACCGTGATTGTCTTGCTCTAGTGAGAATAACTGCTCTATATTAAGTTTGGCAGCTTTGGCATGTGAGTGCTGTACCAATAGATTAGGAATACCCATTACTGGTGCTAAAATACGACCGCCTAAGATTGAGCAAGCGATCAAGCCACCCATGGTCATATCTCCTGACATCACTACAAAAGAACCCACAATCACAATACCGACATAGCTGACCTGCTGTATCATCTGTGACAAGTAACTTAGGTTGTCATTGGCATGCTTCATATCCAAATCATTTTTGGTGGTGATGTTCATCACATCAAGCCAGCGTGACAAAAACTTCCAATTGCCTGATCCGGCCTTAATCGTTTCAACGCCTTCTACCGTCTCTACTAAGATACCTGTCTTGCGATAAGAGGCTTGCGCGCCCACAGCGGCGATACTGTCGATTTTTTTGCGTGCACTAAGACCTAGTACAATCGCCACCACGGCGGCAACAATAGGCACTAAAGCGACTAATGGATTACCAAT
The DNA here is from genome assembly GCF_000511655.1 of Psychrobacter sp. TB15. Taxonomy (NCBI): domain Bacteria; kingdom Pseudomonadati; phylum Pseudomonadota; class Gammaproteobacteria; order Moraxellales; family Moraxellaceae; genus Psychrobacter; species Psychrobacter sp. TB15. The sequence continues at coordinate 3,776 of NZ_AYXN01000018.1, forward strand.
AATAATAATAAGGGTCACAAATATGATCGCCATCGGTATATCGACCAAGCCAAACAACGTACTTGCTGTATAAAAACTGCGAACCTGCTCATATCCACGCAGCTGCGCCGCCATAGACCCCACAGACCCTGGCATCTGATCGATGCGCACGCCTAATAGACGCTGAAAAACCTCACGTGATAAATACTGGTCGAGATTGACCACCACTTTGTCCATAATCTTGGAGCGGGCAAACTTCATAAAAGTTTCAAATAAGATGACCAGACCTACCCCACTCGCTAAAATAATCAAAGTGTATTCGCTACGAGTTGGAATCACACGATCATAGACCTGCATCGAAAACAGCGATACGGCAAGTGCCAACATATTGATTAAAAACGAGGCAACAACTGCCTCTACAATAATGCCACGGTAGTTTTTGAGGTCTTTTTTTAGAATCTGATCAAAGCTTAACCGTTTACGCTTACTAGGCTCGCCCTCTAATCGTATTCGCAATAACTGGCTAAAAGCCTCGCTTGCATGCACACTCTTGCCCTCAGACTGGCGAAACTGCCACAGCCCTTGCGGGGTTTGCTGCTCAATCACGCCCCATCCTTGCGTAGGGTGCAAAGCCAACAATGGCAAAAATGCGGCATCGGGTATTGGTAAAGATTCTGGCAACTGATCAATGCCCAACTGTTCCAGCACCCTAACAATACTCGCCAGCGTCACAAGCTCTGTCTGCTGATGCAGCACTCCATGCAAGCGCACACTATCAATAGGATAGCCTTGCTGAGTCAGCAAAGTGTGTAACGCTGCCGCCAATTGCGCCGCTTGCTCATCAGGGGCAGGCGTCGATAACTGCGAAGTAGGATTTGCCATCAGCTCGCTGTCAGATGTAGCGTCATTCGAAGCTGGAACTGGTGTGCTCATGATAAATATATCCTGAAAATTTATGGATAGTTAGGGTCATTAAGTGGATAAGTGACGAGACCTGTATTATCTTTGTTGTCACTACTCGCCTCTTTCATCACGATCGGCTCAATAACTGCCTGATCGGGCACCTGCCTAGCAGCCTCTTGACGAATAAACCAGTTTTTGACGGGATCTAGTGGGCGGAACAGCGGGTCTGGCTGACGACTTTGATCAAACTTCTGCCATGGCATCATGCCAAAATCAACTTGCAGTTTATAATACGCTGCAATAATAGACGTTCGTGTCTCAACCAACTGCGCCTGATATTGAGAATGCTCGCGCACCGCATTGAGCACCTCAAGCCAAGACTTGCGTCCAGCAATAAACTGGCGGCGATAAGAGCTCACCACAATCTGTGCGCCTGCGACTGCTGCGATCAAAGAGCGCTCTTGATCCTTAGCACTAGCAAACTGCTGATATTGGGTTTGGATAGTCTCAAGCACTTGTCGTCTTGACGCTTCTTTTGACTGTGAAAGGCTGTTTACTCGTGAGGCTGATGCTCGGGCTAGTGCCAAATTAGATAGACCCGCTCCTGGATCGTAGCTTAAGCCTACCGAAAACTCACCTTCACTATTATTCTGATTGTTGTTTCTATTTTCATCATGATAATAGTCGTATTCGTACTGTGCATAAAAAGTCGGATAACGCGCCGCCTGCAATGACTTAACTTCTTGCTTAGCCGCTTCGACTTGATAATGCCCTTTTACCACAGTAGGATTATAAAAGCTGGCCTGATCGAATGCCATTTTTTCAAAGGTTTGAGAGTAGCCTTTGGCATAGCTGACAAGCTCACCGATATTCGGCACTGGCAGATCAGCTGCTGACAGCTTACGACCAGTGATTTGCTCTAATCGAGCGATGGCAATACGCTGCTGCTCTACTGCTGCTTGATACGAGTTTTGCTCTTGTAAGATGCGATTGGTTACTAAATCCATCTCGATACGCGCCGATACACCTTGATTGACTCGGCGCTGCATCATTTCCTCAAACTCTATCAACAGTTGCAGATTATCATAATAGACTTGCTGCTTAGACACAGCAGTGATATAGCTTTGCCATGCCTCAATGGTGGTTTTAGCGACTTGATTCTGTTGCTCGTAAATATACTCTGTGGCTGCTTTATCATCAAAAAGTGCTTGATTGACGTTGGCAGTAAGCTTGCCACCCGTCCATAATGACTGCCGTAGCTGAAACCGAGAGACCATGCCATCGTCACGATCATAGCCTGATGACAATGTCGGTGCTGGTAGCAAGTTGAGCTTGGCAGCACGGATACTCTCTGTCGTCGCCTGCTGCTCAGCACGTGCCGAACCAACGAGAGGATGGGTTTCAATCGCTTGGTCAATCAATGTATTAATATGCGTATCAGCATTGGCAAATGCCGCACTTGATAGCGTCATCAGTAACATACCTATTGCGGTTGTCGATACCAAAGGTGATAAGCTATGACGTAGTTTTTTTATGATAAAGCACCTTTTAAACATTGGCTTTTTGATCATTGCTTGGGACTGATCGGGATAAAAATAAAAGTGCAACATGATATTATGGCTTCTTTGCTGCTATTGTTTTTTAGATAATAACAAAGTTCATCGTGATGATTATCAATGATTAAAGACGTATTGAAGCGTTTATTAAAAAGTTTTGAGCCCTCAGCGTCAACATATGGATTACCCTATGCCTCACCCTTCAGCGCCTACGCCAACGAGCAAACCAAAAGATCAGCCAATCCTAACCATCGTATTGGCTCTATTACTGCATGTTTTGCTAGCAATCGTTGTCTACTTTACCGTATTCGACCACAAAAAAACGTCTGAATCGCAAGCCTTAATAAATAAAAACCAGCCTATTACCAGCAAACCTATGATAGCAGAAGACACTAAAATCACAATTGATCAAATAGCGGTTGATCAGGTCACAGTTGATGATACAGAGGTTTTTACCGCTAAAGTGAGCGCAAATACAGAACCTACCGCATCAGCAGCCCCCGTATCGAACAACAATACTGCGACCCAAAACCATAAACCGCAAGAGCATACACCACCCCAAAAACCCCCTTCGTCACAAGAGCCGTCTGTTATAGAGACAAGCCGCAGAGCCTCTTTGAGCAAGGATAGCGAGGACAATGATGATCTTTCAGTGACGACTATCAATAACAGAGCTGTCAATGGTGAGCAACAAAATCTGTCTGGGTATCGACTGCAGCAAACCAAAGAAACTCAGCAGCTAAATGCAGATATTGACAAAGACAGCGAACAACTCTCCAAGCTGATCAATGAGGTCAAGCAACGCAATCAACAGCAAATCGATGCGCAACAAGCCAACCAGCCTATAGAGCCGCCTACACTTGCCAGCCCCGCTGATGAGATGATGACGCCCGACTATCCCATCACGCCTATCACCTCACTAGATGAATCAGCGAACAACTAGATAGGTAACAAAAAAGCCATCACAAGTATGGCTTTTTTGTTTACATCAACATTATCTAGAAAAGATAGCAATTATATCACGGTAATATCAGTATCGACATATAGAGTCACCGATGGATCTATAGTGCTCTGATACTGAGCATATCCGGTCTCATCAGACGTTTGCTGTTTTTCAAAATCCGCTGTTAAAGAGACACTATCAGCATTGTCGCCATTGATAAACAGCTCATTGTTACTATCGGTCATCTCAATGACATCACTGGTAGTAAGGTTAGTCAATGACTGTGAACCATTACCTGTCATATCAATCACTTCCATATTATCAATCACGCTACTATCAAAGCCACTAAAGTCAATACTAGTATCTACTAACAAGGTGTCGATGCCGTCACCACCATCCATCAATAGGTTGTTTGCAGAGAATACGATTTTATCGTTACCTGCACCGCCTATCAGCGTATTAGCACCTGTACCACCATCAAGGAAGTCATTGCCACTACCAGCCGTTAAGATGTCATTACCTGCGCCGCCTGTATAATTCACAGCGACAGGCTGTCCCGAAGCATCAAGGATATCGTTCTCCGCTGTACCTACAAAGGTTTTGGTAAAGACAATATCTACAGACACCTTTTCGGTCACTTCAGTTGATACACTATCAGCCATACCTGTAGCTTTATCGGTCGTACTAAGCGCAAAGTCCAGATCGCCTTTTAACGGTATGGATGACTGAATTTGCAGGTCATTGATTTGCTCAGGAGTAATCCCCGTTATGGTATAGCTGTTAGCGACATCATCCCACACGGCAGTCAACATTTCACCTGTACTCTTCACTCTAAAGCGTAAGACATCATCGGTTAAGCTCGTACCATCATCAGTGACAACTATATTAACGGTCTCACTACCATCCGTATCTTGCATAGTTGCGTTTAGATTCAGCGTGGTCCACTTACCCTGACTACCAAGAATAGTAGAAGGATTAGCAGCTACCCCATCAGCGACTGGTTTGACCTCAAGATCAATCTCTAGCGGATCACTGATCATCCCGCTGTCATTGACCACTTTCATCTCGATACCAGACACGATACCACTGACGTTTTCCGGTGGCATGATGAATATATTTGACGTTTCGCCAGTATTAGTATCACCCAGTTTGGAGACATCAATAGACCATGAGTTATTACCACCAGAATTACCATTGTTACTTGCCAAGACGGGATTGCCATTAGCATCAGTATAGTAGACCAGATAACCATTAGGGATATTGTCTAAGGTGATGGCAGTAGCGGCATCAGTATTGTCTTTATCGATAGTCGCAATCTTATAGTCGATAGCAATCATAGTATCTTCATTACCGCTAGCAGTGGTTGTTGATTGATCACTCTTATCAGTAATACTTAGATTGTCTGGCTGCGACTCGACTGTGACGTCATAACTGTGCTTATAAGTCTTTGTACCACTGTCATGTCCGCTGATATTATGACTCTCTTTATGAGCGGCATAGACATCAACTGTTGCCGTGCCATCTTCATTTTCGGCAGGCTCATAAAAAATAGGCGTGCCTACATCTACGATATAATAATCACCAGCTGGAATATCAGCAACGTCACCATCTGCCAATGTTACAAGCGTCAAGTCGTTACCATTATCATCCGTTAGTTTTCCGCTAGTGCCATTATCAGTCGTTAAACCAGACTCATCTAGCTGCAGATACAGCTTATCATTAATAATCTCAACATTATTACCGTCAGCCGTGTTGGTTAAGTCGATCTCAATTTCTACTTTGGTGTCCTCATCCGTATCGACTATAGTGGTTTTACCATCATTGTCTATCGGATCCGTAACTGGCTTGATCTCAACCTTGACGTCGTCAACCTGCACTCGTTCCTCGCCACCATCTTTATCTAACGCAGTAAAGTTGGTATTAAAGGTAAGATCCTGACTGCCACCCGTCACGTTGGTACTAAAATCTTTCGGCGGAGTCACTGTCACTGCATCAAGAGCATCTTCTGGACTGAGGCTACTTGCATCATCCACACTGATGATCCATTTACCGCCAATCTGCTGCACGCTTATAGCTGGATTATCAGTAGATACCTCAGTGCCGACTGGCAGATCAGTCAAGGAAAAAGTATAAGCACTAACTGTATTAGCGGTAGCTGGGTTCAAGGTAGCGTCCAATATATCACCAAGAGTAAAGCTGATATCTTCTACCTGCGAAGGTATGACTGCCTTGCTAGTAAAGCTATCTATCAAGTTAGGCTGGGTAGGATCCTCACCGCCACTCGATCTGTTTGATGTAATATCAAAGGTTTCGGCTACTTTGCGCTCACTACCATCAGTGCCTTGACCATTGATATCTTGAGTGACACCCGTCACTGTAATATTGAAACTGCCTTCTGGTATATTAACCGTACTATCATTACGCTCAAGCACTAGCTCATAAGTCGCTGCAGTGTCGGTAATAGCTGGATCGTTAGGGACATCAACGTACCAGACGCCATTTGATAAGATACCGCCTTGCACATTGAGACCATCAGGGACATCAGTCACTTCTAGACGAGTAAAGCTCTCTGAGCCATCTTGATCAGCTGAAGATATAGATACGGTGACAGACGCCGTATTGTCATTACCGCTGTTATCAATAGTGCCATCGTTTACATTCAAAATCATACTCGGCTGATCAGTAACCGCTTGGAAGGTCACATTAACAGTAGCACTACCTGAAGTGGACTCCTTAATCTCTGAATTATCAATCAATTTAGCGGTGTCAGTATAAGTGTAGTCAAAGTCTATGCTGACATCATCATCGCTATGACGTTTATCGTCATCGTACATAATCTCGATTGTCTGATCGGGCGTAAATGTCAAAGTTGGTGGTGGGTTAGTTGTTAAGTCCACTTCAGTACCGTCAACACGTAATATGACGTCTTTAGCCATTAGATCAGTTGCTGATAGCGTGATACTCTCAAGCACTTCTTGACCTTCAGTTAAACCGCCTTGATCTGTGGTTGTAAAGGCTGATTCAAAGTCAATAGTCGCCCACAAATCTTCAGTGGCAACGACTTGAGGATTGCTTATCGTGCTATCAGCAGCATCGGGTGTTACTAGAATAGAGACGTTTTGCTGATTGTGGGTGACACTATCACCAGATACCTTCTCTGTAGTGGTACCAGTAATATTGAAGTTGATTTCACCTGCAAAGTTATCTGGTGTCTGCAGCTGCGCTGTACCGTTTTGCAAGGCCTCAAGCGTCACTGACCATACTCGATCAGTACCACCGCCACCTAAGAAAGTAACCTCTGCACCGATTAAGTTAAAGCCAGCAGGCAAGTCCTCAACCCGATAAATAACTTGCTCAGCAGCTGGGCTGTCACCATCATATGCCTCGATATCCGCAACACTAGCAAATACGCTGGATAAAGCAATCTGATGGTTGCCTGTACTGTCTAGCGTTGCCTCGTCAGTGATGTAGTTATGTGTGTAATCCACACTATCGATGGTAACTGTGTCGGTTGCTAAGTCGTCATTGGCTATTAAGTCTGCCTTGCCAATGACTTTGACAGGTAGGTTAAGCATAGGACTTGGTGTGCCCGTAGTACCATCTTCTTTACTCACTGCCTGTACTTTTAGATTTACCGTACCGCTAAAGTTCTCAGCAGGGACAAAGTATAAGTTATCTACTATTTTGGTATAATCAGCTATAGTGACTGAACCACTGCTGGTATCTAGCAGTGTTACTGTACTGTTATTATCTTGATACAGCTGCACACCTGCTGGTATATCCGATATAGTGACATCATAAGTCTCAGAGCCGTCATTATCACGCGAGCTTGGGCGGATATCGAGCGGGATACCAAGAGCAGGATCAATCGTTGCTGGTATTGAACCATCACGATTGTTACCACCAATAATGGCTTGATCTTCAAAACCTTCGGCAGGATCAACAGCTAAGGTGGTTGGGTCGGCTACGCCTTTTACATCAAATTCAAATGTTAAGTAACTTTCGCCACTGGTGGCTGTATCTGCTGCGCCACCATCTTCGTCAACATCGACAGTTTTTGCCTCGACCTTGACTGCTGTCTCGGCACCGCTAGCAAGGTTAAAGCCACTATAGTCTTGCGGTGGGGTTACGGTGACGGTATCTAGGTACTCCATCGGAATGTCGACACCATTGCCGTTGTCAGTCAGGCTAACTAAACCATTGCCATCATTATAAGTAAATACCGCCCCCTCAACTGAGGTAAAGTCACTACCGTTCTTATTACCAAAGGTCATATGGGCGAAGGTATCTTCGGAAGTGTCTTGGTTGCTCCAATCATCTATTAAGTTAAATGAACCATCAGGATCAGCGAAAAGATTAAAGGCTTCGTCTTCTTTCGCACTGGCGCTGTATTTATGACTGTCATTAATAGTCAGATCAGGTGTACCATCACCATCGGTATCCTCACCTACTTTTTCGGCAACGGGTGTGACGGTTACCTTTTTAGCAGGCAACGTAGTCGTCTTAGTGACACTATTACCACCATCATCATCAATATCTGTACTTGTGACCTTAAAGATAAGGCTTGTATCTTTTGAGGAATGCGCAGGTGGCTTAACAGTCAATGTATCTAAGAATGTATTTAGATTGGTCGCGCTGGACGTATCTATACTGATAGTCGTCCCACCTACTGCACCTGTCGTAGTGCTGTTAGCATCGGTATAAGTCCAACCTTCTGGGAGGCTAAACTCTATCTTAGTGATAGTCTCTGGGTTAGCGTCGTTCACACCTGACTTGTTATCAAGTACCTTGAAACCAAATTCACTGAGTTTAACTGCCGTATCTTCAGGCGTGCTAATAGCACTAGAGGTAATAGCGACCTGACCAGCAACTGGCGTGACGGTTAGGTCGACTTTAACTGTGTTGATTAGTTCGACTGATTTATCTTTAGGTGTCGAGTCAGCATCGTGGTCTTGAGTATATAAAGATACCTCAATGTCATCCATATCTAAGGAGTTATATTCTGAGGACTTAATTTTAATTTGTGGCTGTGAGCTACTATTAACTGCAATTGTTGTTTTGGTGGGGGAACCATCATTAGCAAGAGCTGGCACTCCGATCAGCACAGTACCGCTAGGACCAACAAGATATTCAGTCGCCGTAGTGCTCCCTGCTGGAGTAAACTCAACGGTAGAGCCAGGAAGTAAGTTATTAATCACAAAGCCATAAGTTTCTCTACTACCATTAGCAGCACTCCCTACTAAGTCACCAAAAGTAGTGGCGATCGGTAAGGTAATATAGTCACCTTCATTAGCACTGACTGTATAAGTGTTACCATTAACACCAGTACTACCTACATAACCAAACTGACTTGCGTCATCACCGCTTTGGTTATTATCACTGGTATCAGTAACCGCTTGGACATTGACGGTAATGGTAGTGTTAGAAGTTGCCCCTGCTATTGGTGTACCACCGGTAGTGACAACGGCACCAGTACTATCGACACTTATTCTATCACCAGCATTATTCACCTCATATTCTGTCACCGACATTCTAACGTTCATATTGGTGGCGTCATCTCTAGGTGGCGTGAGGGTCATTGACTCAAACTGAGCCTTAGTCATGGTGATAGTAGTTGAAGCGTTAAAGTTTGGTGGATTATTAACAGTATCTACATCACTGAGTCTAATTCTAACCGTTTGGCTATTGGTAGTGATATTAATTGTCCCACCATCATAATCTAGTACCGTACCAGCACGGAAACCGCTTAAGTTTACTAACCCAATACGTTCGGGGGTGTCATTGCTGGTACTAAGAGCGTCAAGGTCTGTTCTGTCTCTCACAATAGGTGATACAAGGCCTAAAGCAACAGTGGTATCCTCTTGAGTTATTACGGTTTTATTGGCAGCAAGTATTGGCGCATCAGATACTGGGTTAACAGTGATAGTCAATTCTTGACTTGTTTCTTCACGAGTAGCACCAGTAACACCGTTTGAAACGTTCGCGGTGATAACTGGTAGCGTACCACTGTAATCGCTAGTCGCAACATACTCATAAGTGCCATCACTGTTAAAGGTAATTTCACCGACCTTATTACCATCTATTATGACATCGTTAGCTAAGTTGTTTGAGTTATCAGGATCTACAGTAATAGGTGAGCCAGTACCAATCTGGAAACTTTCTACGGTCAATTGCTCACCAACATCTGGATCATCAGTATCAAACTCATCAAAGATAGTGGCTAGCACGCTGCCCGAAGTTGTGGTGCCGTTTTCATCGATAGTAATACTGTTATCGGCAAGCGCAATATCCTCATCATTTGTACCAGTGATAGTGACTTCAACGTAACGGATTTCACTGCTGCTGATCTCGTTACCGTTAGCAGCAGTATCCACTCCTTTATTATCATTCACTTGTACCGCGTAGCGAATGGTGATGGTTTCGCCTTCGGGGAGGAAGTCAATATCAGTATCTTTTGCTTCAATCTCCCAAACTCCATTATTATTGGTCGCTTGAGTTATTGAGAACATACTTTCTAGCGCAGTTTTTTGCGGAACAGTTAGATCAGTCAAGGCTGTATTACCCTGACCAAAGGTATATTGATTTTCACCTTTAATATAACCCAGTGTCAGCGTATCACTGACATCAATATCACTAAAAGCAATAATGCCACTTTGAGTAATCACTGAGTCATCTGTTTGCTCGACGAAAGATATATTTGCAATATTGCCATTACTGTCAGCAGTGATGGTTGGTTGATCATTAGTTCCTGTGATGGTGATAGTGAGCTTGGCAGTATCAGTACTACCATCAGCGTCGGTTATGGTGTAGTTGAAGGTCTCGTCTCGCGTCTCACCCACTGCTAAAAACTCTACAGCGCTGTTATCAACGTCATAAGTATAACTGCCATCAGCTTCTAGAGTTAATTCACCAAAATTACCTTGAATGCTGCTACCAATGCTACCTGAGACACTACCAAATTCCACTGCCGTTACCGTAGTTGCATCTGCACCTAAATCGTCAGCTTGATCAGGAGCAGTACCCGTCATTACGTTGCCAGTTGCGGTAATTTTGCCAGATGCCTGATCTACATCTATATTTTCAGTAACACTGTTTTTGTCATCATTAGCTGTCGGTGCGGTGTCGATGATTTCAATATCTAAGGTGTCATTGATGGTATCGCCAATGGTGTTGGTTAATACCACGTCAAACTGATCAAATACCGCACCAGCGCTATGATCTTCTGCATTACCATTTTCGGTGTACTCATAAATAAGAGTACCTGTTTGTGAGTCATAGTTAGTAATGACTAGCGTGCCCGCATTGCCGCTGATAGTAATAGGATTGCCAGAGGTTGCTAGAGTGACATCTTGACCGTTGACGGTTAACGCTGTAACGCTCTGTGGATCGGTAATATCAAAGCTATTTGAAACAGTATTACCAGTCGCTTCGGTAACGCTGTTGTCATTTACGGTTAGTGTCGGTGCGGTATCGTTGTCGATAATCGTACCCGTGCCACTGTCATTACCAATGGTAATCGTGGTGGTCTCATCGTTCTCAAGAATGTTGTCAGTTAAGGTTGGATAAGTGACGGTAAAGTCAGTGACACCCGCAGGGACGGTAATAGTGCCATCACCATTGTTGATGACGCCATTACTAAATACGGGGGCATTGGTGTAGTCACTACCCGCTGTGGCAGGATCAGTGCTGCCATCTGTGAGACTAAAGTCATAAGTGACGTCCGCCTGCGTTGTGTCGCCATTCACCGTCACTTGATGCACTAAGGTGTCACCCTCGGTCGCTGTGGCATCGCCTACAGTGACAGTCGGTTTGTCACCTTCAGTATTGGCACCTGGATCATTTGGATCATCAGATTCATCATAAATGGTGCCAGTGGCGACGGTGCTGTCGATATCGGCATTATCAGCACTGTCGATAACAAAGCTCAGCTGCTCGCTGTCCTCATAGATGTCATCATCTTTGACGATAACCGTAATTTTAGGCGCAGCTGTGCTACCTGCAGGTACTTTGACTTGCAAGGTGGTGGTGCCATTTAGTAACGCTTGGATGGCGGCGCTGTCGGTAATGGTCACAGGACTGCCTGTGGCATCAATGTAGCCAATAGAAGCAATGTCCGCCGCTTCAACCTCGCTGCTGCCCGTCGCCACTTTGACAGTGACTGTAGTGGCAAGGTTGCTTAGGTTATCCTGTGCAACGGTGTACTCTAAGGTGTTGTCCACCCCTTCTATGGCAGTATCTTTGCTCGCAGTAATGCCAACGGTCGGACGGTCGCCTTCTTGTGGGGTGCCATCTTGTGCCGCTTCATCCTCAATCACCCCGCTATCAGTAGCGGTGGTAATAGTGACGCCATTAGGGTTAACAGCATTGGAGATGATCAGACCTAAGTCTTCAGTTTGCTCATAAACGCTGTCATCAGCAACGCTGATAGTGATGAGGCTCTCTTTACTGCCCGCAGCGATTAAGACGTCGTCGCCAGTGGCTAAGAAGGCGCTGATCTCACCCTGATCAGTAGTATCAACCACGCTGCCATCGGCTTTGGTGTACTGCAAACGCGCAATGTCACCGGCGGTGATATCAGGACTGTTTGCTGCATCTAGGCGCACGTTAACAACGGTATCTTGGTCACTGGCCACATTTTGGCTGATGCTGAACTCTAAGGTGTCATCATTGCTTGGACGCTCAATAGCGCGGTCTTTGGTAGCGTCAATCTCAATGGTAACTGGCCCTGGAAGAACAGTGAGGTCTAAGACAGAATCGTCAAGGACGTTGCCACTACCATCAACAACGTCATAGCTAATCTCTGGAACGTCACCGGTAAAGTCGCCATCTGGCGTGAAGGTGTAGCTGCCATCAGGGCTCACTGTTAGAGAGCCTACCGGATTGTCATCAGCGTCAACGATATCAACTGGTGTGCCAACAGTAATCTCATCAGGGGTGCCATCACCATCAATGTCTACTTGAACATTATTAACGTTCAACGTGATGTCAGCATCTGTCTCAGACGCGTTGCCTAATAGATTGCCGTCAACTGGCTGACCTTGATCGGTAACTTCCGTCTCATCACCATCATTAAAGTCGCCTAGCTGATCACCTTGTTGGTCTCGGTCTTCATCATAAATGGTACCCGTGTCAGATGCTTGACCAATCTCAACAATGCCATTACCTGCAGAGACAGGGTTACTGATCTCAAGCACCATGTCTTCTGATTTCTCATAGATAGCATCGTCTGCAACAATCACTGTAATTACAGGTGCTTTGTCTTGACCGGCTGGAATAGTAACCGTATCACCATTCTTCAGGAAGTAAGCAATATCAACAGGATCCGTTAAGGTCACTGGTGTGCCATCAGCTTTAGTATAGCTAATAGCATAAATGTCTTGCGGCTCGATATTACTATCTGTTTGATTTAGTTTTACAAGTACTGTGGTGTCTGAGTCACTCTTTGTTTGCTGTGATACAGTGAAGATCAAGGTGTTGTCTACACCCTCAATCGCTGTCTCTTTCGTTGCGTTGATATCAACAACAGACTTATCTCCATCAATAATGGTCATGTCTGCTGTGTCAGAGTTAGCATCAACCTCAATGGCTTCAAAGCCGCCACCTTGCGGATTTGAGATAGTGATATTCACAATCTCATCACCCTCTGACAGCTGATCTTGAATCGTTACTAAATCAAGAGGCGCTGAGCTTGAACCTGCTGGGATTGTCACTGTCGCGCTGCCAGTGAAGTCATCACCGTTTGCAGCAACGCCACTATAAGTCACTTCTACAGTGATATCGGTAATCGCGTTAATCACATCGCCATTAGCGTCGCGCAATTCAACTAGGAAGCTACCAGTGTCACCTTCGTTAACAGTGTCAACATTGTCTACGATAGAAACAGTCACACCCTCTACCGGATTCATAGGATCTGTGCCATCTTCGTCGTTGATGGTGCCTGTGCCAGTCTTACCGTCAACAGTTACTGTGGTGGTCTCACCATCATCAGCAATGTTGTCATCAATGGTTGGATAGCTAACCGTAAATTCAGTAACGCCCGCTGGTACGGTGATAGTGCCGGCAGCTTGGTCATAAACAATGTCTGGGTTGCTAAAGACGGGCGCATTGGTGTAGTCAGCGCCTTCAGTCGCTGTACCTTCAGTAATGCTAAAGACATACGTCTCAGCTTTATCACTTGGTGTTGAGATGGTGATGGTATGAACTAAGTCTCCACCTTCAACGGCCACCGCATCACCCACAGTAATCTCAGCTGTGTCTATATCAACAATGGTCATGTCTGCAGTGTCAGCGTTGGCATCAACCTCAATGGCTTCAAAGCCGCCACCTTGCGGATTTGAGATAGTGATATTTACAATCTCATCGCCTTCAACTAGGTTATCTGCAAGGGTCTGCAAGTCAAGATTAAAGCTACTTGAACCTGCTGGGATTGTCACTGTCGCGCTGCCAGTGAAGTCATCACCGTTTGCAGCAACACCACTATAAGTCACTTCTACAGTGACATCGGTAATCGCGTTAATCAGATCACCATTAGCGTCACGCAATTCAACTAGGAAGCTGCCAGTATCGCCTTCATTAACCGTATCAATCGTATCTACGATAGATACCGTGACGCTATCTAGTGGATTTAGAGGGTCTGTGCCATCTTCATCATTAATAGTACCTGACTGAGCATTATCACCAATGCTTGCACCATTATCATTACGGGCATCACTAATATTTAAGGTTAGTGTCTCTTGTCCTTCATAAACACTGTCGTCTGCAATTTCAAAGACAACTGGCACCTCTTTACTGCCCGCTGTTATCACAACGGCTGCACCATTGGTTAAGAAGCTTTCAATAGCAGATGGGTCTGTTAGGGTCACCTCACCTGTTGCATCTGTATAAGTGATGCTTGCAATATCACTTGCCGTGATACCGGCGCTGCCAACCTTGTCTAGTTGTACTTTAACCGTGGTGTCTTTATCGCTCTTGAACGCTTGAGTAACTGCAAATTCAAGCGTGTCACTGTTGTCTGTGGTCTCAATCGCCTCAGCTTTCGTAACTCCCAGATTAACAACCACTGCAACTGCGTTAACTGTGATCTCAAGCTTAGAGCTATCTAGCACATCACCGCTATCTGCATCAAC
>NZ_AYXN01000019.1:0-19394 GCF_000511655.1 Psychrobacter sp. TB15
GTGATGACTTAACCTATGCATTAAAAGACAATGCTGCCAATGGTACTGTCACTGTCAACGCAGATGGTAGCTATAGCTACACGCCAAACGCCGACTTCAATGGCGAAGACAGCTTCACTTATACCATTGATGACGGTCAGGGTGGCGTGATCACTCAAACCGCAACAATCACTATCGCTGCCGTAAATGATGCGCCAGTCTCAGAAGATAGTGTTATTGCTGCTACAGAAGACACCGTAGCTGAAGGTCAGTTAGCGACAGCCACTGATGTGGATGGTGACACCCTCACTTATGCTTTAGATGAAGAAACTACAAATGGCAGTGTTATTGTCAATGCCGATGGCAGCTACAGCTACACGCCAAATGCTAACTTCCATGGTGAAGATAGCTTTACCTATACTGTGACTGATGGTACAGAGACCATTACTAAAACGGCAACTATTACCGTCGCTTCAGTCAATGATCTACCGGTTTCAACAGATACTGCCATTGAAGCGACAGAAGACACTGTAGCTGAAGGTCAGCTAGAAGCTGCTACCGATGCGGATGGTGATGACTTAACCTATGCATTAAAAGACAATGCTGCCAATGGTACTGTCACTGTCAACGCAGATGGTAGCTATAGCTACACGCCAAACGCCGACTTCAATGGCGAAGACAGCTTCACTTATACCATTGATGACGGTCAGGGTGGCGTGATCACTCAAACCGCAACAATCACTATCGCTGCCGTAAATGATGCGCCAGTCTCAGAAGATAGTGTTATTGCTGCTACAGAAGACACCGTAGCTGAAGGTCAGTTAGCGACAGCCACTGATGTGGATGGTGACACCCTCACTTATGCTTTAGATGAAGAAACTACAAATGGCAGTGTTATTGTCAATGCCGATGGCAGCTACACCTACACACCAAACGCCGACTTCAATGGTGAAGACAGCTTCACTTATACCATTAATGACGGTCAGGGTGGCGTGATCACCCAAACTGCTACGATTACTGTCGATTCGCTTACTCAAGAATCTAATATTGAGTTGCAAGAAGTCTTTGAAACTAGCGTTGTCAGTGAGCAGCAGACGGTAGTAGAAAAGCAGGCATCCTCTTATATAAATGAAGTTATAGAGTTTGAAGTCACTGGTCAAAATGGGATGCCTCAGCTGGAGCTGACTAATGGTTCTAATATCATTCGAGGCAGCTATAACTATACGTTTCAAGGACCAGGGATGTCTTCTTCATCCAGCGGTTCAATTTCATCAGTAGGCTCGAATAACTATTTGATTGAGCTGAGCAAAAATACTTTGTCACCAGGTAAATATACTCTAGACTTGTATGTATATTCATCAGGATCATTAATTGATTTTAATGTTACTGAGTTTAAAGATGTTGAATATACTGAGTTTACTGGTTATCAAGACATTACAGGCAATATCTTTGCAGATGACAATGTCAACGTCCCTGACAACTATGATATTCAGATAGCTGGGCAGACGATTACAATCCAAGCAGGCAGTCCGTCAGCGGAATCATTGACAGTGAACACTGAGAATGGTCAGCTAACTGTAAAGCCAAATGGTGATTATACGTATCAATCTGACCGTACCGAACTTGGCTTGGATGAGTCAGAGCTTGCAGAAGATTTTTATATTAAAGTCATTGATTTAGATACTAAGCAAGCGAGTCACTATGGGATCAATATTACCTCAGATGCAACATCTCCAGAGCCTAGTGAGTTGACACTCCATAACTTTGAGAGTGATGGTATATCGCAGGATGATAGCTATAGCATCAGTGAAGACTCTATTAGTTTGAGTTCAGTAGATGATGAGACCGCTCTATATAGTAATGAAAATACTATTTCAGCCTTCAACGATATAGAAACTATGGATATAGGCTCTCTTACAGACTCAAAACTGACCGAGCTGCCTAGCATTGGTGACTTACTTGATGTAAATAATGATGAATTAGTGTTTGAAGGCGATGATACAGTGGATGCAAATATAGCTAATGAGACTGCTACTACGTCAGTATCTAGTGGAGCCTCTGAGCCATCAACAGCAGTGGACTTCACTATAGGTCAAGTGCAAACGCTCAATGATAATATGCAGGCGGAAGCGATGTTCCATATCATGTAGGTAGCACTCGGTTGTATACAGCAATCAATATTGAAAAAGCGGGCGATGATTATTCATCGCCCGCTTTTTTTGAGCATAGCTAAGGAGGACTGACAGGTAACGTTGCCCTAATGGACTTAAATAACAATTAGGGTATTACAAATATTTTTATCCGTCAGTCAAGCTTTTATGGTACCGCTACTTATTTATAGGGCTAGGCAATGAGCTATTGTTGAACAAGGTAAAGTTGACGAAGCGGATAACTGGGCGGAAGGTGGTGCTTATCGATAGGACTACATACACTAGTTGGCGCTATCGCGACAAGTAGTGTTGAGAGTGAATTAGCAAGTGGTACTACGGTGGTTTCTATTCCTGCAGGAGATCGTTATCTTGATGAGACAGGTATGAGCTACTTGTCACATATTATGAGTAACTTCTCATCAGTAATCAACATTATATGTACAAAGAACCTGAGTAGCGGCGAGTACTGCCATTTTCTTGTTTTACTTCTATGATCTCGGCTAGCGATACCAATATGAACCGTATTCACTGAGTTATTAGCTTGCTTCTTGATGTCTTGGTAGTCTTCATCTGATTTAGTGTTTTCTAGTACTATGTCGTTGCTAGTCATAAGCCAATGCTTTAAAGGTAGTAGTTCTTCAGCAATACGCATAAATCGCTGCAAACTCTCCTTTTCTTCTTGTAAGAATGATATATAGGTCCTACTATTAGAAATTCGCTGGCGGCATATCTTAATGAACCAAGCCCAGTCAGACTCAGACGTTTTTCTTAGCCGATGAGCGTGACTCAGTAAGAGTGATAGTAATCTTAAGTCACTTTGATGTTGAACGCTAAGCGGACTTAAAGCGGTGGTCACTGAGTCTATAGGTTTTGCAAAGCGTGGTTCACCGCGTTTGGTGGTGATAGTAATAACTTCATGTGCCCTTTCTAATAAAATATTGGCATCGTATATAGAAATGTTAGCTAGTTGTGCCGCTTTATTTAAGGGCGTTTCGTCATCAAATGCTTGTAGTAGCAGTTGTATCTGATTTATGCCATAACGACCAAACAGCTCATTATTGGCTGGCGTATTGGTACTCAAGAGAAATTGCTTAGCACGGCTTTCGATCGTAAATTTCGGTGACTTGCGTTTGCCTTCTATGATATTTTTAAATAACAGCTTACGTATACTAGGCATATTGATCATACCGTTATCATCAATGTCAGCATTATCACTGATCTGTCTTGGGCTAATTTTAGTAGATTTGGTAATGTTACACAGTGTTTGTTTGGGTAGTCCGATGTCAGCAACACTCAACGCATAAGTAGCCATCAGAGTAGCAAAGTGATTGTAATACTCAAAGCTCCGCTCAGGCGATAAGTGCCCCATAATACCTGATAGAGCGTACCAGCGATCTTGTCCATTGGTATGCTCCCCGAGTAGGCCTTCTTTTATACGCAATACGTCGCTTTCGTCATAATCGGTGAGTGCTTCTACGAGATCTGAATGGCCTACTAGCGCTAAAGATAGGTTGCTCACTGCCGTATGCCTAAACCCATGAAAAGTATGCTCTGCTACATTATCATCTACCGATATGTCTTTTAAGACTCGTTTGAGTAACTGCAACGGAACATGGTCATCAATAGGGCGCTGATCCGATGATAAGGTAAAGATAAATTTGTTTGAGTTGTCGCCAATATTACTCTGCACAAAATTAATAAAAAAATTCAGCTCATTAGGTTTGAGGAGAGCAAATAAGGGAACGCGGCGAATACTACTTTGAGTCTTAGTTGGACGGTAGCTATTGGGCCTTATTACCACTGATGGTACAGCTGTTTTTAAGCCTTCGATGTCATTATACTTAAGTCCCAACAGCTCTTTTTTGCGCATCCCAGTACGATAGACTAAGATAAATAAAAGCGCGAACATCTCCCGCTCCAATATATCTACGGAACCCAGTATCTGCGTAATAATGGCTTGGTACGCTTGCGGTGATATCAGCTCCGCACGTACACGTCGACCATTTTTCGACTGTTGGAAGTTCACGGAGGGTAGGTTGTATTTGCTCTTTGCAAAGTTGTGCATACTCTTCAATAAATTGGCAGAGTATCCAATGTCAGTATTGTTACGTACGACAGCTTTGTACTCTAAAATCTCTTCGTAAAGTTCCTCAAACTCTTCCTCTGACCAAATATCAAGCGGCTGCGCTGTGGTGAAATACAACCACTCATAGCCTATGGTTCTAATATATTTCAAAATAGACTCATTACTAAGCGATTTTGACTCTTTTCGATTGAGTAAACTTAGCACCCAATCTAATAAAATTTTTTCACTTAAGTCATCGTATTGTTCATAGCGTTTTTGTACTCTTTCGATAAGAGTAGGTGGCTTTTTGCTGGTTTTTTTCTTTTTCTGTTTTTTATCCATTTTGAAGTCTTTAGTCAGGTTCATAATTAAATCAGACTTTCTAACCTCTATCTTTTTGGTAGAACTACTACTAGATGTCTCGTTTTGATTAACAGAGTTTTTGCTGATAGACAGCGTCAAAATATGTTCTAGAACATACGGCTCCTCTTTGTACTGATATTTTTGGTTCAAGAACCGACCAAAGTCCTGCGTGCTCAGTCCAGCCGTGTTATGCATACCTCGCAGCACCCCAACTGAAGCATGATCAATATCAGCGCCCTCCAGCTCCTCCCAGTAGTAACTGGCGTAATATAAAAACCTTGAAAAGGGAAGTGGCTTAATACCCAAAGGCTTGATCACGTCAGACAAAGCCACAGCCAAGTATTGTTTTATCTTATCTTCTGACAGCTTGGCAATGATAGGTTCAAACTCTACTTGACTACTTTTTGTATGATAATGCATCAGCCAACACTGACTGACCATATCTACAACGATTTGCTTGGTGTTGTAAAGCTTGTCACTTTCTTCTTCGCGCTCATTACCAAAGCGCTTTTGTACAAAGCGCGGCGAGACCATTATCCTTTCTTTGATGAATGGCTGATACTCTTTGGTGAGCAATGAGATAAGCCACCCTTGAAGCATTTGTACCTCATTGATACCGCCATACACAATTCCTGAGAATATCAGCCAGCCTATAATCTGATCTTGGCTATAATCGGCTGTTTGCTCCCAATTATGCTCTACTGCGCGAATAATTTTGACCAGCGCCTTACCGTCTTTTAACCAAGCTGTATTTGTAATTAGTGGATTAATTTTAGTAGGTTGTGGCGCGATTATCTTGGGATAGTGATGCTCAGCAAGCATATGGTGCTTATTTTGATAATCAACGAACTTAACGACGACTTGCCAGACATGTTTGAGTGTTCTAGATGACTCGTAAGCTTTTGCAATTTTGTTTTCAATGATTGACTGAAACTCATCAAAACCCTCTTGAGACAATGGTTCCAATTGTCTATAAAGCTCTATCTGAAACTGGCTTAAAGATTGACTCCAAGATAGCCATGACAAATCAAAATAATCGCTAGAGCTTGGCGAAAATGAAAAGATGCGTTTATTGGGCCAAAGCGCTTGTTGGTAGTATTTATTGAAAGACTTTATGAATCCGATACTTCCAGGATGAATCCTTTTCAACGACTCCCATTCGGTTTGTAAGTCGGCGAGTAGCTGTATCTCACGTGTCCTTACCGTGTCACTGTCTTTGAGTATAGATGGGTAAGGCACGTAGCGCTTTTTCCTACCATCAAACTTTGCTAAGTCATCAATAATTTTTGGCAGCTGTATTTCATTTATTAGCATGGTCAACCTCTGTAATGCTTGTGCCAACATGATTTGAATTAAGGTAATGGTTGATTGTGATATCTGATAACCCAAGCTGTGCTGCGATCTTTTCAAACACGGACGCCACACGCTTAATATCTGCTTTACTACTTGATGAGAAACGTCCCAATACTTCTTGACGAGCTTTTTCATGACCAATAACTGTGTTAATCAGCGATAAGGAAACGCCGAGATTTTCAAGCTGCGTACGAACAAAGTGGCGTGTCCAATAGGGATTGGCGTCAATGATGTGTTTGGTCATATGATAAGCATCGCCACGCTTGATGTCTTTAAGAGTAGGGGAGTTAGCAGTAGGAGCTCGCTCATACAACAGCTTTAATAGTGCTTCATCATTACCTAAACGGATATTGTCAATGATAGCGCTGATGTCATGATGACCTTGGTGCTTTGCCTGATAATTAATCAAATACGCTCTATAGTCTGTTAGATGACGTATAAGTGTGGGGCATAGCGGAATGAGACGATCACTTTTGACCTTCTTAACAGGCTTGTCATTGATGAGCAGCCAACCCATATCAAGATCGATATCGTACATTCTGCCAAGACCGTTGTTTGGACGCACGCCGGTTAAAAGGCAAAAGACAAACCATACAAAAATACTGGTTCTATTAAAGTGCTCCTCATCGTTTGAACTTTGATCGGTCCAGTACTTTATCTCATTTACGATGTCGCAAACTGTTTCAACCTTCAGCGCAAACGCTGAGCCCACCGTATATTTATGCCAATGAGTGATATAAGTTAAGTCAAAATCACTGTTGCTATTAAATATACCCAGTGCTGATTTATAGTGAGCCATAAGTGCTTCGCTGGTGTGGCTACTATAGTACATCGCAGGAGCATGGGGCGCAGGCGTACGACAGATGATATCGGCGATGTGCGCATGGCAATTAGGTGTATAACGAGAGAGCACGACATGTAGTGCGGTCTCTATACGATTGACAGACAGGTACGGCAATCCAAGGCTACTACGCAAAGCGGCAAGATAAGCCGTAAAGTCTTTTTTTAAGGGAAACTCGCAAGCAAGTAAATCATCTATAAGCCATGATGGTAGTGGAACTTTGATGGTATCAGAAGTATTTTCATAATCCTTTTCGGGCAATGTTTGGCTCGTCGACCTTTTAGTAATACCTAAACTGTGTTCAATGTAGTATTTTTTACCTTTGATTTTGAAAATATTAGGATGACCGATATAGCCGGGTATTAGTAAGGATTTAACTGGCAATCCAGTAATCATAGATAACAGTAAAATACCCGCACAGGTTTTATCAGTCTCTGTTTCTGGCAAGCTGCTTGCATCTTGGTTGAGCGCAGCAAATAACGCTTGGTAGCCGGCAAGGGAGAGTAAGCGCGTGTTAGAGTTAAGCGCGAGATTGCGCTGAGACATGTAGTTCTGCTGTAGCGATAAATCTATAGTTTGGAGCGGTATAGAGTGTTTGATTAACGAGTTTGGATATTCGCCATAGCTGACATAGGGTGCTTCATAGTGATCAATACGCTCTTCAAAGCTGGTGGTTAACCCTTCATAGCTTTCAGTGTTAGCGTCTAAAAATGCAAGATCTATGGCGATAGCGCTGTGTTCTATATCATCATGTGTGTTACCCCATGCATCATTACTAGGCGTAGTATTCCAGTTGTGACTCGTTGCAGTAGAGTCTAAGGGTAATTTCGATGTGTTATCTGCTAAGTTGATAGCTATAATTTTAATATGTTTAGGCGGCTTCTTATACTTGGGTCTAGGCTTGCGTGACGTATGCGCATTTTGATAGGCGGTCGTTATTTTTTCTATTTGGCTCAGTTTATCTTTTGCCACTTTCTTTTCTTCGGCATGAGTAGCTTGCTGATCATTGAACAATTCATATGCACTTTTTTGCTGCTCTAATAGAACAGTGAAAATGGTGAGTATGCTTTCCACACTCATGGTCATTTGAGGTGAATCAGGTAGTTCACGCCAAATCCATGTTCGTCTAGAAGATCCTGAAAACTGCGCCTGTTTGAATTGCATCAGTATATTTTTGGTTTGCTGTTTTGGCCAGTGCTGCGTTAGCATCACACTGGTGTGCATTGCTATGGCTAGCCAAATTAACCGTTTCTGTAGGTAGTCATGCTGATGTTCATTGATAGAATGTTGCATGAGAATGAGCAATTGCATGATGAGTGGTTTTTTTGCTAATTCTGATCTACTAATAGTCATAGAAAGCTGAGGAACTGGCCTTCTTTGTAATACCTGTAATATTAATCTTATTAGATTTTGGGGATTATCATCTGGCTGTCTATAGCTATTGTGTACTGCTAAAGTGATCTCAGATATGGCAGTCGATACTGCTTCTGGATATATAAAATTCTGGTCATTATCAATTTTTTTAATGATTTCTGTTAATGTTGGCGTATCAAGCCATTCTAGCTCTTCATGAGCATTCTCAGTCATAAAACACCCTCAGAAGGTCGCTTGTAATAGGTTTGCTCACTTATATTTATAAGCCGACAAAATGTAGTAATAGCAAAAATATTTTTGCCAAATAATTTTTGGTTTATCTCTTGATCCAAGATCTGATTTAACTGCGAGTAAACAAGCCTGATATCTATTGTCTTGTTATATTGAGCAATGAGATTGATAAGCTCGTAAAAACTGATGTCAAAATTAAACTGATCTTTTGGGATATATCTCACAGACACTTTTTGTCCGAGTACATTAAAATCAACATCAGGACTTTTGATCAAGTGAAAAAGCTCAAAATTATTGACTAAAAACCATCTTTTGTCTTCTTTGATAAATAATGTGGTTTTAGTCCAAGCAGCGCTATGCTTAAGTTTAAAGGCTTCACTAATGAAGGGTCTGATATGACAGGTATAAAGATTATATAGTTCAAGAACGCCTTCAAATATGACCACAGGAGTTGTCTGCAGCTTGGCAACTGTTAATGATTTTGATGGATTCATAAACACTCCACTAAGATAATGATCTAATGTGGTCGATATGCTTCATTTATTGACCTCTACTCTTATCTTACTATTACTTGCGATCAATTAAATCCCACCTCGTCAACTAGACGACAATACGTGACGCATCATTTTACTTTTAGAGTTACTTATAGAAGAGCAATGATAATTTGCTCTGAAGCGCTTTAGAAATGAGCTAGAGTTAGCAAGCACGTGGATAGGGTAGACAGAGTGGAATTCTAGGACAACGGCTTACGGATCTTAGATAGAGATTTACCAGTGTGCTGCTTAAATATTAGGATCAAGAGCTTATATGACATGGATGCAGATTGATATCTGATCTTAGGACATAAAAAGAATTTTTTATTATTTCTCACCTCTTAAACCGCCTAACACTACTCACCACCACCCCAAACAGCTCAAGCGATCCTTTCACCACGATATCTGCATAATTTTCGTTATGGGCTCGCAAGATAATATGCTCACCGAGTATCAGCTGCTTGGCGGTAAAGCCGTCATCGACTAGTGCAATCACGATATCTTTATTCCTAGCGCTTAATGAGCGATCCACAATCAAGATATCATTAGGATAGATACCCATATCGATCATGCTATCGCCTTCGACTTCTACCAAGTAGGTTGTCGTTGGGCTATGAATAAGTAGTGTGTTTAGATCAATGCGGTTTTGCACATAGTCCGTCGCTGGACTTGGAAAGCCTGCTTTGACTCTATCGCTATAAAGCGAGAGCAATACCGTCTCACCTTCGTCAGTCAGCCTTCCTATTATCTTAACCGTCATTGAGTCCACCTTTGATTTAATCTACTTTGGGTATTTGGTTGATGTTTGTGGTATAGCACGGCGATAGCATGTCTCGGCTCATCTGCCATGCTTGCTTGTCTTTGATGCCTTCGCTTGCGATAAACACTGCTGCTTGCTGATTACTGTTCTGGCCATACCTTTTATTAAGCTGATCCATAACGGCAATAACCTCTGCGCTTTTTGAGGTACTTTGTTGGTTGGTTTGATTGTCGCTACTATCGTCTGCAAACAAGTCAGGCTGTACTTCATGGTGCTGGCAGATATCAAACAGCATGACGCCAGCCTTAGCATAGCGAACATCTTTTTTAAAGATCTGAGTCAGTATCTGCCGAGCAGCGGCTACCATCACTCTAGTATCAGCGGTTGGGGTTATAAACTGACATTGTCCGGATATGGAGGTATAACCCTCTGTCTGACTAAACGGGCTATTCTTAGCAAAGACGCTTAAGTAATGACAAACGCTGTCTTGTTTACGTAGTTTGCTTGCCGCTTTTGCCGCATGACTACAGACTGCTTGACTCAGCTCATCAGGGCAGCTAATGCGAGTGGAGAAAGAGCGAGAAGAGATAATCTGCTTTCTAGCTTCTACCGCCTCAATACCAAGACAGCTTTGACCGTTAAGCTCTAAGCAGGTGCGCTCGAGTACCACCCCGAAGTGCTGTCTTATTTTCGCAGGCTCACAGACGGCGAGCTGATAGACCGTATGAATACCCATCTTATTGAGTCTGACCTTATAGCGGCGACCCACGCCCCATACCTCACCAACATCGGTGATCTGCATGATGCGTCTTATCCATCTTAGGTTGTCTAGCACGCAAACGCCTTTGGTAGCTGGGTGTTTCTTGGCGGCATAATTGGCAAGCTTTGCCATGGTCTTAGTACTGCCCATACCCACACATACTGGAATGCCGGTGTACTGCTCAACGATGCTTTTGAGCTTACGTCCATAGCTATCAAGATCAGTCATTGCGGTAGGGTAATCGGCTAAGTATAAAAAGGCTTCATCTATAGAATAGACTTCAACGGTAGGACACAGCTTTTCAAGGGTGCTCATAACTCTGTGAGACATGTCAGCATATAAAGTGTAGTTTGAACTAAAGACAGTGACGTTGTTCTTCTCGCAGAAGTCTTTAACCTGAAAGTACGGCACACCCATCTTGATACCGAGCTGTTTTGCCTCACTGGAGCGAGCAACCACGCAGCCGTCATTGTTAGAGAGCACCACTACCGCTTTATCTCTTAAGTCAGGGCGAAAGAGCTTTTCACAGTTGGCATAGAAGCTATTGCAATCAACAAGCGCATACATGGCTGTCTCAGTAGGTGGATGGCATGAAAAAAAGCATAACCAATCACGAGTATTTACGTGATCAGAGATGCCTTTGATTGTAGAGATAGCGTGCTTGAAAATTCAAGAGCGAATAAAGGGTAGACGACGATGGTTGTCGTGAGGGTTTAAATTTAATGTGATCAGTATTTTGAATGTTTAGTTGATTGAAACAGATTATAAGTAAGAACTTCTTGGCCATATTAATTAAAGTTCAGTTGCGAATACACTAAACCTCATAATCTCTTACTATGACAGATAGCTTACAAACTCAGCTCAAAGGTAAGTATTATTTTCTAAGACACCTGTGCGGTGGATCTATTCTATTAGGTTGCGTTTGATGTCATAACTTCTGAAAATCTTATTTAAAAGATTTTCCTTGCAAACCTAAAATCGGCATGCAATTTTTTAACGCTGCTCATAAGCCACCTATGCGGTGGTGAATGAAATAGTTGTGGGATTTTTGGAGAGTGTACCTTTCTAAGCCACTTTTTGCATGACGCGGCAGTGCGAGAGGTAGTAGATATTGGCACGTTTGGAGTGCAAAATAGTCTTAAGATCAGAGGAGACAAAGCTATTATCGGTATAAGGATTGCTAGGTTTTGCCATAATAGCTCCGTCTATTGAAAGTATCATAGAATTTGAATACGGATTTACTTTAACGGAACTTTGTTCGTAAAACAATGAATAATATATTTAAAACGACAGTATATGTCGCTAGTTAATTGAATGCGAAACCAGATAACCTAAGTTATCTGGTAATTAATTACACTTATTAGTCTATCTACTTACAGTAATCTGACCACCTGAAAAGCTGATACACCCCTCACAAAACCAAGAGCGCAAACTTCTTGCATAAGGTATATCTGCTGGTACATCAAGCTGGTATGGACGACCACAGTACTCACAATGCACATCGTCTAGATAGGCCTGACACTTCGAGAGTGTCCTAAACAGTAAAGAGTAGCTTATACCGTAAGACTGACATAGGATCTCTACATGAGCGAGATAATTATCGGGCGAATTATAAGACCAGTACTCACGGCAAAAGTCTTTAACTGCCTCATTAAGCGTTGGGTCGAACACGAAACTTATACTCATAGTATTCTCCTTAGTAGCCATAGATGGTTTGTGGTAGAAGAGCATACAGCTCACTCTCTAACTGACAACACATCTCATCAAGAAGATAGTCATTATTGGCATCTAAACGCTTCTGTACCCACACGCGCATCGCCATGTGATTATTAAAACAAGACTTCACTCCTAAGAAGCGCGCTAAGCCAGATCCAGATGAAATACAAAGTTCGCGAATAAGCGTATTAGCAATCTCATTAGCATCTGCACTTATCGCACCATCTCGTTTAAACTCGGCAAACAATTCCTCGTAATTAATGACTTTCATTGTGATGTCCCCTTGTCAGTAGATGATTGAGCCATTTGACTACGATTAACTAATGCTTCAAATGCGCTCCCGTCTTGGCGGGTCATGTTCGGCACATAGCGACTATAGGTGTTGAATAGCATCTTAGTGGTAGAGTGTCCCATTTGACTGGCTATCCATTCAGGACTCTCGCCAGCTGCTAACCAAAGCGTGGCTGCAGTGTGACGAGTCTGATAGGCATTGCGCTTTTTGAGTCCTAAAACCTTAAGAGTAGGATGCCAGACCCGCTTATTCACGTTGTTGTAATCTAAAGGCTCACCGGTATGCGAACAAAATACATAGTCAGAGCGCTTGTAGGTGATAGCTTGCTGCCCTTTAAGCGCTTCATACACCCAAGGAGACATTTGGATGGCTCTATAAGACTCTTGAGTCTTAGGTGGTACAATTTTGCCCTTAACCAAGGCCTGCTTAATGACAATCTCGCGACGATTAAAATCGATATTTTCCCAAGTTAAGCCATCGATCTCACTAGTGCGCATACCTGTAAAGAATCTTACTAAGTAATAGTTACGATAGTCTTCCCTAACGCCGTTAATGAACGTCCAAACCTCCTCAAGCGTGAAAGGTTGAATATCAGTCTTAGGCTCCTTAAGGGATTTGATATCATAGTAAGGGTTTTCAAACTGGTAGCGTTTAGAGGCTTCTTTTAGTATCATACCTAAAGGTACCATTATCGAATTGATGCGTGCCGCTGACAGATGTTTGTTAGCTTTTCCGTAAGTCACTTTGGCGAGGGATGAACGGAAGGCTAATACATCTGTCTTTTTTATGATATGAATAGGCTTAGTGCCGAACTTAGGCAGTAAATACATATCAATAATTTCTTTAATCTTACGTTTGTAAGTATCACGCCATTCGATCTCTTTTTCAGAAAACCATAGCAGCGCAAATTCCTTAAATGAAAGGACGTCACTTTGAAGACAGTCCTTGCGATCACTTAACGCCATCATCTCATCGCATTTATCGCTTTTGGGGAAATACTTAGCATAACTAAATATGCCCAAGGTAATCTCTGCTTCCATTTTTTCAATCACTTTTTCAAGCTTCTTACGATTCGCTGGCGTGTCAATGAGGTTTGTCGTTTCCCTACAGCGTTTGTTCATATAGCGAAAGTCGACCACCAACTTGTTATATCTACTTCTAATACTAGCCATAATATTTCTCCTTATTGTAGAGCCATAGCGTTGATGCTACCGGTGACACCAGTACGCATATCTTTTTCGATCTCTTCCCAAACATATAAAATTTTGCGTCCACCAAACGGCCGGATGTAATGAATACCTTCGATAAGCACAGTATCTTTGAGCTCATTGCGAATAGTACGAGGGTTATACTTAATGAGCTCAGAAAGCTCTTGGGTAGTTAGGTAGGTATGTGACATAATATATTCCTTATATAAAGTTTAACCATAATGGTACTTTTAAATACCATAGTTGTAATTTACCATAAAATTATAACTATGCAAGTATTTTTTATAATTAAAATTGGAGTTTTTAAGATGATAGTTAACCATCTCCCAACTTTGTTAGCTGAAAGAAGGTTAAAAGTAGCGGATGCCGTACGAGCGACAGGAGTGAGCAAAACAACTTTGCACAAGATATACAATGATCAGTCGTCAAGAATTGATTTCGATACTATAGATAAACTTTGTGCCTATCTTGAAGTAGGGGTAGGAGATATTTTTGAATATGTAGAAGAAAAGAAAGTAGAAGTTATTGAAAAATAGAAGTCAATAATAGTTTTAGAGTAGAGGTCAAAAAGAAGCTTTTAATTTTAATGGTTTTTGTAGGCTAGTCACGGTTTGGTCACCATTTGGTCACCGTCGCTTTTTTGAGATATTTCGAGCTGATTGAATAGTTATGATTATAGTGTGATTTAATAATGGTTTTTCCGCTACAGCCCATATTTTACGGACAAAAAAAAGCCCCAATCAAAAAGATTGGGGCTTTCGAATCTGGTAGGCGTAATCGGATTCGAACCAACGACCTCTACCATGTCAAGGTAGCGCTCTAACCAACTGAGCTATACGCCTATTTAGGTTGAGCATTTTAGCAAGTTTTTCAGACTTTGCAAGTCTTTTATTAAGATTATTTTGCTAAAAAATATCTAATGGTTTTTAATTAACAATCTATAAGCTGTAGAGACAGCTCATAATCGAGCCTTTAGAAAAAATAAATAGATGCCAATCCATGATTAGCATCTTATTTTACGCTTAAAGAGTTAAAAGAAACAAGCTATTGGACGGTAGTCACATCAAGGGCTACCCGGCGATTAGGTTGCAGGCAATCGATCTCTTGTTGACGTGGTAGGCTGGCTGAGCACTCGACTATTGGTTGTGACTCACCAGCGCCAGTAGTTGAGATAGTGTTAGGGTTGACCCCTTGGTTTACTAAGTAATTTGCGATTGTTTGAGCGCGCTGTGAAGACAGTCTCATATTATAGGCTTCTGTACCCTTACGGTCTGTATGACCCGTAATGACAATGGTACTGGTTCCAGTTTGCTGATACTGACGTAGTGTCTTTGCCAACCTATCAAGCTCATACCTACCTTCTGGCAGAATGTCTTGAGCTGCTGATTTGTCGAACCTAAATAAAGTATCAGTGCTTAAATTGATACGCTCCGGAGCTGGTTGTATCGTCAAAGCAGGAGGCGAGGCGGTCGTCATCGGCTTAGGAGGGCAGTCAGCTGGCATCCAATAAAACTCTTGGCCTTGATAGTTTTTATCGAAAATGATCTTATACTGACAGGTTTTTACCGAGTTATCCGGCATATAAAACTTTAAGATATAATCCCATTCGCGTGCGTACTGACCTGCGCTAAAGTGTGGAGGACCAAGCAATTGATAAATGTTATCTTTATCGATACCGGGCCTTATCTTCGATAAGTTCTCATTATTAGGAAACTGCCCTTGGTATCGCCAAGCCGTATCAGGCTCTGGGAAGACGATGTTTTGCATATCAATGTGACCATCATCAGTAATGCCGCTACTGAGACTTTTCATACCTAGACATCCTGTCATTACCAATGTAGCTAAGCTTAGAGCACTGAAACTTGCAATTTTAGTTATATAGTGGGTTTTCATATGGCTTCCCCTTTATAGTTAATCAAATGATTAAGATGAGTCTTCACCTTGAATTAGTACAAGGTGAAGACGTCTACAGATAATAAATACGGCTCTTAGAAATGGAAGCCTGCGCCGATTGCGCCGCCAGCATTACCTTGAGTATCTGCTGTACCACTGATTTTCATAATCCAACGGCCGTCGTCAGAAACTTTCGATAGACCGATCGCTACTGCACTTTCGCCATTGTAGGTTGCAACACCACCACCAACTAGTGATTTGCCTGGTAAGAACGATTGAGGCATCGAGGACATTGCCATCGCTGCTGAAATACCAGCGTTAGCTTCGTCTTCTACATCATCAACTCTATAACCAAGCTCATTGATGCTGTCACCCAAGCCTCTTGTGACAGCGTCTAGTTGCCCGAAGTTCACAGCGTCTCTAGGTGCCATGCCATCTGCAACATTTGTCACTTTAGTACCAGCGGCATTAATACCGTCTGTAGTCATACTAGGCGCTGTTTCACTATCACCTGTATAGATACCAGCTGCTGTCATACTTGGACCATCTTGAATAGTTACACCACTACTATTAATCACCGTATTGCCAGTGGTGACACTATCCATGTTGATATTGCCATTAAGATCGAACGTGATGCTAC
Source organism: Psychrobacter sp. TB15 (assembly GCF_000511655.1). NCBI lineage: Bacteria > Pseudomonadati > Pseudomonadota > Gammaproteobacteria > Moraxellales > Moraxellaceae > Psychrobacter > Psychrobacter sp. TB15. Next base: position 16,159 of record NZ_AYXN01000019.1, read on the forward strand.
TACCTTGCGCCGTAGTTGTGATGTTATTGCCGCCTTTAAAGCTAAGCACACTATCATCACCTACCGGTTTGTTGATATTAGCACCACTATCTGCGCCAAAGTTGAGACCTGCATCAATTTTATCCTTGTTAACCTTGATGTTGGTTGTGTTGGTCTCAATATTCGTGGTATTCGTCATGATATCGGCCGCATTTGCGTCGATTTTAGTTGTATTAGACTCTATGTTGGTGGTGTTCGTTTGAATGTTTTCGTTGATAATGATTTCACCTCGTTTTATAGAAGCAATCGCACCATCAATACTATTCTCACCCGTACCACCGATATTATTATTGGTGAAGCTTCCATCTACAGGGTTATAGACTGTATCTCCTCCAATAATACTACTAATACCACTACCTTGAGCATAGAGCTGGCCACCGTTGATAGCATCTTGACTACTCTCAGAGACATCGCCATTCATCACATTGGTGATTTTGGTGTCAGCGGCATTGATACCAGATTTAGTAACACTAGGACCACCTGCAATAGTTAGACCATCGCTAGTTAGAGTACTATCACCCGTTTGTAAGCTATCAACAGCAATATCGCGATTTAAATCAAAGCTGATATCATTTGCACCTGCTGCTCGACCAGCTTGACGCGCCAGACCGCCATTGACAAGCGTTCTAGTGACCTTGATATTGCCATCTTTGCTGTTCATATCAACAGCACTGCCTTGTTTGACCATGGTAGCGCTATCACCTTGGGCACTTAAACCCCAACCTTGATCTAAAGCAATGGCTACATCTTTCAACTGCCCAACATTGACAGCATCCGTATTTAGCACACCTTCCCCAACATTGCGAATGGTGTTGCCTCCATTGTCTAGACCACGGCTACTCAATGAAACCTGCGAAACCATTCTATTCACGCCATTTCCAACGAAGGTAAAGCCTGCATCACTCATGATGCTATTGCCTATCTGTATACTGCCATCATCTCCGAGGTCTAACTGATTATTCAGTTTCACTTGGACGCCAGTCGCAGAAGCGACAGTAGTCAGATTGCTATCACCTGTGACATTGATGGTATCGCCTAATGCAAATTGCTGATCATTAGCACTATTGCCGTCACCAATTTTGATACCTTTAGCAATTTCGTTGTTGGTCTTAAACAGCTGACTACCGTTAACCGCATCTTTACTGCTAGCATCCAATAATCCATCAGCAACGTTAGTAATCTTGTTGTTGCCATTGTTCAGACCATTGTTAGTCAGTGCTACCTGATCGTTATCGCCATTGTATAAAGTAACACCTGCATTATTCACCTGAGTGTTTCCAGTGGTGACGCTGCCTGTATTACCAAGATTGATATCTTTATCCAATCTTATGTTCAAGGTGTCATCGCCATCAGCAGTAACGCTGATGTTTTTTGTTGCTGGATCAGCGTTGATGGTATCGTCACCTTTAACAATGAGCTTTTGACCAAGTTTACGGTTGACATCGGTACCACTATCACCCCCAAAGTCTAAGCCTTGGTTGATAGTCGCATTGGTTTGATTCAGCTGGTAGACATTGACGGCATCAGTATCATCCTCACCAGCAGTAAGACCCGTAATTTTACCGGTATTCTCAGCGTTGATGGTTACCTCACCAAACTTCGGTGAATCAGCCATTTGAATCTCAATACCACCACCTTGTGTCGCAATCGTATTGATATTGCCTGATGAGTATGTACCAACCGCTGTTTTACTACCAACAATCTGCATCTCCTTGTTTAGGTTGCGAGTGACATAGCCAACAGTCGGATTATCGTTACCAGAGAAGCGTAAACCATCATCTTCTAACGTCGCTATGGTATGACTGTTACCGTCACCATCTTCGTAACTTAAGCGAGTGACGTCTGTGTCATCATCAAATACGTCGCCAGACTGGATTTCTGGACGCATGGTCAGCGTTGGACTCACACCGTCTATCCCTGCAGGACCCGTTAGACCGATTGTGCCATCAGCGCCATTAATCGCCACGCCAGATGCACCGTCTGCGCCATTGACGCCGATGAAGCCATCTACACCATCTTCACCGTCTTGACCTGCTCCACCAACATTGAGGTTGTCGCCCAATGCAAAGTCGATTTCATTATCTGCCACTGTAGTGACGATACTGCCATCTGCACTGGTGTATTTGACCGTATCACCAAGTTTGACTTTGTCTTTAGTCTCACCAGGCGCTAATGAGGCGTTGTCAGCCGTGATGTCGAAACCTAAGTCAGTCAGATCCGTTGTCACGTCATTCAACTGATCAAGGTTCACCGCATCAGTACCATTGACACCTTTTCCAAGGTTGGTGATGGTGTTGGTTGGGTAACCCTCCTCATCAACGTTGGAACCCATATCGATACCCGTACTACTGATGATTGGACCACCATTATTGATCATGATGCTCTCAAGATCCGTTAGGTTCTTAGCCATCACTAGGTTTAGCTTGCTACCGTCACTGTCAACACGTAGGTTTGCACCTGATGCATCAGCAGAGTCAGCTAACGTACCTTCGATGTTCAACGTTTCATTGAGCTTCTTAGCAATGGTATCGCCCGTGTTACCGGCAAACTTCATACCATCTTCCATGGTGGCAACTTGGATATCACCAAGGACGATACGTGTAATGCCGTCCTCACCATTAACACCGGGTACACCATTGACGACACCGATGGTACCTGATGGAGCTGGCTCACCATTAAGACCTGCAGGACCCGTTAGCCCGATTGTGCCATCAGCGCCGTTGATGCTCACGCCTGAGGTACCGTCTGCGCCATTCACACCGATGAAGCCATCTACACCGTCTTCACCGTCTTGACCTGGACTACCAACACTGAGGTTGTCGCCTAACGACACAACCAAGTTGTTATCTTCATTGGTCACACTAATATTACCGTCACCGTTGATCGTAACGACGTCATCTGGCTTGACATTGCTCTTCGCGCCATCACCAGAATCAGTACGGACAAACCATCCTTTATTGGCTGTTTCGTTGACTTCGTTCAACTGATCAAGGTTCACCGCATCAGTACCATTGACACCTTTTCCAAGGTTGGTGATGGTGTTGGTTGGGTACTCATCCTCATCAGCATTGGAACCCATATCGATACCCGTACTACTGATAATCGGACCGCCGTTATTGATGGTGATGCTCTCAAGATCCGTTAGGTTCTTAGCCATCACTAGGTTTAGCTTGCTACCGTCACTGTCAACACGTAGG
>NZ_AYXN01000020.1:0-20176 GCF_000511655.1 Psychrobacter sp. TB15
TATAGTTAAGTCTTTATAAAATCGATACAGCCCATATCATAAAACAGTTTAGGGAGATTATTCTCCATCCACCCTTGGCGCAGAAACTTAGCCTGTGCCCATTTTTTCTCAATAGGGTTCAGATCAGGGCTGTACGGCGGCAGCCAAAGAATACGATGGCCATGTCTGTTTAATAGTTTTTGAATGCGTTTGCTTTTATGAAACCGAGCGTTATCCATGACAATCACGCATTTAGTCTTGAGACTTGGAATTAAAGTGTGTTTGCACCAGTCGTAGAATATGGTGCCATTGATGTTCTGCTCAAAGTAATCAAGCGCAAAAAGCATTTTTTCATAGAGAGCTCCGATGACGTTGGTTCGCTTTTTTGCTTGCCAGTTGTAGCTATCGATACAGGGTGTACCAATCGGTGCATAGCCATGAGAACGAATGGTTTCAGCCTCAAAGCCGCTTTCATCCATATAGACAATGGGGTAGCCTTGCTGCGTAAAGCTATCAAGCTTATTCTGGAATACTGCTCTTTTTATCGGACACGCTTTTGGATGTTCTAAGGTCTTTTTTTTGACTGATACCAAGACGCTTTAAAGCATTAAAGATGCCAGTCTTACTACAGTTCAAGCGACGAGCTCTTTCATAGTTATAATCATCTGGATATGTTTTTACGTCTTCAATCAATGCGTCATCAGGTATTTTAGTTGGTGCTTTATTTCTGGTTGTTTTAGGAGTTAGGTTCTGCTGCCAGCTGTGAATGGTGCTGGTGCTAAGTCCATAAAACAGCGCAGCTTCTCGTATGGTCATGCCATCAGCGATGCTAGAAAGTACCTGTTTGCGATAGTCTATTGAATAAGTCATTGTTTATTTCATTAATTAAGATTGTTATAAATATTGTATCGGTTTTATTTGGATTAGACTATACTAGAATAGATGCCGCCGCCATGGTAAAGGAGGCATAATTGGACATCACCAACACTGACAATCATTTTGAAATATACACCACCGATGATAGGCAAACGCAGATTGAGATTCGCCTAGAGCAAGAGACGCTGTGGCTGTCGCAAGCGCAAATGGCAACCTTCTTTGTAAATGTTTTTTAGATGCCATAGGACTACATCTAAAAAACATTTACAAAGAAGGCGAATTAGATCAAACAGCAACTACCGAGGAATCCTCGGTAGTTCGCCAAGAAGGGTCGCGCCAAGTACGCCGTAAGATTCGTTTTTATGGTACTCATAGGTGAGCCGACCTTAATGGATGTGGCCACCAGTCATAAAGGCATGGCAACGATGGGTTAACCGCGGCTTAGCACGATTGTATTGGCTTTCTTTTATGATTTGTATCACCGTATAGAAAGACAGACACTATCCTTAATATCTGTCTTTCTGTACGGTGATTGTTTATGTGGAGCAAGACAGTATTCTATTGAGCAGTGCTAGATAGAATATCTTTAAATTCTAATAGCTAACAACTTAATCAAATAAGAGTTTATTTATGCTGTGATAGTTACATCGTGGGTTCCATAAATAAATTACTCGAGATTGCTTATTTAACATAATATACATTATGCGAAAATAGACCAACGGCTTTTGCTTATTACAGTAAAAGCTGTTTACATAGTATTTGCTATGCTTCTTTAGCTTTTATACTTAGCCTTTATAATTATAATTAGCTTATGTATGCTGAATTTATCATTAGGCCATTTAATAAAATCGCCATTATTATAAATAATTATTGCTTGCGGTAATTTTTACTTCGTTAAGGATATTTTTATGACCAAACGCTCTTATACTTTGCAATCTTTACAATGCATCGCTGCAGCTGCGCCCTTGATCCTTGTTGGTTGTCAGCCTGCCATTCATTCGCAAAACAGCGCCGCGCAACGTAACTCAGCTATTAGCACTCTTGTGATTGAAGACCAAAGATCTACGTCAGCTTCGGCGCAGACACTTGAACAACAGGCTCTACGTATTCAACAAGCTTTGGCTAATGGCGACTACGCTAGCATTACTAATGATATTCATCCGATACACGGCGTACGCTTCTCAATGTATGCTTATGTGCGCCCAGAATCTGATAAGGCCTTTAGCCGAGCCCAGTTTGCTCAGTATCTGCAAGAGTCCGATATTCGCTTCACTTGGGGCAAAAAAGACGGTACTGGTGATTTATTCATCACACCACTGCCGACATACTTGGACACTTGGGTGGATGGCAAAAAATTCAATGATATGAATATCAGCGTCAATAAAATTACCAATAATGGCAATTCAATCAATAATTTAAAAGACATATACCAAAACTCAGACGTTGTAGAGTTTTATTATAAAGGCACTGCAGAATACGCTGGTATGGACTGGCGTGTACTGCGATTGGTGTTTGATGAGTATAAAGGCAGGCGCTATTTAGTTGCTATTATCTCTGATCAGTGGACGGTTTAATGTATTAGGGACACGCCCTAGTCCAAGTCGACTGGAAACCGTCAATAAAAGGGCAATACCCTGCCCTTTATGTCTGTTAACAGCTTCTAGCTAATATTATATATTCATATTTTATTATATACTATAGTGGCGTCTGCCGAAAAAACTTCACCATAATGTCGTAAATATCAGGATAAGCGTCTACGAGCTTTTGCGGCGTCTCAAAAAACACTTCACTGAGTACAGCTAAGAATTCTGCCGGATTGGTTGCGCCATAACGATCGAGTCCTGATTTGCGATGGGTTTGAAAATCCTCAAAATCACGGCTCATAATCTTGGTCCAGCGTTCAGGATCCATGTCTGGCTGCATCGGCGGAAAGCCATTAGCACGGCCATTTAGCATATCTAGCTTATGCACAAACTCGTGAATAACGACGTTATGACCGTCACGCTCGCCTGAGTGCTTAGCATCTTTCCATGACAGAATAACAGGCCCGCGCTGCCACGCTTCACCGCTACGGTGCTGTTGACCTTCGTGGACGATGCCGTATTCGTCAACGCTTTTAGCTTCGCTTTTGTAAGACCCTGAATAAATGATAATTGACGACCAGCCTTTATACCACTCAAGACCAAGATATAAGATCGGCAGGCAGGCTTGTAGCGCAATAGACTGTCTGACTTTATCGGTAACCTCGAACCCTTGTGCGCCGGTAATAGATTTATCCGCCAAAAACAGCGTTGCTAACTCAAACAACTCGTTCATCTCATCATCGGTAAGACGGTCTAGTATGGGGATACGTCCGGCCGCTTGCTGCCAGTCAGCGACTGTAAACTCGCTATTATCTAAAATACGCTGATCACGCCATTCTTTTATCATCTCAAACATGGTTGTTATATCCTTACCTCATCGCTAATAGAGAAGTCTAAGAGTGTACTCCTGATGACATTCCTGCTTCTTTTTGTTCAATACAGTTAGAGAAATGCTGGGCTAGAACTAATGAGGATAGCCAAACACTAACATCCATTAATGCTGCCTGTAGCCTTCGATAAGTTAAACCGTTAAAAAAGGCGCGGTTCGACTCACCTTCGACTCAGCCACTTTTTTTGGCGTACCTTGGGCGACAATCTGCCCGCCTGCATCTCCAGCTCCCGGACCCATATCGATAATCCAGTCGCTATTACTTGCCACTTGCATATCGTGCTCCACCATAATGACCGTATTGCCTGCGTCAACCAGCCCATTTAGCTGCGCCATGAGCATAGAGACGTCAGCAGGATGAAGGCCTGTGGTCGGCTCATCAAGGATATAAAGCGTATCGCCGCGCTGAGTACGTTGCAGCTCAGTGGCAAGCTTAATACGCTGCGCCTCCCCGCCTGATAGCTCGGTGGCGGGCTGACCCAAACGCAAATAGCCCAGGCCAACTTGCAGTAGAGCATCTAGGGCGCGCAGGATAGGCGCTTCCTCGGCAAAAAACTCATAAGCTGCTTCAACCGTTAGATTTAGCACCTCCGCGATGTTTTTATCGCGATAAGTGACCTCCAGCGTCTCATCATTATAGCGCTGTCCATGACAAACTTGACAGGGCGCATAGACACTCGGCAAAAATAGCAACTCAACGCTGACAAACCCCAGTCCTTCACAATTTGGGCAACGACCCTTTGACGTATTAAATGAGAAGCGGCCTGCATCATAACCGCGCGCTTTTGCTTGCTTAGTTGCGGCAAATAATTTACGCACATAATCAAAGAGTCCGGTATAAGTGGCAAGGTTTGAGCGCGGTGTCCGGCCAATGGCTTTTTGGTTAATATTCACAAGCCGGCTCACTTTATCCATGCCAGATACGATACGCCCGCCGGTTGGCGCTTCAAACTCTTGCTCTAGCAAACCTGCCTCATCAGTTGGTGTCTCAGTCACCATCTCTTTCCCTAATGCTTCATTGACTAGCTCAACTAGTGCCTGACTGACCAAACTTGACTTGCCTGATCCAGATACGCCAGTAACACTAGTGAGGACCCCGAGCGGAAACTCGGCGCTTAATCCTTGTATATTATTGCGTTCTATATCAGCAAGCTCAAGCCAAGCGCTCGGCTCTCTAAGGACTTGTTTGTTTGCGCCGTCTTTATTAGTAAACAGATAGCGCGCTGTCGACGATTCTTTAATATCCTCCAGACCTTCCACAGGCCCACTGTAAACAATTTCGCCTCCATGCACGCCAGCCTTAGGCCCGACATCAACCACCCAATCGGCATGCCGAATGACGCTCACATCATGCTCAACCACAAACACTGAATTGCCAGCGTCTATCAGCTCATCCAGAGCACCGAGCAGGGCTTGTGTGTCAGCAGGATGCAAGCCAGCGGAGGGCTCATCAAGCACATAGACGACGCCAAACAGTTGCGAGCGTATTTGCGTGGCTAATCTAAGACGCTGCAACTCCCCTGGCGACAAGGTCGGCGTGGTACGTTCAAGCGACAAGTAACCCAAGCCTAGCCGGGTTAACGCCTCAACGCGCGCGAGGATATCGCTAGTAATACGCTGTGCGACGATGGCTTTTTCGCGGTTGGGAGTATCATCTTTGATTTTTGTATGCGCTGTTTTTTGCAGCGCGAGCGCCAGATCGGTTAAGGTAAGCTGTGACAGCTCGCCAATATCAAGACCTGCGAATTTGACTGCTAGCGATTCTTTTTTGAGCTTTTTTCCGTGGCATTCTGGGCATACAGAGATTTGCATAAACTGCGAGACGCGTTTTTTGACTCGCGGGCTTTGAGTGGTGGTAAATGATTGCAAAATAAAGTTTTTGGCGCTGATATAGGTGCCCATATAGTTGGGCTTTTCTCCTTTGTCGATCGCAGCACGCGTTTGCTCAAGGCTATATTCAGGATAGACGGGCACCGTTGGCGTCTCATCAGTATATAAGATCCAGTCGCGAGACTCTTTGGGCAGCTGGTTCCAAGGGGTGTCAATATCATAGCCAAGCGTAGTCAATATACGGCTCAGGTTTTGGCCTTGCCAAGCGCCCGGCCATGAAGCAATGGCGCGCTCACGAATGGACTTGGTCGAATCGGGCACCATCATATCCTCAGTCACATCAAACACTCGGCCAATACCTGAACATACCCGGCAAGCACCCTCTGGCGTATTGGGCGAGAACGCATCGGCATAGAGCATCTCTTGATCGGCCGGATAATCCCCTGCCCGCGAATACAGCATCCGTAGCGCGTTAGAGATGGTGGTGACGCTTGCCACCGATGAGCGCACTGAAGGCGTTCCGCGCTGCTGCTGCAAAGCGACCGCTGGTGGCAAGCCTTCTATCGCATCGACATCAGGCTCCTCCACTTGGTCAATCAGACGGCGAGCATAAGGCGCTACCGAATCTAAATAGCGCCGCTGCGACTCAGCAAACAAAGTACCAAACGCCAGTGACGACTTCCCTGAGCCTGATATCCCGGTAAAAACCACTAGCGCATCACGTGGCAGATCAACGTCGACGTTTTTGAGGTTATGAACGCGCGCGCCTCGGACTTGCACGTGATTGTTTGATTGGCTTGTTTGTTGATTAGGAGCGCTATAAAGGTCGCGCGAGGTTGTGCTATTGTGCTTAGCCATACCGCAGTCTTTCCTCTTAAATCGTTATTATTATAATATTTGATTGGCTAGAGGTTAACACACCTTGATTGTCGGCTATGGCTAGGCTTACGTATTCATAGCATAAAAAGACAAATCGATAACTAACAACAGCTAAATGATTTAAACTGCGCTTTTAATTGGTACTTTTAACTTGTACTAGGGTCTGGATAGATTTGCTGCCAAGTAATCGACTAATAGCCTGATTTTCGATGATAAATGACGATTATGCGGATAGACGGCCCAGATATCTTCTTTAGGTTCTCGGTATTTATCGAGCAGACTGACTAGCGCGCCACTTGCTAGGTATTTTTGCACATAATAATCAGGAAGCTGGACCATACCTAGGCCTTTCAAAGCTGCATCCACTAAGCTGTAGCCACTGTTATAGCGCACCGGACCACTGACTTGCACCTTTTTTTCTTTCCCAGCGCTTTTAAAACGCCAATAATCTAGCGTTCCAAGTAAACAATGATGCTGACTAAGGTCGGCTAGTTGCTGCGGCGCGCCATACTTATCTAAATAAGCAGGCGATGCGCAGACAAAACTAGTGCGGCTGCTTAGTTTCTTGGCCATCAAAGTTGAGTCATGCAAGTGTCCAATGCGTATCGCTAAGTCATAACTGCCTTCGATTAAATCGATGGTTTGATTGCTCAAAAAAGCCGTGACCTCAATATCCCGATATTGCAGCATAAAATCATTCACAAGCGGTAAGAGTTGTTGCTCGCCATAAGTGACAGGAGCAGTTAGTTTTATCTTACCCTGAGGTTTAGACTGCAAGTTACTGACTGCCTGTTCCGCGGCATTCAACTCATCTAGCACCACTCGGCAGCGCTCATAAAATACCCGGCCCTCCTCTGTCAATGATACCCTACGAGTGGTACGATAGAGAAGCTTGGTGTTCAAACGCGCCTCCAAAGCACTCACTTGCCGGCTGACTTGCGCGGTGGAAATTCCTAGCCTTTTGGCCGCTTTAGTAAAGCTTTCGTACTCGGCAACATAAACAAACTCATTAACGCCTTCCCACTGCATGATTATTACCACCTTGTAAAAGACTTTTTCAATTTTACTATATTATCATTACTTTAGAAATAATATAAAATAGTCACCATCATCCTAAACACTCGTTACAATTAAAAATAAGGAAGCGAAGCTATGTCAAAACAAGCCAATACTACCGATGAATTTATTAAATCCAAAGCCGCTGTCGCTTGGGGCCCAAAACAGCCACTTTCTATTGAAGAAGTAGATGTAATGCTGCCGCGTAAAGGTGAGGTGCTAGTAAAGATTCTAGCCAGCGGCGTTTGTCATACTGATGCCTTCACTTTATCCGGTGAAGACCCAGAGGGCGTATTTCCCGCTATCTTAGGCCATGAAGGCGGCGGTATCGTTGAGCAAGTCGGCGAAGGTGTAACTAGCGTTGCCGTTGGCGACCACGTGATACCTCTATACACTGCTGAGTGCGGCGTCTGTAAAATGTGCCGCTCGGGAAAAACCAACCTGTGCTCGGCAGTACGTGAAACTCAAGGTAAAGGCTTAATGCCAGATGGCACCACGCGCTTTTATAAAGATGGCGAGCCTATTTATCACTATATGGGCTGCTCCACTTTCTCTGAGTACACCGTTCTACCTGAGATCTCTTTAGCCAAAGTCGATGAAGAGGCCCCTCTAGAAAAGGTCTGCTTACTGGGCTGCGGCGTGACTACCGGCATGGGCGCAGTTATGAATACTGCTAAAGTAGAAGAAGGCTCTACTGTTGCTATTTTTGGTCTTGGTGGTATCGGCCTTGCTGCCATCATCGGCGCAAAAATGGCCAAAGCCAGCCGCATCATCGCTATCGATATCAACGAAGATAAATTCGAGTTGGCCAAAAAACTCGGCGCAACCGATTGTATTAACTCCAAAGACTACGACAAGCCTATCCAAGACGTTATCGTCGAGATGACTGATGGCGGCGTCGATTATTCGTTTGAATGTATCGGTAACGTCGATGTCATGCGCTCAGCGCTCGAGTGCTGTCATAAAGGTTGGGGCGAATCGGTGATTATCGGTGTCGCTGGCGCAGGACAAGAGATCTCCACCCGTCCATTCCAGCTTGTCACAGGCCGCGTTTGGAAAGGTTCGGCATTTGGCGGTGTCAAAGGCCGCAGTGAACTACCCGGCTACGTTGAGAGTTACTTACAAGGCGATATTCCTTTAGAGGACTTCATTACCCATACGATGCCTATCGAGGACATTAATGAAGCGTTTGACCTTATGCATAAAGGAGAAAGCATTCGCTCAGTGGTTCATTTTGAATAATAATAGCTGAAGGTTATCGTTATTCTCAAAGCTGATAATTTATTCGCTTAAAAAAAGCAGCATAAACTCGTTTTATGCTGCTTTTTTAGTACCAAACAAGTTATTCTTAACCGCTACTATCCCACTACCAAACGCATCATCTGTGTACTGATATAACCGCCAAAGGTACCAACCGCATACCCTAAAATACCCAAAAACACACCAACTGGTGCCAAGGAGGGATGAAAAGCGGTGGCGACAATAGGCGCTGATGACGCGCCGCCGGTATTGGCATTTGAGCCAACCGCTAAAAAGAAAAACGGCGCGCGAATGAGTCTTGCGACAATAAAGATGATAGCCACATGAATACTCATCCACACCAGGCCAATCAAGAGTAAGCGCCACTGCGAGACGATGCCGGCAAGATTGATCTGCATACCGATAGCGGCAATAAGTACAAAGATAAATACCGTACCGATTTTGGAGGCGCCGACATGATCCAGACGACGGATTTTGGTAAAGGAGAAGACAACCCCGATTAAGGTAATAATCACCACCATCCAAAAAAAGCTACTGGCAAAGCTATACTGCACCGCCCAGCTATAGGGCGCAAAGAAACCTGCAATCTGTTCTCCGACAAAATGCGCTACCCCAACCATGGCAAAGCACAGCCCAAACATCACCATTAAATCATTCAAAGTGGCCGGACGCGCGTGATTGCGCTCGTAGCTCTCGACAGCTTTGATGACTTTTTCTATGCTGCTGTTATCTGCTTTTAACAGGCGATCTACCTTATCGCTATGCTTGGCTAACACTAAAATTGCTAATAACCATAATGATGCATTAGTAGTATCCACCAAGATCATCATGCCGAATAAATCATCGCTAACCCCGAACAACTCCTTCATCGCTGCCTGATTGGCCGCGCCGCCGATCCAGCTTCCTGCGACCGCCGAAAACCCGCGCCACAAGGTGTCATCTGTGAACATCTCAGGTGACACCCATTTTGCTAACCCTAAACTGACAGGCCCGCTAACAATAATAGCTAAGCTTGCAGCAAAAAACATGGCAATCGCCTTCCAGCCTAGTCCCAATATCTTGGGCACATCCATCGACAGCGTCATCAGGAGTAAGCTTGCTGGCAACAGATAAGTGGCGGTAAAACCATAAATCTGCGAGCCGATACCATCAGCAAACACGCCTAAGCTATTGAGCGTCGCCGGTATAAAGCAGCACAGCACGATACCTGGCAGCACGGCATAAAAGCGCCGCCAAAATTTGCCCGGCAGCCCTTGAGTATAAAATACCAAACCAATAATTGCCATGATAATGCCAAAAGCTAACGGTAAGCTGTCTATCTTTAAGTCAGAAATAGCGAGCATCTAATGGCTCCAAGCAGGATCAATTTAGAGGAAGTGAATAAGCATTGCAGTATAGAGAAGCACGAAAATGAGCGCAAGGTCGTCTCATAAGAGCGCCCTATTTTTATTGACCTACAAAAAAGCCAGATACTAGCTATTCACTAGATATCTGGCTTTTTACACTATTCGTAAACCTCAATAGAGGTTTAGCTCAACAGACCAAATGATGGTTTGTTACGAGTTGCCACCACGGTTGCCGCGATTGCCACTTGGACGACCATTACCGCTTGAGCGATTGGCTGGACGGCCTTGGCTACCGCTTGGGCGACCACGTCCGGTTGCTGCGCGATCACCACGCGGGGCACTCGTGCCATCGCCGCGATTAGGGCCACTGCGCTTGCCTTGATAAGGCTTGCCGCCGAAACGGTCTTTTGGCTTACCAGATGAGTCACGTGACTTGCCTGCGCCTTGGCCTTGATAACCGCTGTCGTTGCTAGCGCGTTGACCACCGCCGTTAGACTTACCGGCATAGCCACCTGAACGTCCGCGTCCTTGACCACTACCATTTGAGCGACCACGCCCGCGGCCGCGACCTTTAGGTTTATTCGCACTTGGTACGTAAGTTTTCTTTGGCTCAAGCCCTTCAATAACTTCTACTTCCATCTTACGATCAAGATAGCGATTAATAGCTGCTAGCTGTGGACGATCATCCATGCTACATAAGCTGATTGCAACACCGGTACGACCAGCACGGCCACAGCGACCAATACGGTGGACATAGTCTTCTGTCTGACGCGGTAGATCATAATTGATGACATGCGAGATTGCAGGTACGTCGAGACCACGAGCAGCGACGTCAGTTGCGACTAGTATTTTGCATTTGCCATTACGCAAGTCTTGTACGATACGGTTACGCTTGCTTTGCGGCAGATCGCCGTGCAAGAAGCTGGCTTTATGGCCGTCTTCTTTAAGCTGGCTGGCAAGCTTTTCAGTACTACGTTTGGTTGCCGCAAAGATAATGATTTGGTCCATCTCTGGTTGACAAACGACTTTGTCTAAGATTTTATTCTTATGATTAAAGTCATCACAGTAATAGACTTTTTCATCGATATGAGCCGATTCTACTTTAATAGACACGCGCTCTGGGTTTTTCGTGAAGCTTGCAGCGATCTTACCAACTGGGCCATCCCAAGTGGCTGAACACATCACCGTCTGACGGTCGGTTGGTGCCGCTTTTAGGATATCGTTGATATCATCAGCAAAACCCATATCAAGCATACGGTCGGCTTCATCTAGCACGAGCACTTCTAAGTGTGATAAATCAACACGGCCTGCTTTAATATGATCGAGCAGACGACCTGGGGTTGCGACAATCACTTGTACGCCTTTTTTAAGCGCGCGAATCTGACCGTTATACGGCGCGCCGCCGACTAGCGGTACACAAAATAGACCGCGCATATCGTGCGAATACGTACGCACGCTATCATGAACCTGCTGAGCAAGCTCGCGCGTAGGCGTTAGGATAAGGGCTTTAGTGTGTTTGTCAAAGCTTGTGGCGCGGCTTAAGCGATCTAGCAGTGGAATAACGAAAGCTGCTGTTTTACCACTACCAGTCTGCGCTGATAGTAATAAGTCACGACCCGCTAACGCAAAAGGAATAGCCTGCGCTTGGATAGGTGTCGGGTTTGTATAGCCACTGCGATCAAGCGAGGTTAAGATAGGCTTGGCAATGTTAAGATCAGCAAAGCTGATTTGGTTTTCCTCAGTAGTCTCAGACGCGTCAGTAGTAGCGGCTTGAGCCTGTTCTGCTGCTGTGTTGGTTGTTTGAGTGTCGTTGTTTTCGATGATGCCGTTTTGGGCGGCGATAGTAGATAAGATGTCAGTCATGAGTATCCTTGGTAGTTGAGCCGCTGCAAATTCAGCGTGCTTGATGCCTACCACTGATAACCGTTCATCAAACAGCCTATTTACCAATCAAAATGGTAAAGTATCTGCATGATGTCTGACGTATTTTGGTGGTAGTGCCGAGTGTCTTATCTTCGTTTGTTACTCTAACTTCATCATTACTTTGTCCAAAGTAGATAAAGGCAAGTAACACCCAATTTAAGCCAATCTTTAGGCTAGTAGATAAGATATGAGTCAAAAATAGCGCTATCAATAAAAGCTATTTAAGTACACAAAATCATCGGCAACAATTACTCATAGCCATCCTAGGCTCAAAATCGCAGGCGATGTTATCAATCTCATAATACACGTAGTCGAAGCTAACGTGGCGACGTAGTATATCACAGCTTATTTATTATCCCTATCTATTTTTTTATATTCATAACCATAGTGCATTCACCAGTAATACTAAGGGTTAGCAAACAAAATGCTAAGCGCTAGAGGCCAACTCGGTACTAAATAACAGTACTAAGCAGTACTGATTATCAGTGCTAAGCTGAATATGGATGATAAGCGCTCATACTATAAAAATACTACCAAGCTTAACGTTTAACATCCGAGACATAAGTTGGCAAATCCCAAGCGCCGCCAGACTCTACCATACGGCAAAGACCTGTGGTGCTCTCGTAGCTTTTCTCAAAACGACGACCCGTCCAGACCCAGTCTGTCTTTTCTAAGCAATCTCCAAGGCTGCGGCCTTTTTGGATAGCGCTTATTTTGCCACTGTCATAGCTAGTAGCACTATTAGTGACCAATTTGGGGTTATAAGGCGCGCTGTCATTCATTACCCACATACCATGGCCAACATTATAAGCATCGACCCAGCATTTATGCTGAGCGAGTAGCTGATTGCCATTTAGGCGCTTCACACGCCAGCCGGAATCATCGCTTAAGCTTGGACAATCGCGCTTTGCATCTGCTAGGGTATTTTTCATTATAGCTGTAAGGTCTGAGGCGTCTATTCTAAAGCTCTTTTTTTTGGCCATTCTTGTTGCTGGTGGCACTAAGCGTAATTGCGGGGCAGGTTTGGCAGCTAACACTTGACTGTCAGACTTACTCCCTTTCTTCACTAACGCCCCACTCGTTCCAACTCGCCCTTGCGCTTCATCTGCCTTTAGCATGACTGCCATTGCACCATCACCGGACAGCTCCCAGCGTGTATTACGAAGCACAAATTCGATCTTGCTCTCTTTGGTCAGGGCCTCTAGCAGGGCGCTCACTTGCCCAGGGGTTAAGACGGCGTCATTAGTAGTGCTAGAGTATGGCTGCGCCTCACCATAGTCTTTACCATCTATAATAAGCGAGATACGGTGACGGTTACCTAGTTGCAGCAAGGATTTGGCTGAGCCCTCTTTAGCCCCGCCAAGCTTTACTCTGCCATCAACCTTTGCCGCCTCGCCAGCGCGGCGAACCAATAACACAGAGACTGGCATCTTAATGTTATTCTGACTTTGATATCCTGCTAGCCGGCAGGTTCGAGTATTGTCACAAGCGACTTGCCAATCTTCTGAGTCAAGCGCTACCGGCGTGGCCGTATTACCCATAGTGCTAGCAGCCATAGCACTAATGGCGAATAAGCCTAATGATAAATACTTTTTGAGGTACTCCCTGGGAGTATAAGACGCAATAGCCAGAGCTACGCTCGTAGGATGAACGCGCCGCTGCTTATTATCTAGGCAATTTTTTTTATTATTAGTATATTTCATAAGGGATACTCTTAAACTTATAAGACATCAGTGCAAATTTTTAACATGGGCAAGCTACTATCTTAAACGCTTAATGTTACCGTTTGTTATTCTAATATATCATTGTGTAATAGATAAAAGGGATATAAATTCTATTAAAAGGGATATAAATTCTATTAAATCGTCTTAAAATCATTATTTAATCTCTATAACCCCTCATTACCGTAGGCTATTGATGCCTAACGATGGCTAGTCTTGCTCACTCCTTAGGTGTTTGTTCTGGCTTATTGGCTAAGCCCATAAAAAAGCCGATAACTTAAGCTATCGGCCCTTTATTTTAATAAATGGTTTAATTTTAAGGCTTTATCGCAGATTAGATAGTTAGGAATGAATAGATTGTAGCGGAAGATCAACCGCTCTTTTTACTGCCGGGCGCTGCGCTATGGTTCTAGCCCAGCGCTGCAAATGCTGATAGCTATCAACCTGTAAAAATTCAGCCGAGCCTTCATAGAGATCGCCGAGCACAAGTTGGCCGTACCAAGCCCAAATAATCATATCAGCAATATTGTAACTTTGTTCACCATTACCGCACATATAATCACGGTCTTGTAAGTGAATATCTAACACATCGAGCTGACGTTTGGTCTCCATTGTAAAGCGATTAATCGGATATTCCATCGGTTCAGGGGCATACGCATAAAAATGACCGAAGCCGCCGCCTACATACGGTGCGCTGCCCATCTGCCACATCACCCAGGACAGACACTCAGTCCGCGCTCGGCCCTGCTCTAGTGGTACAAACTTACCGAACTTCTCTGCCAAATATAGTAAAATCGCGCCTGACTCAAAGATATGAATAGGCTCATCATCTTCTACTGCTGAATAATCTACTAAGGCTGGAATTTTAGAATTGGGATTAATATCGACAAAGCCTGAGCCGAATTGATCATTTTCAGAGATATCGATCTTATAGGCGTCATATTCTGCGCCTTTTACCCCAAGCTCGCGCAGCTCCTCTAGTAAGATATTGACCTTGACACCATTTGGCGTGTTCAATGAGTAGAGTTGTAGCGGCGCATCCCCTACTGGTAATGTTTGCTCGTGGCGCGCGCCTGCGGTGGGACGATTGGTGTTGGCAAACTTACCGCCGTTTTCTTTATCATTCGTCCAAACTTTTGCGGGTTTATAGGGGTTATCATTATTATCACTCATAAGCGTTATCCTGTTTTATTATAAACTTTGCTTCATAAAATTATAGTCAATCAATATTAAAAGTGGTACAAGGCAGACGAGTGCAAGTACTACAGTAGTAGGCTAAACGAGTCTAACGCTGTAACACTTTAATAGTGGTTCGACTATATCAAAGCTGCTACCAGCTTTAAATTTTAACATTCATTTCAGTTTTGAGAATCCACTATAGCGGATAGCTCTCTAGCTAGAAAAGAGCTTTAATGTAGCGATTATTAAGCAAGTTATGTCATTTAACCTGATTAATATCCGTACGTATCGTTATCAGCGTGACTGTAACTACACTTTGAGACTGAGCTTTGGCCGCTAACCGTTACTTTCTCCTTCTTTAACTACTGCCTGATTGTCCCTATACTACGCGCAAACCTCAAACTATAATTTAATACTTCATAAATTTAACACTTTATAAAGTAAGCGATGGTGATGTCTACATGGTAACGCTAACCCCAGCGCAAGATAAATTCCTACCTTATGTGTTAGCCGTAGCGCTGTTTATGCAGATCCTTGATGCGACGATTCTTAACACATCGCTGCCGCAGATGGCTGAGGCTCTAGGAGAGTCGCCACTCAAAATGCAGTGGGCGGTGATCAGTTATGCGCTAACCTTAGCGATCTTTATTCCGATTAGTGGTTTTTTGGCGGATAAGTACGGCACGCGTAAGGTATTTTTATCCGCTATTATTATCTTCTCTGTCGGGTCGCTGATGTGTGCCGCTTCGCCGACGCTCGATATTTTGATTGGCTCGCGTGTTATACAAGGGATTGGCGGGGCGATGATGACGCCAGTTGCACGGCTGATCTTAGTCAAGTCTTATCCGCGCAATAAGCTTTTAACGGTGATGAACTTTGCGGTGATTCCGGCGCTGATTGCCCCATTAGTAGGCCCAGTGCTCGGCGGCTATATCGTACAATACTTCAGTTGGCATTGGATATTTTTAATCAATATTCCTATGGGTATCCTAGGCTACGTTATGGGCAAAAAACTGGTGCCTGACTTATTTGAAGATGCCAAGCATTTAGATTGGGCAGGCTTTGCTTTATTTGCCGCTGCAGCTTGCGGCTTTACCTTAGCTGTAGAGTTTGGCTCACAAACTGGTCGCGGCTTATATGGACTGATACTCGCGCTGATTGCTTCAGTATTGATAGGCGCTTATGTTTGGCATGCTAAGCGCCGGCAAGCACCGCTATTTCCCTTGAGTTTGTTTAGCATTCGCACCTTTCGAATCGGCATTGTTGGTAATTTATTTACTCGCTTAGGAATTAGTGCGGTGCCTTTTTTGTTGCCGCTGCTGCTGCAAGTGGTGTTTAAATACTCACCTTCTCAGGCGGGTTGGTTACTTGCGCCTATAGCCATTGGCGCTATGGGTATCAAGCCTTGGGTCAGTAAAATCATCCAGCGCTACAGCTACCGTAAGGTATTAGTGGTGAACACGATTTTATTAGGTATTTTGATTATTATTCTAGCGCAGTTCAACGATCCGTCTTATTGGATATGGTATATCCCTATTTTGATCATTATGGGTGCTTGTAACTCCATGCAGTTTAGCGCTATGAACACTCTTACAATAGGTGACTTGGAAGGCACACAGACCAGTAGCGGCAATAGTTTAATGGCGGTTAATCAGCAGCTTGCGATCGGTTTTGGGATTGCCTTTGGCGCGGCGGTACTCAACTTATTGCGTGAGCGCATGGATCTCGATATGCTGATGGCATTTCAGACGACTTACTGGGTACTTGGCATCTTGACTATTTTATCAGGGCTGCATTTTTTACGTCTTAAGCCCAATGATGGCGACGGCTTGTATTAGTTGTCTAAAGATATAAACTTAAAAAAACCAGCTTAAGCTCACAAGGCTTAGGCTGGTTTTTTTATTAACCGTATTACAAGAGCTTTTAGGAATAAACCTCAATTATAGTTATTAAAGAACTATAGTTAGTAAAGCTTGCATACTTACGGGGTATGATCGTCATTAATCTGCGATTGAATATAGTTATGCACGCCGACATCGCGGATAAGATCTTGCTGGGTGTCTAGCCAATCGTCGTACTCTTCATTACCGTCTTTTAGCTCGACAAGTAGCTTGCGTGAGACATAGTCTTTGTGCTGCTCACACAGGGTAATCGCATCGGTGATGATGTCGAACTTTTGGCGCTCTAAGCGCAGATTGCACTCAATCATCTCAGGCACGTCTTCTGCGATAAACATCTTGCCGTAGTCCTGCAAGTTTGGCAGACCCCCTAATAGCAAAATGCGCGCAATCAGATCATCCGACCATTTCATCTCATAGATAGACTGTTTGTACTGATTTTCATTTAAAGCCTCAAGACCCCAATGACGCGCAATACGCGCATGCAAAAAATACTGATTAATCGCTATTAGCGACTGTCCAAGTACCTTGTTTAGGGCTCTAATTACTTCTTTATCGCCTCTCATCTCTCTCTCCTAAGCATCTAAAAAACGTAAGCGTTTACATAACTGATATTAGCCTATCACCCGACTTCTAGCCTTGGGTTAATTCTGGCGGTACTTCTGCTATCTGGCTTTGTAGATAATTAGGCAAAGTCACCATATCAATCAGGCGAAGCTGCTGCTCTAACCAATGCGCGTGATCTTCTTCGGTGTCTTGCAGCTGCTCCACCAAGATATCACGAGTGACGTAATCGTGCTCCTCTTCGCATAAGGCAATGCCGTCTTTTAGGTGCTGCTGCACTGCGTATTCAAGATCAAGATCAAACTGTAGCATCTCAGGTACAGTGCTGCCGATACGGATCTCATTCACCGTCATTTTAGGCGTACCGCTGAGCATTAAGATACGGCGAATAATCGCTTGCGCATGCAGGGTTTCATCCTCCATCTCATGGTGGATACGATCATAAAGCTTGCCATAATGCCATTCAGCGTACATCTCAGAATGAATAAAATACTGATCCCGCGCCGCCAGCTCACCGCCTAATAAAAAGTTTAAATAATCGATAACTTTTTGGCTGCCTTTCATAATCGCTACTCCTTTGTTTATTCGCTTTTATCATTATTAGCGCTGTCAATAACACCGCAAGCTAAAACGTAATGAATCAACTGTTGAGTCTAACATAAAGACAGCGCGGGGCTTGTAATATTAAGAACTAAGAATAAGATGCTAACTGATAATTGTTATCAGACTAAATTATTATGAGCATAAGTCGCCGCTACTTTTAGTGCGCTCTTACGTTTCAGCCTTACTTTTGATTGAGGCTTTATGCACCTAGCTGCACACATCAAAAAGCCGCCCTGCTGTGATAAGCAATGGACGGCTGACTCATATCTGACTAGCAGTTTATAGATTATTTATAGGAAAGAGCGCGAATCAAGTGGGCGATACCTAGCGCTATACGGCATACGCTAATACATCAAGTTTGGCGTGATGCTCATCAAGATAGTCATTGACCATAGGCTCACAGCAGCCGCAGCAAGTAGCGACATCAAGGGTGTCTTTTAGGCCATCAAGCGTGTCAATACCTGAAGCTATGGCGGCTTGAATTTGTTTTTCTTTGACGTCGTTACAGATGCAAACGTACATATAACTACCCCTACTTTAAGCTCTTAATGCTATTGGTATGCCAATCACTATAAACTGGCTTAAAACCATTATAATGATAATTATTAGCATTTACAATAACTTTTATAACCATCACTTTTCTCTTGCTAATGCTGTTACTGTTGCTGTTGCTGTTGCTGTTGCTGTTGCTGTTGCTGTTGCTGTTGCTGTTGCTGTTGCTGTGGTTAGGATAACGGATCGCTTCTGTTGCAATAATCAGCAATTAAACTCATAAAAGACGATAACTAAAGAACTTTGTAGCTCTACTTAGCAATATTTACTTAATCGCATATAAATTCATTACTTAATTCGGTAGAATAGGCAGTATGAAGTGTAGCAAATTGCCGATGAACGGTTATTTTTATAGATTGACACTCAAATACCATAAAAGCTAGAATGTCGTCGCTATTACAAATAGTGATTAATATTATTTTTAGTATACAAGTTATGTCAGTACTATAAACGAATGTCATAATTTATTTCTGAGCTATCATTTATGAGTATTTACTGATTTAATACCCTGTATTTGCCGATATCCTATTGTTTCTTTTTAGACGGGTTGATTCACCCATCATTGACTTTTTTGTGAACAGATTTGTGAGCAGATAAGCTATCATCCAAGAGACCTTTATATGTCTAACCCAAATAATGCTATACAGCCCATTGAGCTGTTCAAAGTCTTGTCAGACCCTACGCGCTTGAAGTTGTTCCAGATTTTGTACAAAAAAGAAGCGCGCTGCGTAGGCGAATTAGTCGATATGCTAGATCAGCCGCAGCCGACGATATCGCGGCATCTAAACCATCTCAAAAAGCTAGGTATCCTTAGCTGTGTGCGTGATGGGACGTGGATGTGGTATAAAGTGTCGAATGACATGCCTGACTGGTGTGCTACTATCCTTGAGACCACTTATCAGACACTAAAAGAACAAAACGCACCTATAAAAGAGTTAAGTACCGCTCAAATTGCTGATGCGTAACTGCGCTGATAGTTTATTTATCAGGTAGAGCCACGTAATATAAGAGCTTATGTCATCTTATAAAAAAGCAAAAAAAGACCTATAGCTCACTATTAGCTATAGGTCTCTTAGATTAACACATGAAGTGCAATACCAAATGCAAGGTGAAAAAAAGACCTAGATGCGCTAGCATCAAAGTTTTTATCCACCGACCAAAGTGAGATTGCAACCATGAGCTATACACATCTAAGCCTAGGTGAACGATACCAGATTTATGCCCTTAAAGGGGCAAAACATAGTATTAATTTTATAGCGAGGGTGTTAAACAGAAGTCCCAGTACCATATCAAGAGAGCTTAGGCGTAATAAAAGCCTACGAGGTTACCGAGCAAAGCATGCTAATAACAAGGCTTGTGACAGACGGGCTAACAACGCCACAACTATTGTGACTGACCTCTGGGCATGGGTGACAGACAAGCTTAAAGAGAACTGGAGTCCTGAGCAAATATCTGGCGTTCATGCTGGTATCAGTCATATGAGCATTTATCGCTATATTTGGCGTGATAAGAGGCAGGGCGGTACATTGTGGCAGTGTCTCAGACGTAAAGGAAAACCATACCGGCAGCGTCTAACCGCTGAGACTCGAGGCCGTATCAATGACAGAGTCTCGATTCATGAGCGCCCTTGTATTGTTGAAGAACGCTCACGTATTGGAGATTGGGAAGCGGATACCGTTATCGGTCAGCATCACAAGCAAGCGATTGTCACGCTCGTTGAACGTAAAACGGGGCTGCTGAAGATGAAGCGTGTGGGTCATAAAACAGCACAGCAAGTATCAGAGGCAATGATAGAACTCTTAGCGCCAGTGAGGTTGCAGGTTAAGACCATTACCTCTGACAATGGTAAAGAGTTTGCTCAGCATAAGAAGGTGAAACAAAAGCTCTTTAGCCCTTTCTTCTTTGCCGATGCTTATGCGTCATGGCAGCGAGGAACCAACGAGAATACCAATGGCCTTATCAGAGAGTACTTGCCTAAGGGTTGTGACTTTAGACAAGTCTCTGATAATGAAATACAGGACATTGAGAACAAACTAAA
>NZ_AYXN01000021.1:0-28296 GCF_000511655.1 Psychrobacter sp. TB15
TATAGTTAAGTCTTTATAAAATCGATACAGCCCATATCATAAAACAGTTTAGGGAGATTATTCTCCATCCACCCTTGGCGCAGAAACTTAGCCTGTGCCCATTTTTTCTCAATAGGGTTCAGATCAGGGCTGTACGGCGGCAGCCAAAGAATACGATGGCCATGTCTGTTTAATAGTTTTTGAATGCGTTTGCTTTTATGAAACCGAGCGTTATCCATGACAATCACGCATTTAGTCTTGAGACTTGGAATTAAAGTGTGTTTGCACCAGTCGTAGAATATGGTGCCATTGATGTTCTGCTCAAAGTAATCAAGCGCAAAAAGCATTTTTTCATAGAGAGCTCCGATGACGTTGGTTCGCTTTTTTGCTTGCCAGTTGTAGCTATCGATACAGGGTGTACCAATCGGTGCATAGCCATGAGAACGAATGGTTTCAGCCTCAAAGCCGCTTTCATCCATATAGACAATGGGGTAGCCTTGCTGCGTAAAGCTATCAAGCTTATTCTGGAATACTGCTCTTTTTATCGGACACGCTTTTGGATGTTCTAAGGTCTTTTTTTTGACTGATACCAAGACGCTTTAAAGCATTAAAGATGCCAGTCTTACTACAGTTCAAGCGACGAGCTCTTTCATAGTTATAATCATCTGGATATGTTTTTACGTCTTCAATCAATGCGTCATCAGGTATTTTAGTTGGTGCTTTATTTCTGGTTGTTTTAGGAGTTAGGTTCTGCTGCCAGCTGTGAATGGTGCTGGTGCTAAGTCCATAAAACAGCGCAGCTTCTCGTATGGTCATGCCATCAGCGATGCTAGAAAGTACCTGTTTGCGATAGTCTATTGAATAAGTCATTGTTTATTTCATTAATTAAGATTGTTATAAATATTGTATCGGTTTTATTTGGATTAGACTATATATGTGGGAGTCGCTTTGACTAACAAAGGTAACGCTCTTACAATCTCGTCACTTGAAAACTGTAAATCATCGAAAATAATGTCTCTAATAAGATCTCGAGCAGAAATACCTTGGATTCCTTTCATCCCAAACTCTGATATAGATGCTACGCCTACACCAGCAACAAAATCTATATCTTTATCCTCAATAGCGTTATCAAAATCAACGTATTTTAATTGTAAGTCTGACTTCTCTCTAGAGTTTACAATATTATAAATCTGCTCTTTGAATATTCTAAGAAAATCAACAGGTATTTTCCTTTCAGCATATTGTAAAGCCCTATAAATCTTACCAAAGTCATCAGTCTTTATGTGCGTGAATGCAAGCCTCCTGTCATTTATTGGCATTTCTATACAAGTCATTCGCTCTTCACTACCATTGGCTCTAGTAACGAATATCATATTTTTCGATAATTTATTAATCTTATCTTCAGAATCAATAACCCTTTCTATTTTTTCAAGAATATCAGTAATATTTTCATCTGAGAGTGAGTATCCAAGGAATATGACAGGTTTCTCAAGAAATATCGAAATAAGTTTCGCTGCTAGATAAGGGTTCTTTTGATTGAAGTCCTTATAGTCATTACTACTCAGTATTAGACTGTTAAAGTCAGTGCAG
Source organism: Psychrobacter sp. TB15 (assembly GCF_000511655.1). Taxonomy (NCBI): domain Bacteria; kingdom Pseudomonadati; phylum Pseudomonadota; class Gammaproteobacteria; order Moraxellales; family Moraxellaceae; genus Psychrobacter; species Psychrobacter sp. TB15. The sequence goes on from NZ_AYXN01000021.1 coordinate 1,570, forward strand.
CTACCGTGAATTTTAAAGATCTCACCAACAGCTTGCGGATGCTTGAAAAGTATATCTGACTGTCCAACATAAGCTTTTAACTTTGGAAAGATTTTCTCAAGTAGTAAATCCCAATTAGTAGTTATGATTCCATCAATAACAACTTTGTCGTTTGTCAGTTCAATGAGTTCAGGGTTTTGAGTTAGACAGTCTTCCATGTCATAGCTTTTTATAAACCTAGCTATTTCATATTTCAAAGGAGTTTCAACTTTATTGAGCCAGTTCTTTGATTCATATACCTCTTTATTACCTTCATTTTCTTCAAACCATTCTTCATAGAAGTCGTTAGCCAAAGCTAAAGCTGCTTTAGGAATATTATCATTTGCCATTCCTAAATATCTTGTAAAAGGCTTTTTTGAAAACTGACTTAGCAAACCTTTCCAATCAGGCATATCTATATATCTTCTTGAAAATCCTGAACCAATAAATAGAAATGGAGCAGAGGGTGATTCAGATAATATCTTCGCTAGCTGGTTCTCAATATCTAGATCTGACATAATAAAGTCTCTAAAAGAATTAAAAAAGGCTCAATCTCTGAGATAGTATAACTACTTGTAAAGAGTATAAACTAAACCTAATGTTAGATCCTAAATCATCGCCCGTACCCGTGCCATAATCCCACGCCCAATCACCAAGCGTACATAAATAATGGCAATGGCAAACAGCAATACGACTAACGCCGCACCGCCAATAGCCAAGCTCGTCCACGGCACACTAAATTGTAGATTAAACCATTGGGTAATTGCAAACCAAGCGCCAACACTCGCGATAGTCATCGCAAACACCGCGGCGCTCACGCCAAGTACGCCAATCTCCAAGATATTTAGCTTATATAAATCAGACTTTTGCATTCCTAATAATCGGAAGGACGCGCTCTCTTGCATGCGATCTTGTGAAGTAGAAAGTAGCGAGCTGATCAGTACCATAATCCCAGTTAATAACGCCAGTAAGGTAAACACATACACTAAGCGGCTCATCTGCTGCACCAGCCCTTGGATTTGCTCAGCGATAGCCGTACCGTCAACCGTAGTAACGGCTGGGAATTCGCGTACCAGCTGTCCTTGCACCTCAGCGATGCTGTCCTCAGGGATATGCGCGGTGGCAAACTGGATTTGCGGGGCGGCGGCTAACAGCTCAGGCTCAAATAAGAAATAAAAGAACGGGCTGGGGCCGCGCTCAAAGCGCGAGCGGATACTGGTAATCTCTCCAGTTATCTCAATACCTTGAATATTAAACACCACTTCATCGCCCATGCTGACGTTTAGCAGACTGGCAGCACTGTTTAAGATAGATAACGGCTGTACTTGTTGCAGTGCGGACTTAGTAGAGTCTTGACCGTCGATAGGGCTATATAGCTCGTTATTAGTGACCGCATCGACGATGTATTCGGTGTCCATAACCGTATCGGCGTAGCTTAAATTGAACACTCGCGTTGGGTCATCCGCCCCTTGAGTGGCTTCGATATCTTCTGCCGCCACGCCGCCAGCGGTGACGATACGCGCGCGAATGACGGGGTAGTAGCTGACCGGTGTGCCAATGATATTATTAATCGCGTCGTGTTGCTCGCTTTGCACATCAAGCAAGAATATATTGGGCGCATCTTCTGGATAAGCATCGACGAACTGGGCGTTGATACTGTGATTTAAAGTAGTAATCAGGGTCAATACTGCGACCGATAGCGACAGCGTGACGAAGAATAGCGCTGATTGATTACCTTTACGTGCCAGGTTATGAATGGCGATACGCTGCATCCAACTGATGTTTTTATTTTTCGCCAAGCGTGATAATAGCCACAGCCAACCGCGAGCCAGAGCCCAAAATATAGCGACAAAGCCAATCAACCCGATAAGCAGTTGCGCTGATAAGCGCCAAGAGCCGACTTCATAAGTGAAGAATAAATACAGACCGATAAACATCAGCCCGTACCAGAGTAGGGGCGTGCGCTGATACCAAGGTTGCTTTCCTGATTGTTGACTTGCGCCTTGATTAAGTAGAGTAGCGGGTTTAGTAGTACTCAGCTCATTAAGGCCGCGCTGGGTAATCACCAAGGTCAATATAATAGCGATAATCAGCGTTTTAATAATGCTAAGCGGACTAATCGCTAAGCCAAGGTCTTCAGGTAATATGGCGGTGAGATAAGGCTGACCGACTTTTAATAGCCCGAGACTAAGCACCACGGAGGCGATACTGGCAATGATGGACATGCCCAATAACAGCCGATAGTAGCTGGCTTTGATTTGACGGGCCGGTTCGCCCATCGCCATACGGATGGCGTTGTTGGCTTGCTGTTTGGTCGCAAAGGCGGTGATAACGCCATACATAGCCACCGCAGATAATAGCAGTACCGCGATGACCAGTAATTTCAAAAACATCAGCACATTGTCAGAGATGCGCGAGACTTGTGTGTCCTCAGAGTCGATATCGGAGAGCCTGATGTTAGGATAGCTGGTTAAGGTTTGCTCTAATTGCTCATTTAATGCGGCTATGGTGTCCTCGTCGCCTGCCATCTCGATACGATAACGCACACGGCTACGCTGACCGAGCAGATTGGTTGCCGCTAAGCCGTCCTCTTGCATCAATACATGCCCACCAAAATCAAAAGCGCTCAAGGGGCGGTCTGGCTCTTTGGTCAGCACATCGCTGATGGTAAATTGCCCATCACCAATAGTAATGCTGTCGCCAACGCTTGCATTTAACCCTTGTAACACCTCTGGCGCGATGACAATGGTGTCCGGCCTTAGCTGTTGCCATAAGGGTTTGCCAGATTCGGTTTGTGTATCGCCATATAAGGGATAAGCAGGGGTGACGCCTTTTATGCGCACCAATAAGGTTTGCTCTTCGGTCACCGCCATGGAGCTAAACTGGTGGTCATAAACGACTTGGGTTTCAGGCAAGCTGCGCACTTGCTCTATTACTTGCGCTGGCCACTCTTGATTGCTCTCCAGCACCAAATCACCACCGACCAGCGCGCGCTGATTATCGGTGATATAGGTATTCACCGCTTGCTGAATCGAGTCAAGTGTGAGGTAAGTGGCAAGCGATAGCGTTAGAGTAATTAAAAATAAAACGGGATACACCCAGCGCCGCCACCAGCTGCGAGTCAGGGCTTTGGTGCCAAGGGTGGAAGCGAAAAGCTGGCTTATTATGTTGTTAGCGGCGTTTGTGTCATCGCTGACATGATGACCAGTTTGATTGTTTTTGGTGACGTTATCCATTGGCGTAAGTTCCGTCTATCAACCCATCATGCATCGTAATCACTCTATCCGCCATCTCAGCAAGTGCTGGGTCATGCGTTACTACCACTAGCGCTGAACCGGTTTGCTGCCGTAAATCTAACAATAATTGCATGACTTGGTCGGCGTTTTGCTCGTCCAAATTACCGGTTGGCTCATCAGCAAAGACAATTTTGGGACGCGACACCAAAGCGCGGGCGACAGCGGTACGCTGCTGCTCACCGCCAGATAATTGATTGGGCAAGCTATCACGCCTATGCCCAAGTCCGACCGCGTCGATGAGTTCATCGACCCGCGCAGGATCAGGACGCCGCGCGATATCTAGCGGAAAAGCGATATTTTCGCGCACGCTCAAGGTCGGCAGTAGATGAAACGACTGAAAGACAAAGCCCATCTCGCGCTGACGAATAGCGGCCAGCTTATCTTCATCAAGCGCACTTAAGGTTTGCTCGCCCAGCTTAACCGAACCGCTATCGGGATAATCGAGCGCTGCCAGCAAACCAAGCAAGGTAGATTTACCTGAGCCGGACTTACCCATAATCACCACAAACTCGCCGGCATCAACATGGATACTGACGTCTTTAATAATCGCTAGCGATTGCTCACCAACTTGCACGGTTTTATTGAGGTTTGCGGCGGTGAGTAGGGGGTTGCTGGTAGGTATGGCGGTCATTGGACAGTCTCGATTAACGTATTTGTGGCTATGGATTCACGACGAATAGTGTAGCAAAAGTTCTTAATCAGTCTCACTTGCTACCATACTCTCAAGCTCCGGCTTAAGCACAGGCAAGATATTATTATTCACAATAATAGTATAGCCTTCCTTAGTTGGATGGATAGCATCTGCTTGGTTTAATTCGCTAACACCGCCCACGCCTTCTAAGAAAAACGGAATCATCGGCACGTCCATATCTTCAGCGATACGCGGATAAATGGCTGAAAAGGACTGCACGTATTCACTCCCTAAATTATCATAAATCTGCATGCCGCCTAAGATCACTTCGCTACCATTGTCTTGCAGATGTTTAACTGCCGTGCGAATATTATCTTCAATCGTTGCTACATCGAGACCGCGAATGGCATCGTTAGCGCCAATGGTTAGAATAGTAATATCAGGTTCAGTCTGGCTCACCCAGTCGAGACGATTAACAAGGCCAGTACTGGTTTCACCGCTAAGCCCAGAATTAACCACATCGACATTCACATAGCCCATTTCTTTTAGTTTAGCTTCTAACTGCGCCGGATAATTACCGTCACGCTCAACGCCTAAGCCTTCAGTTAACGAGTCGCCTAGCGCTAAGATAGTGATAGGCTGCGATATCAGTTGTTGCTCAGTGGTATTGATATTAGTCGCGTCTTCTACATCTAAAGGGCTATCGACCGCCGCTGTTTCGGTAGTTTGTGGCTCTTTAGTTTCGGTTTCTGGTTTGTCTTGGCAACCACTTAGCAGTAAGCCTGAACTTATCATGGCGATCGTTATGAGATAAAGAGGACGCGTAAGTAGGCTGGTTTTTTTATTCTTCATAACGGTCATATCCTTTAATCAATCGAATAAGTTTAGCAAATGGTGCGTTGATGTTGGCTTAAGCTTTTTGACCATCGACCATGACCGGACGACTGACCAACCACGCAAGCCCAACGTTGATAATCATTAATATCAGTATCAATAATAAAGGCAAGTCCCAACTATCTGTCGCTTCATGGAGCCAACCAGTGCCGAGGGGGCCAAAAAAAGCAACCAAGTAACCGACGAACTGCGCCATACCGGACAGCTCGCTTGATTGATTGGTGGTATAAGTGCGCAAAGAGAACAGCATCATACTCAAAGTGAAAATCGCTGAACAGCCGGCACCCATAAAGCCTGACCATAGCCATGCCAAATCGGTAGAGGCATAACTCAAGCCTAAGATACCAATGACGTTGAAACTAGCAGCAGTGATAGCGAGCGCTTGAATAGGGCGACCACGGTTGATAAGCCAAGTAACAATCAAGATAGCGAGCGGAGCCATAAACTGAAACACCGCTCCCATTTGACCTGCATTCACAGCACTCATACCTTTACTAACCAAGATAGAAGGTAAAAAGCTAGCAACGGTATAATATAGCAAAGACTGAATACCCATAAACATAGCAATTTGCCAGCCAAAAGCAGAGCGCCAAATGGATATCTTAGCTGAGGTAGTGGCAGAGGTAGGTATAGGTTGATGATTAGAGGAGCCTAAACGAATACGCAAAAATATCCAAAGAATAAGCGCAAAAACACCAAAAATAGACCAGCCCCCTATAGCCCATTGCCAGCCGACCCACTCAGATAAGGGCAATACTACCCCCGCAACTATACCCGCACCGATTGTCATAGTCAGACTAAATAGGCCAGTCACTAATGGAATATTTTTCGGCGTGCGCTGTTTGATAATAGGAGCGGCCAAAGTATTAGCAAAGCCTATGGCTAAAGTGAGCATGACCGTACCAGTCAAAAACCCAAGCCAAGTGGGCACCACCGAGCGCAGTACCATCCCAAAGGTGAGCAGTGCCACCATGACGATCAGCGTATTTTCAAGGCCAAAACGCTTACCAATAGAAGGCGCAATCAACGCCCCAATGGCAAAGGCCAACATCGGTACTGCGCCAAGCCAACCGATCTCGGTCTCAGAGATACCCAGCGCGTCTTGTACCACAGGCGCGATAGAACCTAGCGCTACAATAGGCGCGCGCATATTAGTGGCTAGCAAAATCATCGCAAATAGCACTAACCAAAAAGTAAACTTTGAGGAAGGTGTCTTGATCATGCTTGACTTATTTGCAGATGAATTCGAGAGTAAATCGTTAGAGGTAGACATAGCGGCACGACTATAAAATTAGGAAAAACAAAAGGTTATGGCTAAAGGTTGACAAAATAGCACTGTTAGAATAACCTCAAAAAATTCCACCAAGACGGTGGTTAAGAAAATGCGTTGATGGTTAGGTAGAACGAATAAGAATTGATGTAAGCAATGAACTAATCGAATAATGAAAATATTTTAACAAAACTTCGTTGGTTAATTATCTTAGTGAGCTATCCTAAAAAGATAAACCATACCCAATAAAAAAGTGCTAAGCATCTTAAAAATACTTAACACTAGTATAAGAGTAGAGAGGGCAAAGTACTACCAGCGTATGGTAACTAACCGCTAGAAACGCTAGAGCGTCAATTTAACAAGTAACTAAAAACTACAAACGGTCACAAGACAAACTTAAACCGACTTACCCAATTGAGCGGCTTTTAAGGCAGTGTCTTGCTGCTCTGCTACGACTGAGTCACACTTATTAGGATCGTCACCGCAAAACGAGCATCTCTCATCACCCATCAAATTGGCGACACCGCCACACGAGCCTTTAAGCGGCTGCTTTTTGAACATATAGCCGATACCCATGAGCAAAAAGAACAGCACAAAGACGGTAAAAGTAATGGCAAGTATTGGTAGGAGTTGGCTAAGCATAGCGTGACCTCACATTTATTTTTCGATATTTTATTAATGACATTGATGTTTAGTATTATAGCAGATTTCGGTCTTGCTCGCTGGTACAAGTGTTTTATTATCAATACTTTACTAGCATAGCCGCTAAGAGCGGTTAAGAGGGTTTATCTGCTCGCAGTGCTTGCATAGCCGAGGTCTCAACGATCTGCCAGTCCTCTACACTCTCAGCGTCAATATTACTATTATCGATTAATATCACAAACATTGCTGCTATATCTTGCTGTTCAGCAGTAGCCAGTGCTTGCTCATACGGCATGGCGGTCAGCGCCGTGGCCCAAGCATCAGCAAGCCCTACCGACTCTGCCGCTACCGTCACGGAAGGGGCGCCGCCTATGATAGGTTCACCAGTAGTCGGATCTATGGTATGGCTATAGCGTTTATTATCAAAAATAACAGAGTTTCGATAATTGCCAGAAGTAGCTAAATGCATCTTATTACCCATCGATTTGGGTTGACGAATAGCGGCGATGGTTTGACGCTCAGTCACCGTACTGCCTTCTATTGGCGCGTCGATAGCGATTTGCCAAGGCTGAGTTTGTGCGTTGACCCCAGATGAGGCCACTTCTCCGCCAATCTCGACCATATAATTACGAATCTGATAGTCTTGTCTTAGCACATCAGCGATGACATCAACACCGTAGCCCTTTGCTACAGCTGAGAAGTCTAAGCCTACGCCATCTTTGGTTTTATAAAGGCTATCGCCTTCTTGTACCACGCTTTTGAAGTCGACTAAGGCTTTAGCCTGCGCAATCTCAACCTGACTTGGTGGGCTTTGTAAGCGCTCAACCGTCATCGTACTGCCAAAACCCCAAGTATCAATCAAGGGCATCACTGTCGGATCAAAAGCGCCGCCAGATTGCTCATAAACCTGTCTTGACGTCTCTAAAACATGACTAAAGTCTGCATCGATAGTGATAGGCGTATTAGCAGTTAAACGATTGAACTTTGATATAGTGGAGTCGTCTATATAAGTCGACATACTGTCGTTGATCTGCTGTAGTCTCTCATCGATAGAAGCTTGAATAGCGGCCTCATTAGTACCATCTGGGAGCTGATAGCTAATATGGTAGCTAGTACCCATAGTCTCACCGCTTAAAGTATTAAAGTCTGCAGTTGGCTGCTGGCAAGCACTCAGAGCCAAAAGGCAAGAGGTACTAACTGAGGTTAAGCCCATCATGCGGGTTAATTTAGAGGAGTTTTGCGATAAATTTGTCATAGTCATGTTGTTGCGGTGATAAAAGTAATAGACATAAAATTAGGGGCGTGAATAGCTTTTATCTATTCTACACCCCTAATGGTTTTTAATCATGGCAATAGGCCAAAATCTGGTTAATCTTATAAAAGCATTCTATAGCCGCTTCACTTTAAAAACGATATAGTGCTACTAGGATAAATTTTGCGCAGCCTTTGGAGTGCGAAGCGCACAGCAAGCAAGGAAAAGTTGTATCAGTAGCACGACGTTATTAACGTATCGATTTCATTTCGTATTGGCTATCGATCAAGCTACCTAACTTGCGACTGCCGAATCAGCTTATAAAGCTTAGGCGGTGATAAGCGATTGACTCTAGTCGCCATTCTTTCTTGGCGCCCGCCAACGATGATATATTCTTCACCTTTGCTAAGTGCTTTAACCACTTGCTTAGCAAATTCGGACGCAGTGAGTCCTTTGCTTGTCGCCTCATCCATCGTACCTAGAGTGCTACCGTCCCCTGTCAAAGCGTTAATCGAGACATTGGTTTGAATAAAACCTGGGAATATCGTAGCGACCTCAATGCCTTGATCGTAGAGCTCAGCGCGCAGGCTGTTGGCCCATAGATGAATAGCGGCTTTGGCTGCACTATAAGCGCCACGATATTGAGTACCTATCAGTCCTGCGATACTAGATATCATCACAATTTTACCGCCGCCTTGCTCGAGCATGGCAGGCAGTACCAGACGCGTCAGCCGCGTTTGCGCAAAGTAATCGAGCTCCATAATTTGGCGCTCTACGTCTTCCGAGGTTTCCATAATCAATGAGCGCTGGGAGACCCCAGCATTATTAATGAGCCAGTCGATTTTACCCGCTTTATTGATAGCGCTCTTATAAGCCGCTTGAGTCTGCTCGCTATCACTGATATCAAAAGGTACGATATGATGATTTTTAGACTTTTTGCACTGCTCTTTGACCGCTTCTAACTTGTCCTCATTACGACCACTCAAGATAATAGTCGCGCCTTTTTTGGCAAAAGCAATCGCTAGCGCCTCACCTAAACCACTCGACGCCCCAGTGATCCAAATCGTTAGGTCTTTAAATTTCGTTTTCATAAGCGTCCTTACTTAGTAAAAATAACCATGTCAAAAAGTATCTATGTCAAAAGTAACTATTTCAAAACTATCCATGGCAAAAATATCAATATGAATTATCAATACTATAAAAAAGTCGCACTCAGATTGCTACTCGAATTTGTAAAATGAGAAAAGCCCGCCTTTAAATATCAGCCAAAAAAAAGAGTCTCAATTGAGACTCTAATTTTAACCACTATATTAAGACTACATTAACCACCAAAGTCATCAAGCATGATGTTTTCATCTTCGACACCGAGGCTATGCAGCATATCGATGACAGCAGCGTTCATCATCGGTGGCCCACACATGTAGTATTCACAGTCTTCTGGGTTTGGATGGTCTTTTAGGTAATTTTCAAGTAGCACATTATGGATAAAGCCGGTCGGACCATCCCAGTTATCTTCTGGTAATGGATCAGATAGCGCCACATGCCACTCAAAGTTATCGAACTCTTCTTCGAGCTGATCGTAGTCTTCGACATAGAACATTTCACGAATCGAGCGCGCACCGTACCAAAAGCTAATCTTACGATCAGAATTGAGGCGCTTTAGTTGATCAAAGATGTGCGAGCGCATCGGTGCCATACCCGCACCGCCCCCGACGAAGATCATCTCAGCATCGGTATCTTTGGCAAAGAACTCACCATACGGGCCTGATACCGTCACCTTATCACCAGGTTTTAGGCTAAATACCCAAGACGACATCTTGCCCGGCGGGATACCTTCAGGACCACGCGGCGGTGGACTGGCGATACGGATGTTAAACTTAATGATGCCTTTTTCTTCTGGGTAGTTGGCCATTGAGTACGCACGAATAACAGGCTCATCGACTTTTGAGACGTATTTAAAGACGCCGAACTTTTCCCAGTCTTCACGGTACTCTTCGCCGATATCAAAGTCTTTGTAGTGCACTTCATGCGGCGGCGCTTCTAACTGCACATAACCACCGGCGCGGAAGTTTACCTCTTCACCTTCTGGAATCTTTAGTACTAGCTCTTTAATAAAGGTTGCGACGTTGTCGTTAGAGATGACTTCACATTCCCACTTTTGGACATCGAAGAATTCAGGATCAATCTCAATCTCCATATCTTGCTTGACCGCTACCTGACAGGCTAGGCGCATATGATTGCGAATCTCACCTTGAGTGAAGTAGCCTTCTTCGGTCGGCAAAATAGAGCCGCCGCCTTCGATCACTCGGCAACGACACTGAGCGCAAGTACCACCGCCGCCGCAAGCTGATGATAAAAATATACCTTCGCTTGCAAGCGTCTGTAGCAGTTTGCCACCGGCAGGGGTGACAACATCATTATCAGGATTTTCATTAATGCGAATGGTAACGTCCCCTGAGCTGACCAGTCTTGAGCGCGCCGCTAAAATAATAGCGACAAGGCTCATGATGATCACAGTGAACATAGCAACGCCACCAATCGCCGTAGCATAATCCATGGTAGGTATCCTTAATTTATGGGGTAGGGGATAAGAGCTGACTGTAGTGGCTCTCTAGCCCCTTCCAAATAAATGAGTTAAATGGTTCAATAAGCTAATAGTGCTCAGTGCCTAAATTGACATACCGCCGAACGACATAAAGCCAAGCGACATCAAACCGACAGTAATAAAGGTGATGCCCAAGCCTTGTAGCGGTCCTGGAATGTCTGAATATTTGAGCTTTTCACGGATACCCGCCAAAGCGACAATAGCGACTGCCCAACCAAAACCAGCACCAACGCCGTAGACGACAGATTCGCTAAAGTTATAATCACGCTCGACCATAAATAGTACGCCGCCAAGGATGGCGCAGTTAACCGTAATCAGCGGTAAGAATACCCCTAGAGCGTTATAAAGCGCCGGCACAAACTTATCTAAGAACATCTCTAGAATCTGAACCGTCGCTGCGATTAAGCCGATATAGCTAAGCAGACCTAAGAAGCTAAGATTGATATCAGGAAAGCCCGCCCAAGCCAAAGCGCCACTCTTTAGTATGAACTGAAAAAGTAGGTTATTCAGCGGTACGGTAATCGCCATAACGACGATGACGGCAACCCCAAGGCCAATAGCTGTTGAGACTTTCTTTGATACTGCTAAGAAAGTACACATACCTAAGAAATAGGCCAGCGCCATATTCTCAATAAAGACTGAGGTTATAAATAAGCTAACATAATGTCCCATTAGTGACCGCCTCCATGTGCCATGCCTTTAGATTGCGGCTTCATTACAAAGTCAGCTTCTTCAATTTGTTCTGGCTTCCAAAAACGTACAATGGCAATAAACAAGCCGATGATAAAGAAGGCTGAAGGGGGCAGTAATAATAGACCGTTAGGTAAGTACCAACCGCCGTCAGTCACTGGTTGCAATATAGTGATACCGAACCAAGTACCTGAGCCTAATAGCTCACGAATCGTCGCGACGAATAAGAGTACTGCCGAATAACCAAGACCATTACCGACACCATCTAAAAAACTAGGAATCGGTGGATTGCTCATCGCAAACGCTTCGGCGCGGCCCATCACGATACAGTTAGTGATAATCAAACCAACGAATACCGAAAGTCCTTTACTCACGTCATAAGCGACGGCTTTTAGCACCTGATCGACTATGATAACTAGTGAGGCAATAATTGTCATCTGTACGATAATACGAATACTAGACGGGATTTTTTTGCGAATAATCGAGATAAAAAAGCTCGAAAACGCAGTGACTAAGGTCAATGCGACACACATGACCATCGCATTGGACATGCTGGTCGTCACGGCGAGTGCCGAACAGATACCTAATATTTGTAAACCAATAGGGTTATTGTCAAAAATAGGCGTAGTTAAAATGCTTTTGGTGTCAGCCATGTTATGCCTCCTTGCCAGTTGCTAATGGTAGAGCCGCTGCCAGTTCAGTTGTTGGCTTGGCTTGCTCAAGGTTTGCTTGGCTAGCTTGGGCGTCAGCATTATCGATAGTGGCACCGCTTTCTTCGCGTAGCGCATCTAGATAAGGTTTATAGCCTTGCTCGCTAAGCCAAAACTGAATCATGTTACTCACGCCGCGACCAGTCAAAGTCGCACCACTAATACCGTCGACCCAGTTCTCTTTTGGATTACCGGCTTTGGTAACACCAGTCGCAACCTCGCCATTTTCATCATAAGAATGAATACCGCTCCACTGCGCACGCCACTCAGGCTCTTCAATACGAGCGCCAAGTCCTGGAGTTTCTTTATGCTCATAAAAGCTGATACCTTTAATGGTATTCATATCGCTCTCAAGCGTTAAGAAGCCATAAATCGTACCCCATAGACCATAACCTTGAATCGGTAGTACAACCATTTCTGGATTACCGGCGTCGTCATTTTTGACGTAGACTTTGGCGTACTTAGGGACACGGCCGATGCCAGCAGGATCATTAGCGCCCAAATCATTACTGAGTGCTTGGTTCTTGGTCGCTTGACTTGCGTCATAGTTGTTACGATCAGGGATGCCAACTTCGACAAGCTGTTCGTCATCTAAATAGTTACCGGCTTGCAGATCAACGATTTTGACATCGAAGTCTTCAAAGCGATTAGCGACATCTTCGGCAGTATCTTGCTCGGCATCATACATGCCCGCCGCGACTAAGATGTTTTTGTTACGATCTAGGCGCGCGTTTTCGATTTGCGCGGGTTTGAGCCCGACCGCGACTGCTGAGACTAAGACTGAGCAGACTAAGCATAGCGTTAACGCGACGCTAACAGTTTTTGCATTATTACTTTTGGGCTTGGACATAACGAACCCTCCGTGCAGTTTGACGCTTGATATTGGCTTGCGTGACAAAGTAGTCAAACAAAGGCGCAAATAAGTTAGCAAATAAGATGGCAAGCATGATGCCTTCTGGGAAGGCTGGGTTGATGACACGAATCAGAACGGTCATAAAGCCGATCAAAATACCGTAAGCCCAGCGGCCTTTATTGGTATGTGCAGCTGAGACCGGATCGGTTGCCATAAACACCGCACCAAAAGCGAAGCCACCAATGACTAGATGCCAATAAAAAGGCATACTCATCATCAGGTTATCTTCAGAGCCGATTAGATTAAAGACGAGGGAAGTGGCGATAAGACCAACCACACAGCCTGCCATAATACGCCATGAAGCGATACGCGCCCACAGCAGCACCACTGCACCCAACAAAATAGCTAAGGTTGAGACTTCACCGACACTACCTTGGATATTACCAAAGAACGCATCACTCCAAGTGATAGCGCGGCCATAGACATCAACGAACTGATCGGGCGTGACGCCAAGGGCGGCTAGACCTAGCGGTGTTGCGCCAGAAAAGCCGTCAACCGCTGTCCATACCGAATCGCCCGACATATAAGCAGGATATGCAAAGTATAAGAAAGCACGGCCTGATAGCGCTGGGTTTAAGAAGTTTTTACCCGTACCACCGAAGACTTCTTTTGCTACGACAACACCGAAGATAATACCTAAGGCCACTTGCCATAAAGGAATATCGGGCGGCATGATAAGCGCGTACAGTACTGAGGTGACAAAGAAGCCCTCATTGACTTCGTGCCCACGGACTACTGCAAACAGTATCTCACAGGCAATACCAACCACGAAGGTGACGAGATAGATGGGCAAGAACTGCATAGCCCCGTAGACGAAGCTGGCCCAAATACTATTGGGGTCATAGCCTACCATACTAGTGATCACCGTGCGCCAGCCCTCAGGCTCAAGTCCGAGCTGAGAGATAGCGGTCAAAGCTTGATGACCGACGTTGTACATCCCAAAGAACATCGCTGGGAAGGTACAGAGCCAAACGGTAATCATAATACGTTTTAGATCGATACCATCACGCACGTGCGATGAGGTGAAAGTTGTTGTACCAGGTTGACGAAAAAACGTATCGAACATCTCAAAGATGGCGTAGTACTTCTCGTGTTTGCCACCCTTAGTGAAGGACGGCTCCATACGATCGAACATATTGTGTAAAAATTTCATCGTGGTTAGCCCTCCAGCTCAATGCGCGTTAGGTTATCACGCAAGATATCGCTGTATTCATATTTACCAGGAGAGACGAAGGTGCACAAAGCTACATCCTCTTCGTCCAGTTCGAGTACGCCCAAATCAACCGCAGAGATGATATCTTCGACAATCAAAGCGCGCAGTAATTGCGTAGGTAGATAATCTTGGGGCATGACCTCTTCATAGATACCGATCGGCACCATCGCCCGCGGCGAGCCATTGGTAGAGGTGGTAAAGTTAAACTTTTTCTTAAAAAACTGCGAGATATAAATCGGCAGCTTTGAGAAACGGTTTGCACCTGGGCTAAAGAAGTGAAAAGCAGGGCGCTCATAGCCTTCAGGTAAAGAGCTGACTTGATCATGGAAGCGGCCAAGATAAGCGACATTAGCAAACAGCTTACGGCCAGAGAGCACTGAGCCTGAGATGATACGGTTATCACCTGCAATCAGCTGCCCTTTCGTCAACGCCATCAGATCCGCGCCGCGCTCGGTTGCGATAAGATGCGGATTGGTTACTGCTGGACCGGCTAGACTCACTAAACGGCGCGTATATAAGCGGCCAGTGGTAAATAATTTACCCAAGGCTATGACGTCTTGAAAGCCGATCGTCCAGACGCTAACACCGCGCATGATAGGATGCAAAAAGTGAATATGCGTACCCGCCAGACCTGCCGGATGCTTACCTGCAAAGCTATGATATTCAGTGACGTTATCACTAGCAGTTTTGGCTACTTTTGGTAAGCTTGCCTCGGCATGATGACAGACAAAGGTCTTAGGACTCAAAGTTGACAGTACCGCTAAGCCATCATTGAATGCTTGCAGCTCTTCATTGATCAAAAGCATAGGGTCAAAAGCTAGTGGATTGGTATCCATAGCAGTGACAAAGATAGCATGCGGACGCGCGCCAAGCTCAGGGGCTCGGCTATAAGGGCGGGTACGAAACGCCGTCCATTCACCAGAAGCAAACAGCTGTTTTTCAACGATTTCGGAGTCAAGATCGGCCAGTTGTTCAGAGTCGTAACGGTCAAACTCTACTTCCTCACCATTGGGGTCAACGGCAATCACCAGACTTTCGAACACTCGGCGTTCACCGCGATTGACGGCGACAACTTTACCAGCAGCAGGGGCAGTATAAATGACGCCAACGCGTTTTTTGTCTTCAAAAACGGGCTGGCCTTTAGCGACAATGTCACCTTCTTTGACGTTCATAGTAGGCTTCATGCCCACATAGTCATAACCAATCAGTGCCACATGTGCAGGTCTGTGCTCAGTTATCTCGCGAGAGGGTTCGCCGGTGATGGGCAAATCCAAACCTTTTTTGATGGTAATCATAAGCGAAAACTTAGTCCATAGTCTAAAACGATACCAGACGTCCTGTATGGTATAACGGTAGTATAAATAAGCACTACTCAGCAAAGCGTCCACCTGCCAAGGTTATGGCAAAACGGCTCAATGCTTTATCAGTTATGCTCGATTATTCCTACTATCAAGAGTATCAACGCTGACCTTAGACTCCTTAACAACACGTTAATATCTTATTCGACTTACCAAAGTGGCGACTGGCTACCAAGATGCATGCTAAGAGTATTAGCTTCAATCCGCCTGTATAAAATAGGAATTGAATAAATAGTCTTTCCATACCTTTTATTAAAATCTTGAAACGAGCAATGCTCGTATTATGTTATTCAATAACTTCCTGAGGATCACTTACCAATCAAAAAATCGACTCAGTAAACGTTTTGTTGACTAAGTCTGTAAAATGATAGGTAGGGAGATACACATAGGACGATTTTGAATAGAAACAAATACAAATTTACCTAGGATTATACGCTAAATTGACCTAAAATTGCCAGTTAGTAATTGAATTTACTTAATATTGTGGGTGCTCTAAGACTAGGAAACTTCTAGTTATCATTTACTTACCTCTCAGTCCGTTTTACTACCTTAAGAGAAGGTGAGTCCTTCATTATGCTTTTATCTCTTTTATTAGATAAAAGCGACCGTTTTTAAGCTAGACTTGCTAACCTTGTTCAAATTTTATATTAGGAGTGTGTTATGTGTGCTGCGCCAGTGATTATTCCTGCTATTGATCTTAAAGATGGCAAATGTGTCCGCCTAAAACAGGGTCGTATGGAAGACGATACGGTGTTCTCTGACGATCCTGTTGCTATGGCAACGCGCTGGGTAGAAGAAGGCGCGCGTCGTTTACATTTAGTCGATCTAAATGGTGCTTTTGATGGCGTCCCTGTGCACAAGCGTGTGGTTGAAGACATCGCCAAAGCTTATCCAAAGCTGCCGATACAACTAGGCGGCGGTGTGCGCACCTTGAATACGATTGAACAATATATCAGTGCTGGTCTGACTTATATCATTATCGGTACTAAGGCAGTCGAAGATCCAAGCTTTGTGAGCGAGGCTTGCCGCGAGTTTGCCGGTCATATCATCGTCGGCATAGATGCCAAAGACGGCATGGTCGCTACTCACGGCTGGGCCAATGTCACTGATACCAAGGCCACTGAGCTTGCCAAGCGCTTCGCTGATGTTGGTGTATCCTCTATCGTCTATACCGATATCGCCCGTGATGGCATGATGCAAGGTGTCAACGTTGAGCAGACGGTCAATCTAGCTCGCGAAGGCGGCATTCCGGTTATTGCTTCAGGCGGCGTCACCGATATGAAGGATATCGAGCTACTTAAACCTTATGGCGATTGTTTAGAAGGTATCATTACTGGCCGCGCTATTTATGAAGGCTCACTAGATTTTGGCGCCGCTCAGCGTTATTTAGACCAGTAAAGATGCATTGCACGTAAGAGCTTTGAGCTAATAAGACTGAATTTTCTCAAGGATAGTTATGATCATAGAGTATAAGCATTTATTAGCAAATAAGCTCAAAGGTGGTGTACATCTTCTACTTTTAGTATGCGTTATAGTATTTGGCGTCTCAGCCTATGCTGCCGAAGCTGAGCTGGCTGAAGTGGCGACAGCGCTGGGCGTCAATAGTGAGGCCGAAGCAAGTGAATCTGGCGATAGTAGCACGGCGGATGCGCAACCTAAGCCACCGGTCATTATGGGCGAGAGTACCAATAACGCTGAGATTGAGACTAAACCTACCCCCAAAAAAGATAATGACATTCGTCAGCGTATCCAAGGGATATTTTCTGAGATTGATGGTCTGCAAGCGGTTAGTATCAGCGTGACTCAAGGAGTAGTGACGCTCACAGGCGAGACCGCCAATGAAAAAAAAGCCCAACAAGCGATTAACCTAACCAATCGTATCACTGATGTCGTCACCGTTGAAGATAAGATAGAGCGTACGCTTGATGTACAGGACAATGTCAGCACCGTCTATCAAGGCCTAAAAAACCAATTTAGAAACCTAATCAAAGCCTTACCGCTACTGTTAGTGGGTATTGTTATTTTCGCCATTGTTGCTTGGTTTGGCAGCTTTTTGTCTAATCGCAAAAGTATGTGGCAGCGCGTCACCCCCAATCCTTTTGTGGCAGAGCTGCTTGCGCAGACCATAAAGGTGATTTTTATTATTTTTGGTCTGATATTAGCGCTGAGCTTAATCGGTGCTGAGACGATTTTAGGTACATTGCTTGGCGGGGCAGGGGTGATTGGTATTGCCGTGGGTTTTGCGGTTAAGGACACTATTGAGAATTATATTGCCTCCTTGATGCTTAGTATTCGCCAACCTTTTCGCGCGCGCGATCAGGTGGTTATCAATGACTTAGAAGGTATCGTCGTGCGCCTGACTTCAAGGGCGACGATTCTGATGACTTTAGATGGTAATCAGCTACGTATCCCTAACGCCGAAGTGTTTAAGGGGGTGATTCTTAACTACACCAAAAACCCCGAACGGCGCTTTACCTTTGAGCTTGGCGTGGATGCCAATGACGATCCACTAGCAGCAATAAAGGTTGGTTTAGATGCTATTCATACTTTAGAGTTTGTACTGGATGAACCAAAAGCCATTGCGGTTATTAATAATGTTGGCGATTCTAATATCATTCTAGAGTTCCAGGTCTGGGTCAATCAGTCCGAAACTGATTTTGCCAAGGCTCGCAGTATCGCCATTCGCGAGACAAAACACGCGCTTGAAAACGAAGGCTTTAGCTTACCTGAACCCATTTATCGCCTGCGCTTCAACGATAAAGTAGAAAAAGCGCTAGAGATGGGACAAGGAGAAAAAGCGGATGACAGTGCAAATAAGTCAGATATGAGCATTACTCCGGTTAACCCAGAGTCTGTCGAAGACGTTGAGCTTAGCGACGTAATAGAAGATGATGAGGAGAAAAAGCGCGCAAAAGCCCGTGCTAAATATATCCTGCAAGGCCGTAATGCAGACGAGGTGCTCGACGCAAGACCAGATGCCAAGCTAATGGAAAAAGTTGAGCAAGAGATTGCTGAAAATTCAGATGAAACGGACTTATTAAATAGTAATAGTCCGCAAGAATAGCTAAGCAATATGGCAGTAGCATTTAGCAAGCACAGCTTGTAGATGCAGCCGCTGTTAAATAAAGTTGAGAGTGAAAAAATATTATTTGAGGGAATACCTATGCAAAAAAAACACCTAATTGCCTTAACCCTTGCTACTATTTTGATGTTGTTTGGCTACAATATTGTCAGCAGTTACTTCTATGAAAAGAACAGAGCTGCGCTCATAGATACTGATTCCGAGGTAGTTAAAAATGGTGATGAGGAGAATGACAGTAACTCAGCACAGCCACTAGGCGAAAAACCCAAAGCCATCATTGATAATGCTACTGCTCAAATAGAGCAAGTTCAAGACGTTGAACAGCAGCGTTTAGAACAGATGAATAGCGCTCAGTAAGGCAATCTGTGCTCTATACTATGTATAGTGAACTCTAAATAAAAGAGTGTGCTTATAATACCTGCTACTGGTATAACCTTTACTGGCATGCTGTTATCGCTCGATGCGCCATCACGTTTTTTGTCTTATTGTGAATTAATGATAGCTAGAAACTAGAGACAAATAAAAAGGCTAACTTCGAGTTAGCCTTTTTATTTGTCTCTAAATTTATCAATTACCAAAGCTGCTTAGCTTTTCTTGCTATTACCTTTGCTTTTACTACTGCTACGACCATTGGTCTTTTTGACCGGACTCTTTTTGGAAGAGTCTTTCTTCGTTTGGTTCATCTGACTTGATTTTAATTTTTCTAACAGATCAAAATCAATTTGCAATAAGTCCATATTGACGCCAGCGACTTTGACTTTTACCGAGTCGCCCAAACCAAATACCGTACCTTTGTCCTTACCAATCAGCTGTTGTTGCTGCTCGTCATAGACAAAAAAGTCATCACCAACATTAGAGATGTGCACTAGACCATCAATAAACAAATCAGACAAAGTCACAAACAGACCAAAGTTTGTGACACTCGTGACTACACCTTCGAAGTCTTCACCGACATGATCTTTCATGTAGTGACACTTGAGCCACGACTCGACATAGCGTGAAGCTCTTTCCGCACGGCGCTCAGTATCTGAAGTTTGCGTGCCTGCTCCCTCCAAAGAAAAGTCCATAACCGGCTGCTGAGTCTTAGTAACTTTTGCTTTGATCGCGCGATGCAACATCAAATCAGGATAGCGACGGATCGGCGAGGTAAAATGGCTGTATTCATCGTACGCTAAGCCGAAGTGACCGATATTATCAGGCGCATAATTGGCCTGCATCATCGAGCGTAGTAGCATGCTATGAATGCTAATCGCATCAGGACGGTCTTTGGTTGCTTCAATCAGGCGCTGATAATCGGCCTGCGTCGGGCTCTCTTCTGGGAAGGGCAAACCGAAGTTTTTGGCGTATTCATGGATACGCATCGACTTTTCTTGATCTGGTTTATCATGATTACGGTACAGTACCGGCAGATCATGCTTGAGCGCAAAGTTTGCCGCGCAAGTATTCGCCAGCAGCATACACTCTTCGATTAGTTTATGAGCATCGCCGCGCGTACGCGGTACAATCGCTTTAATACCGCCTTCTTCATTGAACTTGATATAAGTCTCAACGGTCTCAAACTCCATAGCATGACGCTCTTCACGCTTTTTGAGCAGTAGATCATAGAGCTGATGCAAGGTATCGACAGATTTTTTGACCGCTTTATTACCTGTGAGCGACTTAGGAATACTGTCATCCTTTGGATCAGCAAAGTAGTCATTGACTTGGTTATAGGTCAGACGTGCTTGTGAGTTCATCACCGCCGGATAAAACTCATAACCGGTGACATTGCCAGCACGTGAGACTTTGATATCGGCGACCATACATAAGCGGTCGACATTAGGGTTCAATGAACATAAACCGTTTGAGAGTACCTCAGGCAACATCGGAATCACTCGGTGCGGGAAATACACCGATGTTCCACGCTCATAGGCCTCAACATCGAGCGGTGAGTTCGGCGTTACATAGTGACTAACATCAGCGATAGCGACTAGTACCCGGTAGTTACCGCCAGAGCGCTTCTCAGCGAACACGGCATCATCAAAGTCGCGTGCATCTTCACCATCGATAGTTACTAAAGGCAGACCACGCAGGTCAGTCCGACCTTTAGTGTCTTTTTCGGTGGGTTCTTTATAGTCATTGGCTTGCTTAAGCGTGGCTTCGCTGAACTCATGTGGAATATCATAATTGAGTAAAGTGGTCTCAATAATCAGCTCGCGATCGTTATCGTCATTGAGCACTTCAGTGATCTTGCCAGTCGCAAACTCATGCTGGTTTGGCCAATCAATGATATCGACTTTGACCGGATCGCCTTGTTTGACATTCAAAGCATCGACGTGGTCATCTGCCAAGGTAATAGGTTGATGACTGTTAGGGCTACCCAATTCTACGCAGTAACCTTCTTCATCTTTGGCAAGTGTTCCGATGAACTGATTTTGTTGACGCGAGGTGATATCGATAATACGGCCTTCAGTACGTCCGCGATTGTCCGTAGAAGTACCTATAGCCTCAACAGAATCGCCATTGAACACCCAACGCATCTGTTTTTCATGCAAGAAAAGATCTGGCATATCATTGAGCACCACAAAACCAAAGCCTTTTGGATGCGCTGAAACTGTACCGCTGACAATATCGTGCTGAGTCACTGGACGATAACGATAAGGTCGACCTTCACGATTGACTTGTCCATCACGCGCCATCGCTTTTAGACGATTACCTAGCGCATCGAACTGGTCAGGATCTTCGATACCGAAGATTTTAGCTAATGCTTTGTGCGTAACATCGCTATTATCACTAATCGTGCTCAGAATCAGCTCACGACTGGGAATAGGATTGTCATAGCGTTGTGCCTCACTTGAGGCGTTTGGATCATTCCAACTCATAAATTACCGTATCTATTTTTAAAATTATTAATAGGGGCTATCTTAACACGAACCAGTAGACAATATCTTACGTCAATTGTTTGTGTTAAGTGTGATAGCTATAGGGATACGCTCAGTTAATGAGCGTATCAGAAGTTTTTGACAGTAGAGACAGCTTGTAGAGATGAGCAGTTGCTTAAATAGTGCATTTTTAGATATCGATACCAGACTTATCTGCTATCTGTTTACTATCAAGCTCTTTTGACACTTCTAATACTGTCGTCTGATTCGATTTATCGAGGTATTTCTGCGCTTTGTCGACTTCACTGGTCAAAGTATTGACCGTCTGCTTCATGTTTTCAAGCGCTTCAACTTTATAATTACTAATCATATCCATCGTCTCATAGACATTATTGAAGGCGTTTTGTAATTTATCAAGCTCAATGGTGCTACTAGTGGCTTGCTCATGGATCTCACCAGACTGACGTTTGAGCATCTCTGAGGTCGACTCAATCAAGCTACTAGTCGTTTTATTAAGTGCGGTGATTTGATCGAGTACCAGTTTTTGATTGGTCATCGCCTGTGCTACTACGACGGCGGTGCGTAGTGCTGATACTGTCGTCGTCGTCGCGCGGTCCACGCCTTTGATCAGCTCCAAGTTATTTTTGCGAATGGTATCAAGCGCTAGATATCCTTGGACGTTAACCGCGAGTTGGGTTAAAAAGTCTGTGTTTTTTTGACGCACATAAAACAGCATCTCTTCTTTAATAATACGTGCTTTTTCAGGATCAGTCGCTTCTATAGCGTGAATCTTTTGTTCTAACTGCTCATCGATCTTTTTGCCGACATAGATGTACTGACGAATCGATTGCATCAGCTCCCACATATTGACTTTTTCTTGCTCAATCGTGGCATTGTCTTTGAGTAGCTCGTCTTTACCATTATAAAGGCTTGTGACGACGGCGTTAATATGCGACTGCGCGGACTCATATTGACGAAAGTAGTCTTGGACTTTATTACCAAATGGAATGAGGCCAAACAGCTTACGCGAGCTGGTCAATTGCTTTTTGCTTGGGTCTAAATCCTCCACAATGCCGCGCAGCTCCGTCAAGGATTTAGCAATGGGTGAGCTGTCAAATAAGCCATCGTTGAGACTTTTTGCAGGCAAGTCTAGCATGCGATTGGAGACTTGCGCGGACTCACGAATCTCTTTGGAGCCTAGGTTATGAATAGATTGCACGTTTTGCTGAAATTCAGGACTATTAGCAGAGTTAGTAAGCACATGATCAACAAAAGCATCGACCTTGGCATCCAGCTCTGGGATCTGGCTTTTATCGAGCTTGACCATTTGATCCGCTTCGCTGGTATCAACTGATTTGACTGGTTCAGGCGGTGTCAGAGAAATACTAGGAGTGGACGAGTTTTCAGGTGGCGTTAGTTCTTGCATAAAAAGTCCTATAATGGCTAAAGTGAATAATGCTTCTCAAATTTATAATAAAGTTATTGTAGTTATGATTTATCTTACACTTAAGGGCTCAGGTTTGCTTATCATTTCGGTTATAGTTTGATAAAAAAGGTTGCCAAAATAGGCTCTTAAAGCAAAAAACCACCAATACACGTACGCATATTGATGGTCAAAAAATACAAAGACGTTATAAAATGAGGGGCGCTATCGGCTTATTTTTTTCTAGTGGGGCCTAGTAGCATACCCATCTGTCGACCTTCCATCTTTGGCGGCTGCTCGACATTAGAGATCTCAGCGGTATCTTCGATGATGCGCTCAAGCTGTGCACGTCCAAGCTCTTGGTGTGCCATCTCACGACCACGGAAGCGAATGCTGACTTTAACTTTATCCTGATCTTCCAAGAAGCTGACGATTTTACGCAGTTTGACCTGATAATCAGCCTCTTCAGTACTCGGACGCAGTTTCATCTCTTTTAATTGAGTCTGCTTTTGGTTCTTCTTCGCCTCTTTTGCCTTTTGCTTTTGATCATAGAGGTAGTGCTTGTAATCCATGATCTTACACACGGGCGGTTTGGCATCTGGAACCAATTCGACTAAGTCTAAATTATCTTCACGTGCCGCATTTAGGGCAGTTTCGATATCAACGACACCCATCTGCTCGCCATCTTCTTTGACTAGACGGACTTCTTTGACGTTAATATCTTCATTAATATTTAAACGGTTGGACTGTTTAATAGGTATTACTCCTCATCTGTTTTTGGGGTCTGTCGGCCTTTTTTGCTGACAGCGGTCTGTACTAATGCTATAAAATCATCAACACTCATCACGCCGAGGTTCTCACCTTCACGTGTTCGGACATTGACACTGCCCGATTCAACTTCTTTATCCCCTAATACTAGCATATAGGGAATACGTTCTAATGTTTTCTCTCGTATCTTAAAACCAATCTTTTCGTTACGCAAGTCACTGACAGCACGAATACCTGCGTTTTTGAGCTCTTTTACCACATTTTCGCAAGCATCTGCTTGTTTATCGGTGATATTCATCACAGCTACTTGCTGCGGGGCAAGCCATACCGGCATCCAACCGGCGTAGTTTTCGATCAAAATACCGATAAAGCGCTCAAAGGAGCCAAGAATGGCACGGTGTAGCATAATAGGGGTTTCGCGCTCGTTTTGCTCATTGACAAATTCTGCATCAAGGCGCTCTGGCATATTCGGATCGACCTGAATGGTACCGCATTGCCAAACGCGACCTAAACTGTCTTTGAGACTAAACTCAATCTTAGGGCCATAAAACGCACCTTCACCCGGTAGATATTCCCAATCGAGACCTGAACTATCAAGCGCATCTGCCAGTGCTTTTTCGGCAAAGTCCCAAGACTCGTCACTACCAACGCGCTTCTCTGGTCGGGTGGAGAGCTTCATAATGATATTATCAAAGCCAAAGTCTTCATATACTGCCAAAGTTAGCTTAATAAACTCTGCGACTTCCTCTTGGATTTGTGCTTGTGTACAGAAAATATGCGCATCATCTTGAGTGAAGCCGCGTACTCGCATCAAACCGTGCAAGGAGCCTGATGGCTCATTACGGTGGCAAGAGCCAAACTCTGCCATACGCAGTGGCAGCTCACGATAAGACTTTAATCCTTGATTGAATACTTGCACGTGGCAAGGGCAGTTCATAGGTTTAACCGCATAATCACGGTTTTCGCTCGAAGTGGTGAACATATTGGTGGCATAGTTGCCCCAATGTCCCGAACGCTCCCACAAGCTACGATCAACGATTTGCGGGGTTTTAATTTCTTCATAGCCATTATCGTACTGTACCTTGCGCATATACTGCTCAAGGACTTGATAAATGGTCCAGCCATTAGCATGCCAAAACACCATACCCGGCGCTTGCTCTTGCATATGAAACAAATCAAGCGCTTTACCGATCTTGCGATGATCGCGCTTTTCTGCCTCTTCGATACGCTGGATATAAGCTTTTAAATCTTTTTTATCTGCCCACGCTGTACCATAGATACGCTGCAGTTGCTCGTTCTTGGCATCACCGCGCCAATACGCACCAGACATTTTAGTGAGTTTAAACACTTTCAAAAACCGTGTGTTTGGCACATGCGGCCCACGGCACATATCGACGTACTCTTGATGATGGTACAGACCAAAAGCCTCTTCGCCCGGCATATCGTTGATTAATTTAAGCTTATAGTCCTCACCGCGCTCTTCAAATATCTTGATCACTTCATCGCGTGGGGTTATCTTCTTTATGACGTCATAGTCCTGCTTTATCAACTGCATCATGCGTTTTTCTATCGCTTCCATATGCTCAGGCGTAAAAGGCGTCTCGCTATAGATGTCATAATAAAAGCCATCTTCGATCACAGGGCCAATAACCATCTTCACATCAGGGTAGAGCTGCTTGACCGCATGACCGAGCAGATGCGCGCAGGAGTGACGAATAATATCGACACCATCAGCATCTCTTGGGGTAACGATTTCAACCGCTGCGTCTTGGGTAATAGGGTCGGAGGCATCTACCAGATGACCATCTACGCGTCCAGCAACGGTCGCCTTGGCAAGTCCTGCGCCAATACTTTGCGCCACTTCCATAACCGTGGTGTTGCCTTCAAACTCTTTTACGCTACCATCGGGTAAAGTAATCGCTACCATAATCTATTCACCTTTTTGGGTCCTTTAGCAGTGATGATTGCAACCATCAATCATATGACCGTCAGACCGCATTAATTGTATTCACAAGTTGTGAGATATCGTTGTTGTATATTGGATAGGCACTACTCAATACGCTTATTATTTAGCTTCCTATATAGGTATAACTATTACAAAGCTCAATAGTAAGAAGACATTTATCAATAAGTGTTGCAAACTAGACTTTAAATACGGTTAAAGGCTAAAGTAAGCGTGCCATGCCATAAAGCGCTTACTATAGCAAAAACCAGCTATAAACACTAGATAGTAAGGGGTAGCGCCCTAAATTGTGCCTTATAACTATAGATTAAAACCAGCCATCTATAACCGGTAATATATAAGGTTGAGAGTCAATTACTTATCTATATAGGAATGACATAACAAAGTCTTCATAACCTTAGCTTTAACTATCAGGGTAAATAACACCGATGGCAGCCAATCGCGCAAACAACAGTACTAATAAAAAAGGTTAAGAGTACAAAATAAGTATTTTCACTTTAAGTTATTGATAATTATACATATACCTATAACAGTTCGAACCAAGCCAAAATAAACCCAAATTTAAGCTTGACGGCCAAACTAAACTGCGTATAATACGCCCCTATCGGAACGAGGAGCGGCACTGATACTTAGCAAGTTAAGCGATTAACGGTTAGGTTAGCAGCTAGCAAGTTTGATAAGAAGTTCAAATCTTTTAAGATAAAAACTTCAAATTAA
The DNA here is from genome assembly GCF_000511655.1 of Psychrobacter sp. TB15. Classification (NCBI taxonomy): domain Bacteria; kingdom Pseudomonadati; phylum Pseudomonadota; class Gammaproteobacteria; order Moraxellales; family Moraxellaceae; genus Psychrobacter; species Psychrobacter sp. TB15. The sequence goes on from NZ_AYXN01000021.1 coordinate 27,876, forward strand.
ATAAAAATACTTCTTGACTTCCAAAACAAACCGTCTATAATACGCACCTCATTAAGGGATAGGGCGAGATACAGACTAAATAATTTAGTTGAATCAAGGTCTTAACTTACTGAAACAAATTATAAAAAAGCTTGACAAACATAATTAACATGATATGATAGTCAGCTCGCTAATAACAATAAGCACATTGCTTAGTTATTAGTTATATAACTCTTTAACTGGACGACAGTAAAGAGACACTATTTAAAATCAGAACTAAAGAACAACTTGTGTGGATTTTTGCTGAGATAAGAATGCTAAAAATAAAGTTGGTTTGAACTTCTTTTCGGAGTTTATTCTAACTATAAAAATTATCATTTAATCAGCAGAAAAACTCAAAGTTAATTCATTACGAACATAATTTTAAGCAAATGCTAGATTA
>NZ_AYXN01000022.1:0-2142 GCF_000511655.1 Psychrobacter sp. TB15
TATAGTTAAGTCTTTATAAAATCGATACAGCCCATATCATAAAACAGTTTAGGGAGATTATTCTCCATCCACCCTTGGCGCAGAAACTTAGCCTGTGCCCATTTTTTCTCAATAGGGTTCAGATCAGGGCTGTACGGCGGCAGCCAAAGAATACGATGGCCATGTCTGTTTAATAGTTTTTGAATGCGTTTGCTTTTATGAAACCGAGCGTTATCCATGACAATCACGCATTTAGTCTTGAGACTTGGAATTAAAGTGTGTTTGCACCAGTCGTAGAATATGGTGCCATTGATGTTCTGCTCAAAGTAATCAAGCGCAAAAAGCATTTTTTCATAGAGAGCTCCGATGACGTTGGTTCGCTTTTTTGCTTGCCAGTTGTAGCTATCGATACAGGGTGTACCAATCGGTGCATAGCCATGAGAACGAATGGTTTCAGCCTCAAAGCCGCTTTCATCCATATAGACAATGGGGTAGCCTTGCTGCGTAAAGCTATCAAGCTTATTCTGGAATACTGCTCTTTTTATCGGACACGCTTTTGGATGTTCTAAGGTCTTTTTTTTGACTGATACCAAGACGCTTTAAAGCATTAAAGATGCCAGTCTTACTACAGTTCAAGCGACGAGCTCTTTCATAGTTATAATCATCTGGATATGTTTTTACGTCTTCAATCAATGCGTCATCAGGTATTTTAGTTGGTGCTTTATTTCTGGTTGTTTTAGGAGTTAGGTTCTGCTGCCAGCTGTGAATGGTGCTGGTGCTAAGTCCATAAAACAGCGCAGCTTCTCGTATGGTCATGCCATCAGCGATGCTAGAAAGTACCTGTTTGCGATAGTCTATTGAATAAGTCATTGTTTATTTCATTAATTAAGATTGTTATAAATATTGTATCGGTTTTATTTGGATTAGACTATACCTATTGAAGATTTACTACAGACAGACTTCAAAGAAGAACTTCTAGGTTTTATAGAGAGTTTAATTAATTGGGCTATTGAACTAACTGAGCCTTCTTGGGCTGAAGAATATGATTTTAAAGGCAATCGAGGCAGCTTTTATGACTTCATGGACGCTTTAGGTAATATCATAAGCATGATCTGTAGTAAGTTACCTTTTAGTGAAACCTATCATAGATTTGTAGAACCTATACTGGCTCTAAAGACTCAAGAAGGTTGGAAGCTTATAGAGCCATTAATTGGTTATTGTAGTAGCAATCTCTATGATGAATTGATTAGACCTCTTGCAAAAGTCATAATTTAAGCTCGGAATTAATGATACCAGCAAACAGCTTCATTCTAAGATCATAGCGCTGACGACGGTTGCGATATTTATGAGCCACGATTTTAAACAACTTGATTAAGCCTATTTTGTGCTCAACCACAATACGGAACTTTGCCAGATAGTGATTGGCCTGTTTGCATATCTCTAATAACTGACCACCACGAGGTTTCTTAAATGGCGTGAAAGTTTGCTCATGTAACTTTGCTAACCCTTGATAACCACTATCGGCTAGTAGCTTGGCGTCACAAGGTAACCAGTCAGGACAAGTATCTTTATACAGCTTAAAATCGTGGATTGACCCTTTACAGGTTTGCACATCAAGTATCAAACCAGTTTGCCAATGAACGATAACCTGCGCTTTTAAGGTGTGTTGTTTTTTCTTACCGCTGTAGTAGTCTCTTTGGTTTTTTTTGGACGCTCAATAGGGGTTTCGGTAGCATCAACAATGACGACTGACCAATTGATGTCGTCATCGACACGACTAGGCAGCTTTTTAGGTAATTCAAACTTGCCAGAGTCAATCAGTGTGTCTTCTACTTTACGAATGATACGGCTAGCAGAAGACTCATGAATACCAAAGTCCATACTGATATGATAAAGCGTGCGGTATTCACGCCAATAAGTCAGGGCTAGTAGTATCTGCTCCTTAAGACTGAGCACACTTGGTCTACCTGATTTGGTCTTAGATGCTTCATGCTCTTGCATGGCATCAAGCATGTCATAAAAGGTGGCTTTATGAATGCCAGTGTAGCGTTTAAAACCAGCGTCACTTTGTTTGAGTAGCTTATCTATGTTTGGCATGGTTCTTAGACAACGATGAATGTTCTTCTTATTTTAATTCCCTCTGCTACTTTTGCAAGAGGTCTA
>NZ_AYXN01000023.1:0-30107 GCF_000511655.1 Psychrobacter sp. TB15
TATAGTCTAATCCAAATAAAACCGATACAATATTTATAACAATCTTAATTAATGAAATAAACAATGACTTATTCAATAGACTATCGCAAACAGGTACTTTCTAGCATCGCTGATGGCATGACCATACGAGAAGCTGCGCTGTTTTATGGACTTAGCACCAGCACCATTCACAGCTGGCAGCAGAACCTAACTCCTAAAACAACCAGAAATAAAGCACCAACTAAAATACCTGATGACGCATTGATTGAAGACGTAAAAACATATCCAGATGATTATAACTATGAAAGAGCTCGTCGCTTGAACTGTAGTAAGACTGGCATCTTTAATGCTTTAAAGCGTCTTGGTATCAGTCAAAAAAAAGACCTTAGAACATCCAAAAGCGTGTCCGATAAAAAGAGCAGTATTCCAGAATAAGCTTGATAGCTTTACGCAGCAAGGCTACCCCATTGTCTATATGGATGAAAGCGGCTTTGAGGCTGAAACCATTCGTTCTCATGGCTATGCACCGATTGGTACACCCTGTATCGATAGCTACAACTGGCAAGCAAAAAAGCGAACCAACGTCATCGGAGCTCTCTATGAAAAAATGCTTTTTGCGCTTGATTACTTTGAGCAGAACATCAATGGCACCATATTCTACGACTGGTGCAAACACACTTTAATTCCAAGTCTCAAGACTAAATGCGTGATTGTCATGGATAACGCTCGGTTTCATAAAAGCAAACGCATTCAAAAACTATTAAACAGACATGGCCATCGTATTCTTTGGCTGCCGCCGTACAGCCCTGATCTGAACCCTATTGAGAAAAAATGGGCACAGGCTAAGTTTCTGCGCCAAGGGTGGATGGAGAATAATCTCCCTAAACTGTTTTATGATATGGGCTGTATCGATTTTATAAAGACTTAACTATACACCTGTAAGGAAATACTTAAAGGCTTGTAGCTCAGTTATAGAGTTTACAGAAAAACAAATAGTCAAAAGACTAGGACTATCCTCTAAAAGCTATATTAATAAAATCAACAAATCGAATCAAATTGCTAAAACTGTAAAAGATATCATTAAACATGAAGATATTCTAAACAACAAATTCTATGATGAAAATAAAAAATTAGATGTACTTGGCATATGGTTAAATGAAAATAAAAGTTTTGAAAATTGTATATCTATTAGGAACGAGTTAAAAGACAATTATGATTTTTGGATAGAGAAAGCTAATTTCCATAACTTCAAACGCTTAGTGTGTATTATCGATGAAATAGAAAATAATGACTTATATCAATAGCAGTCATACGTTTAATCAACGATCGTACAAGCTATCAAGGCTTAGTATAACAAAAAATTCCAATTTGTTGACTCTTTACGAGAATTTGAAAAGATAGAGTATGGACCACAGCAGTACTGACCACCAAATGCTTATTCCCGAGACTTTAAACCTAAAATGCCTTCTACTCACCTAGAAGGCATTTTTTTACTTCATAAGCTGTATAGACATATAAGTCAATATCTACCCCGCACTTTGCTTATTTTATAGCCCTCATTTGCTATACTAGCCCAACTTTATCGGTTAAATACCCACTTATAACACCCTCCCAAACAGCATGGTAGCCTTATGAAATTCTCAAAGTTCGGTCAAAAATTCACCCAGCCCACTGGCATCTCACAATTGATGGATGATCTGGGCGACGCGTTAAAAAGCGATCAGCCCGTCAATATGCTAGGCGGCGGTAATCCAGCGCGTATTGAAGCGGTGAATGAGCTGTTTTTGCAGACCTATCAAGCGCTGGGTAACGATGGTAGCTTTCGTGAGGACATTAACAGCACGGCGACGAGTAGCATGGCGAATTACTCCAATCCGCAAGGCGATGCCGCTTTTATTGACGCCTTGGTAGGCTTCTTTAATCGACATTATGATTGGAATTTGACGAGTGAGAACATCGCTTTGACCAATGGCTCGCAGAATGCGTTTTTCTATCTATTTAATCTATTTGGCGGTGCGTTCACTGATGATAAGAATGAATCTGTCGACAAGTCCATTCTACTACCATTGACCCCTGAGTATATCGGCTATAGTGATGTGCATGTCGAAGGTCAGCATTTTACCGCCGTATTACCGCATATCGATGAAGTGACGCATGATGATGAAGAAGGCTTCTTTAAATATCGCGTGGATTTTGACGCGTTGGAGAACTTGCCCGCATTGAAGGAAGGGCGTATTGGCGCGATTTGTTGTTCGCGTCCGACCAATCCAACGGGTAATGTCTTAACCGATGAGGAAATGGCGCATTTGGCGGAGATTGCTAAGCGTTACGATGTACCGCTGATTATCGATAACGCTTATGGTATGCCCTTCCCTAATATTATTTATTCAGACGTTACCCTTAATTGGGATGACAATACCATTCTGTGTTTTAGCTTATCCAAAATTGGCTTACCCGGAGTGCGTACCGGTATTATCGTTGCCGCGCCTGAGGTGATTGAGGCGGTCAGTGCGATGAATGCCGTGGTTAATCTTTCACCAACACGCTTTGGCGCATCTATTGCCACGCCGCTGGTTGAAAATAACGCTATCAAAGACTTGTCTGATAACGATATTAAGCCTTTTTACCAGCAACAAGCCAAGACCGCAGTTACCTTACTTAAAAAAGAATTGGGCGATTACCCGCTAGTGATTCATAAACCCGAGGGCGCGATATTTTTGTGGTTATGGTTTAAAGATTTACCGATTAGCACCTCTGAGCTGTATGAGACTCTCAAAGAAAAAGGTACGCTTATTGTACCAAGCGAGTATTTCTTCCCCGGTGTGGATGTCAGCGATTACCAACATGCACACGAGTGTATTCGTATGAGTATCGCTGCCGATGAGCAAACACTGACGGATGGTATTAGAGTGATTGGTGAGGTGGTACGCGGACTTTATGATAGCAAGTAGATAACATTATAAAAAATATGAAAAGGTTGCTCTAATAAATGGACAGCCTTTTCATAGTACAAAAGTAGAGGGATATATATTGTTTACACCTAATAACACCCTCTTATGAATCTACTAATAGACTTTTAAAAAAGTCACTTCTAATAATACTGAGCATTTTTTGAGTAGAACATTGAAGTTCTTCTTCTGTGTATTGAGTGTTATAAGTATTTTCTGGATGATGAATACTGTGTCTTATATAGGAAATTACTGAGAGTCTCTCTGTAATAGTATTTCCATTATTCTTATCTCTTTTCCAATTTTTATTTTTTTCTATATTGTATTTGTCACATACCCAATTATCGAAATATTTAGCATTGCTTAAGCTTGCAATAGAAGAGATATATCCATAAAGCTCGTTATGAAAATCAGTTGAACATATTTCATAAGTAAAGTAGTTTATTTCGGCTAATGTAGGCGAAAAAGAAAAAGTTCTCATTGTTTCAACCGCGATTGCATGAGCTGATTGATTAATCTTCTTAGTCATGTACGTGCATATATCATCACTAGCAAAATGTTTTAAAAGAAAAGGGGAATGAGTAGTAATAAAAACCTGTTGGTGCCTTGAAATTGTGATTATAGATTCAATTAAAGTTGTTTGAGCTCTAGGGTGAAGAGAAATCTCGGGTTCATCAATAAAGAAGAATAAAGGTTTTTTCAAATCTGAATTGCTTGGATGTTTAATTAAAAAATCAGCATATACTTTCATTACAGCTAGTGCGAATGCTCTCTGCATTCCGCTACCTTTTTCAGAAATACTTGTCTCGACTCCATCATTAATTATTATATTCCCTAACTTGATAAATGATGATGGTTCTGGAGGTTGAAAATCAAAAGAGACTGTCGCTTCTCCGTAAAATTCGCATAGTGATTTTTCAATATCATTAACGAGACCTTGAGATTGTTTTGATAAAGACTCTTCACCTGTAGTAAATGCTATATTATGAGCGTCCAAGAAGTTACTCCAATTTGAGCTAGCTTCAAAATCACTACAGATATCTTTTAACAACTTTCCTAACGTCTTTGTACTACCAAAATCCATTAATTCACTTGCATCCATATCCGACCATATAGATACAACCTCAAACAATGTATTAATAGCTTTATCAAACCCAGTTGGATTCTCAAATTGATCAGTATCACTATTATATACAGTTATTTTTTTAATATTAATATCTACCGACTTATTACCCTGCTGGATGCTATATTCCTCAGAAGTACGTTTTAGCGTTATTTTTTGCGTTCCACCAACATCTACAATGTACGGTAAATACTTAGCCTCAGAAAAGTTCTCTATTGACTCTCTAAGATTACCTTCTATCTCTATAGTAATAGAAACATGCTTATCTTTATGATTTACATTTTTGTAATCATCAATAGTTTTATCTTTTGAAACACCTGATCTTAAAAAATCTATCGCCTTAAAAACTGTAGTTTTACCCGTGTTATTCTCTCCAACTAAGCATACGACCGGCTTATTAGTATCAAAAACAATTGTCTCTGCAAAAGCTTTAAAGTTTTCTAAAATTAGCTTGCTAATTTTCATACTCATCCTTAAGTAATATTTTGACAAATTATAATAAGTTTAGAAAAGTTAAATTTTACGTAAAATATACACAACTACTGAAAATAAGTCTATAATTTTGTTTCTTCGACTGAAAACCGTCGTCCATTTGTTCAAAACATAAGTTTAAAAAGGTGGTAGCTAGGTGTTAACAGGGTTATACAAACTCTGACTGATGACATCCATGTGATTGGTGAAGTGGTACGTGAGTTATATGATGAGGCTCAAAACAAGTAATCATCAAGTCAAATAGCAAAACGAAAAACGGACTAATAAATAGTCCGTTTTTTTATATGATGACTTTATGAAAACGATCTAACCAAACTCTTTTAGTAAAGCTTTAGCACTCATTTTACCAAAGTCATTTGCCGCGAGTGGCCCATCGCCTGAGATAAGCTTTCTATCTTGATGCGTCTGCCCTGAGACGAGCTTATTATCAATAGTAACGCCTAAATCTTCTAACTTCTCGGCGAAATACCATGGCATAGGTCCAGGCAGATAGCCAATTTTTGGCATTTGCTTATCCATCGCGGTCGGGAAGGCTACCATCTTATAACCTTTAAAAATAAAGTCACGCTTGGAATTACCTTCATCAGAACTGTCAGGACTATTAAGGTCAGCCGCCAATAACGCTGCAGGCCCGTGACAAATCGCTAAGGTAAAGAGATCATTATCGTGTCCCCAACGTAGCAATGCGCCAAGGTTTTTGTCTTCCGGCAAGCCGAGCATAGCGCCATGACCACCTGGAATAAAAATCGCTGCGTATTCAGTGCTGTCTGCCATATCGTTTTTGACGAAGTCAGCGATGCTGTTTGGACTCTTAAACTTGGACTCGTACTCACTATAAATTTGTTTAACGTCGTCATCGTCCTCTGGCATCGCCCACTGCTCGACCTTGACCGCCTCGCCTGTTGGCGTAAACACATCGACATCAAAGCCTGCTTTTTTAAAATGTAATAACGGCACCATCATCTCCACCGGATGATTACCGGTATCAAATTTATTGCCGTTCTCCATGGTCATATACTGCTCTTCGGTACAGACCATCATAATTTTCTTATCGCCCGTATAGGGATTATCGTAATTAGTATGATCGTAGTTGGTTTTATTCGGCGCAGCTATCTTTAGCGATGATGTTGAGGGAATATAAATGCCTGCTTCAGTTTCTTGCGGCTCTAAGCCTAGAGTATTTTTGGCGTTGTCTAAGGTGTCTTTGGCTTTATCTAATAGATCTTGCATATTCATAGTGGCTTCCTTTTTTATAATTTATATTTATTGAGTAGCTATTTATTAAGTAGCTAGAAATGATCAATCTAAGGTAACAAATGAAGACAGCATTAAATAGATGAGAATTTTTATGTTTCGTAAGCTTTGTAAAGCAGGATTGAAAAACTGTTTTAACGGGTTTTCTTTAGTAGCTTACTTGGTGAGCTGCTCGCTTGAAAAATCCTTGTCCACTTATTTAAAGCAAATAGCACGAAAGGCAGCAGGCAGGTATTAATGAGATCATGAATACTTGCTTTGATATCTGTACCTTTTAGAGCCAGAAGGCCTTTTGGCACAATGATGTGACGATTGTCGAAATATTCACCTAGCAGTGCTACGCTAATGACGACTAATAATGCTAAAAAGGCTCTGATAGTCTGATTCTTAATGATAGGGCGTAAGATAAACATGCTGAGCAGATAGACGCCGACGCCGACGTAAATGTGTAACGCGTCTTTGGCAAGACCCGTCGTCTCAACAACGTTTATTTTAAAGGTGTTAAAGTCCAATGGTTTTACTCGAATGTTGGCTATATATAATAAAAAAGGTGGGTTACGCTATCGCTAACCCACCCTACTGCTGTTTTATTTTATCCTATAGTGGCACAAAATACACCTAAACCTGCCAGTCTACAAAATTCTTGAGCAGCTGCAAGCCTGCGGTATGGCTCTTCTCAGGATGGAACTGAGTGGCAAATAGGTTGTCTTTGATGATACTAGCACAAAACGGCTGGCCATAATCACAGATAGCGGCGACTTGAGAGTTATCGTTAGGCGCGCAGTAGTAACTGTGCACAAAGTAAAAGTGCGCGTTATCCTCAATACCGTGCCAAAGCGGATGGTCAAAATCCATACCACTAATCGTATTCCAGCCCATGTGTGGCACTTTAATGGTTGCGCCTTGCTTATCTGTCCACGATGGATCAAAGGCTTCTACGTTGCCATCTAAGATACCCAAACACTCGGTGCCGCCATTCTCGCTTGATTGCTCAAATAAGGCCTGCATACCCACGCAAATTGCCATCACCGGCTTGTTGAATATAGCCTTGCGCACGACGTCATCGATGCCAGCATCGGTCATGCCGATCATACAATCACGCATCGCACCAACGCCAGGGAAGACGATTTTATCAGCGGCAGCCACGACTTTGGGGTCGTTAGTGATGGATACCTCCGCGCCGACATTGGTGAGTGCCTTGCTGACCGAGTGCAAGTTACCCATGCCATAATCTAATAGTGCAATTTTGGTCATTAGAATGCCTCTTTGGTCGATGGCAAGGTATTCAATGCCCGCTCATCATACTCACAGGCCATACGCAGCGCGCGGGCAAAAGCCTTAAAAGTTGACTCGATTTGGTGGTGGCTATTTTTGCCTTTAAGATTATCCAAATGTACGGTCATCCATGAATGATTGACGAAGCCGTAAAAGAATTCGCTAAACAGATCGACATCGAAGGTGCCGACATGCGAGCGCGTAAACGGAATATCCATATGCAAGCCTGGACGCCCTGATAGATCGACGACCGCGCGCGTCAACGACTCATCAAGCGGCGCATAAAAATGTCCGTAACGGCGGATGCCTTTTTTATCGCCCAAAGCTTTGTTAAACGCTTGGCCCAAAGTAATACCGGTATCCTCGACACTATGGTGATCATCGATATAAGTATCGCCGACGCATTTGATATCTAAGTCAAATAAACCATGACGCTTGATCTGATCAATCATATGATCCAAAAATGGCACGCCAGTATCGACCACACCTTGACCGGTACCATCAAGGTTAACGGTACAAGTGATTTGCGTCTCAGCAGTGTTACGTTCAACAGTGGCGGTGCGCGCTGGGCGACCATACAGGTTTGCATTTTGCGCTTGATTAATATCGGCAGACATAGCTACTCTCTATAAATAAAGGGTGGGGAGTAAATAGACACTTAAATAGACATTAAGGAAATGTAGATATAAGCTTATCATAGCAAAATGGCGTCATGACGGCTATGGCAGGACGGTAAAGCAAGGCGCTATTTGTCTCAATCTGTTAAAATACTGCCTTAAGTTTTATTAATGACGCTTGTTTAGTCGGTTGTTTTACTTAATACGGTTAGCACTCATAAGACAATAGGATACATCATGCCTTTAGAAGCCATTGCGATTAACGATTTAAATGCGCCTTTAATCAAAAAACCTGGTCGCGACAATGAGCTTGCCGAGCGCTTAGAGACCATGTATGACGCTGACGATACGCAGCCTAGCGGCGAGGAGGTATTAAATATCATCGAAAATGGCTTTAAGCGTGGCCAATACCTATATGTCGGCATGTTCAATGACAAGCCCATTGCCGCAGTTGGTTGCTTTGATGATGGGCAAACCAACGCTAAGCGCTTGCAATACTTAACTGTGCATGAGCAAAACAAAGGCCGCGCAATCGACGCGAAGTTCATCAAGATGGTCTATGATGCGGAGGTCAAAAAAGGCGTGCGTCAGTTTGTCCCTGTCGATAACGATATCCATCAGATCATGAGCGACTACGAATTAATCAGAGTTAAAGACTAAGATTTGCATCGAATCTGATTATTTAGCCACAAAAGATAAAAATGTCTTGACAGCACCGCTTATATTTAGTTTAATAGCGTCCTCAGCGAAGACGGCTCGATAGCTCAGTCGGTAGAGCAACGGATTGAAAATCCGTGTGTCGGCAGTTCGATCCTGCCTCGAGCCACCATTTCGTTGATCTCATTTAGCTTTTAAATAAGCACCTAAAACCTCAGACGCTCGCGTTTGAGGTTTTTTTATGCCTGTAAGAAACGCACCCATTCATAACATTTTTACGCTACTTTTCCTTGTGACTTGCTCAGTATACTGAGTAGCACTACTGACAAAGGGTACTATTGATAAAAAGGCAGCTATGATAGGAGCGTTTAGATGAGAGAGTTTGATTACGATTTGGATTATAAGAATCTAGATCTACGTAAGTACCCTGAGCTATACCGTGTCGGCCGCGGCGAGCAAGGCGTGTTGCTTGTTGAGCCTTATAAATCTGAGATACTGCCGCATTGGCGCTTTGCTACTCCTGATATTGCGCATGAGAGCAGTGAAACCATTTATCAGATGTTTTTAGATTATTTAGCAGATGATGACTTCGTTGGCGCGGATATGGCACGTAAGTTCATCCAGATGGGTTACACTCGTGCTCGCCGCTATGCCAACCATAAAGGCGGTAAAAAGTACAAAGGTCCTGTGCCCGATGATAAAAAAGGTCAAAGCGGCGCGCATGGTCGCGAGGAATTACCTCGTCAAGAGGAAGACCCCGTTAAGGCAGAATCGGCGCGGATATTTAAAGCTAAGTGGGACGAGTGCCGCGAAAATGAGGACTATCTACGCATGAAAAAACAGCACCGCGAGCGTTATAAAGACGTTGAGTAACTTATATCATTATAACTAAGTAGTTTGAAACTTTTGCTGTGTTAAAGTGGCACAGCTGACAGCGGTTTTTTGGCTTCTTTGAATAAATAACACGCCGTAATGATGAGTAAAAACTTATGCAAAATAAGCAACTTTTGATTTTTGATTTTGATGGTACTTTGATCGATAGCGTTCCTGATTTGGCAGCAGCGATTAATATTATGCTTGAACAGCTAGGCTTGCCCACCTACTCACTCGAAACTATAAAAGGTTGGGTCGGTAATGGCTCACGGCTACTAGTAGAGCGCGCTTTGATTGGCAAGACAGAAATCGGCGAAAACGAGCTGACCCAGTTAGAGGCCGATCATGCTGAGCAGCTGTTTCTTGACGCTTATAGCAATCTTAAAGCGAGCAAAACGGTCGCTTACCCTGATGTTGATAAAGGTCTAAAACAACTGCATGACGCCGGATTTACCTTAGCCTTAGTGACCAATAAGCCCATTCGTTTTGTACCCAAAATCTTGCGCACGTTTGGCTGGCAGGATTGGTTTGTAGTAGTGCTCGGCGGTGATAGCTTACCAACCAAAAAGCCGGATCCTGCGCCGCTATTGCACGTTTGTGATAAGTTAGGAGTAATGCCAGATAAGGCGGTGATGATAGGCGACTCAAAGAACGACATATTAGCCGGGCAAAATGCTGGCATGGATACCCTCGCGCTCTCTTATGGGTATAACTACGGTCAAGATATTCGCGACTTTCAGCCGACGCAGGCCTTTGATAACTTTGCCACTTTGACTCGCTACCTTTTAGATAAAAAAGAGCTTTAATATGGACGTTCCTAGTGATATTGCTATCGCCCAAAATGCAACTTTGTACCCTATAAAAGATATCGTCAAAACGTTAAATCTATCGATAGATGATATTGAGCCTTATGGCCATTATAAAGCGAAAATAAATGTCAGCGAGGTGCTGAGCAAGCCCGCTAAAGCCAAAAACAGCAAATTAATATTAGTCACAGCGATCAATCCGACGCCCGCAGGCGAAGGTAAAACCACAGTCACTATAGGCCTAGCCGACGCGCTAAATCGTCTGCATAGAAAAAAAGGCGATGGTAAGTTGACCACCGTGGCTTTACGTGAACCTTCCTTAGGCCCAGTATTTGGGATAAAAGGCGGCGCAGCGGGTGGCGGTTACGCGCAGGTGCTACCGATGGAAGATATCAATCTGCACTTTACTGGCGATTTCCATGCGATTGGCGCGGCTAACAACTTATTAGCGGCACTGATTGATAATCATATTTATCAAGGTAATGCGCTCAGCATCGATCCTAAGCAAGTATTTTGGCGGCGTGCGGTAGATATGAATGATCGACAACTGCGTAATATCGTCGGCGGCTTAGGCAAGCGCACTGACGGCGTTGCCCGAGAAGACGGCTTTGATATTACTGTAGCTTCAGAGGTGATGGCTATATTTTGTTTGGCTACCGATTTAAGTGATCTCAAGCAGCGTTTAGGGAATATCTTAGTCGCTTTAGATACTGATAAGCAGCCTATCTATGCTCGTGATCTTAAGGCACAAGGCGCTATGGCAGCGCTGTTAAAAGAAGCGATCAAACCTAATTTGGTACAGACGATAGAAGGCACGCCAGCCTTGGTACATGGCGGTCCGTTTGCTAATATCGCTCATGGTTGTAACTCAGTTATCGCGACCCGCGTGGCACAGCATTTAGCCGATTATACGCTTACCGAAGCGGGCTTTGGTGCTGATCTTGGCGCGCAAAAGTTCTGTGATATAAAGTGTCGCCTATCAGGACTTGCGCCCGATGCTGCGATTATCGTCGCCACCATTCGCGCCTTAAAATATAACGGCGGCGCCCTTAAAAACGAGCTGACCCAAGAGAACCTATCGGCGCTTGAACAAGGCTTTCCTAATTTATTTAAACACATTGAAAATATGCGTGAGGTGTACGGCCTACCCGTCGTCGTCGCTATCAATCACTTCGTCAGCGACACTGACGCAGAGGTTGAGCTGGTTCGGCAGGCCTGCCAAGCGAGAGGCGTCGAGGTTGCCTTAACGCAAGTCTGGGAAAAAGGCGGCGCGGGCGGTGAGGAGTTGGCAAATACGCTAATACAGTTATTTGAGAACGAAGAAAACCCGTCAAGCCAGTTTCAGTTTTCGTATGATAGTGATAATAGTATTGCCGATAAAATCCGCACGGTGGCGCAGCGTATTTATGGCGCGGCTGATATCGATATCAGCTCGCTTGCCCAATCAAAAATACGCCAGTTGGAGCAGCTGAATTTAGATAAGATGCCAGTTTGTATTGCTAAGACTCAGTACTCGCTGAGCGATAATGCCAAGCTGCTAGGACGACCAACTGATTTTACCCTTCATGTGCGCGACATCAGCGTCTCAAGTGGCGCGGGGTTTATCGTAGTGATGTGTGGCACTATTATGAAAATGCCTGGCTTGCCTAAACACCCCTCAGCTGAGCGTATCGATGTCGATGATACAGGTCATATTACGGGCTTGTTTTAAATACTAGAGGCTGTATAGCCATTGATAAATACTGATTAGCTAAATTTTGAATTTATTTAGACTTTGTAGGCTGGCGCTTTTAGCCAAGCCCTGTACTTTTGCAGAACTTTGAGCTGGGCTAAAGCCGCAGCCTACGCCAACTAGGTTTTTATAATAATTTACTTACTGCGATAGCTGAGCGCCTCAGAGACGTGAGCACTAGTAATATCAGTACTGTCTGCCAGATCAGCAATGGTACGCGCCACTCGCAGTACCCGGTGGTAACCACGCGCTGATAGGTTCAAGCGCTGCTGCGCCATTTGTAATAGCTGCTGCTCGCTTGCGCCGAGCTCCACGTATTCATCAAGCTCACTAGGACTTAGCTCATTATTCGCTTTATTCTGTCTGCGGATTTGTCGTTCATTGGCAGCCGTGACGCGCGCTCTAACGGTTTCTGAGCTCTCTCCTCGACTACTATTTTGCAAGTCGGCTATAGGGAGCGCCGGCACCGTGATATGCAAATCAATGCGGTCTAATAGCGGTCCTGAAAGCTTATCTTGATAGCGCTTAATCTGTTCAGGACGACAGCGACAGCGGTTAGAGACGTCGCCATCATAACCGCAAGGACAAGGATTCATCGCCGCAACGAGCTGAAAGTTAGCCGGAAAAGTCATCTGTGAGTTAGCGCGGCTAATGGTGATTTGCTTAGCCTCCAATGGCTGACGCAATACTTCAAGCACGCTGCGCTCAAACTCAGGCAACTCATCAAGGAACAGCACGCCTTTATTGGCCAAAGTTATCTCGCCAGGTTTTGGGCGTGAGCCGCCGCCAACGAGTGCTACTGCTGATATCGTGTGATGAACTTGCCTGAAAGGCCTCGTACCATAATCATAATCGCTATCGGCGACGGAGTAAGTACTCGCCACTTCTAGCGCGTCCTCAGCGCTTAAGTCTGGCAAAATCGTTGGCAATCTTGATGCCATTAACGTCTTGCCCGAACCCGGCGGTCCTGTGAATAGTAGTGAATGCCCGCCAGCCGCTGCAATCTCTAAGGCGCGCCGTGCATGGTGTTGACCTTTAACATCTGCCAAGTCCACTTTATAACCTACTCGCTCTTGCGTTGTACTAGGAGTGACGACTTCTAAGCGCTCAGTGCTTGCGTTTGGGTCTGCTAACGACTGTAAGTGCTGACATACCGGCTGTAGGCTTGTCGCGCCTAGCACCTCTACACCTTCAACGCGGCTGGCTTCCATACCATTATCGATAGGCACGACTAATTGTATAGACGGGTTTGCGGCGATTTTGTCTGCTGAATTTTTTGTTTGCGCTGGTGCTGCTTTTGCAGTCTTTGCCGCCAAGGCCTCTGCTCTTATCGCTCGCGCTACTGCCAAACTTCCCGTTACCTGCCGCAGATCGCCATTGAGCGCCAGCTCACCGATAAACTCAAACCCTGCTAACACCTCCGGATCGAGCTGACCACTTGCGGCTAAGATGCCAATAGCAATTGGCAAATCAAGACGGGCGCCGTCCTTTGGCAAATCAGCAGGTGCTAGATTGATCGTTAGTCGCCGATTAGGAAACTGAAAGCCAGAATTCAGAATAGCGGAGCGTACTCGATCTTTACTCTCGCGTACGGCCGCTTCTGGTAAGCCGACGATAGTAAGCGCTGGCAGACCTTGGGATAAATGTACTTCTATAATCACTTTTGGCGCATGTAGACCGACGACCGAACGGGTATAAACTTGCGCAAACGACATGAGCGTTTCCTAATAGAAGGGAGGTTTTATAATAGAGTATTATTAATTAGTGCGCAAATATCGTCTCTCATTAATGCACCAGCTTACTGTCAATGATCTGTAGGCTTTGTTTATTTAAACTAATCTATCATTTAACTAGAAAAGCGCTAAAGTATTGTTATATGATGAGTGTGCAGTTGTACACTGTACACTACTAGCAATAAAAAGGAATTTATTGAGGGCTCAAAGTGATCGGAAGTTTATGACACTTTTGAGCCGTTATTATTAACTAGGGACAGTAAAGCTTATGAAAATCACAACACGCAATCGGCGCACACCGAAATTAGCGTTATTAACAGTGGCCGTCTCGTTTGGATTGGCCAGTTGCTCTGATAGCGATAATAGTTTTAACGATACAGTCGTCACCACTCCTGAATTAAATCCGCCTATCGTCACCTCTCCTTCCACTGAGTTTGCTGCAAACATTCAGCGTACTGAGTTTGGTATACCTCATATTATTGCGAACGACTACAAAGGTCTCGGTTACGGCGTTGGTTACGCTTTTGCCGAAGATAATATCTGCTCACTTGCCCGCGAGATCGTCGTTTCTAGTGGTCAGAGTATGCTGTATCTAGGTGACGAAGGCAGTGTGGCTAGCGATGTATTTTATACTTGGTATAATTCACCCGCCAAACGTGCTCAGTTTTTGAACGCCCAAGAGCCCGAGGTTCTTGATGCAGTCACTGGCTATGCAGCTGGGGTCAGTCGCTATCTGCGTGATACAGGCGTAGAAAACATAGATCCTGACTGTGCGGGGGCTGAGTGGGTACGCGAGATTAGCACTGATGACCTACTAGCTCTTTATGGCAAGGCCAATTTACGCGGCGGGCTCTCCAATTTCGTTGGCCCTATAGTAGCGGCAGCACCACCTGACCAAAATATAGTCATGGGCAGCAGCAGGATGCGCTCTATTGAGTCGGACTCGGCTACTCAGACAACTTTGAATTCGGTCTCATCGACATCGGCTGCAGACTTGGCAGCAGGATTTGATTTTGACATGTCGACCATCAATGCGATGGATGGCGGTAGTAACGCTTATGCCTTTGGTAGTGAGGTTACCGGTAAAGACGAAGGCGTTATGTATGGCAACCCGCATGAGCCGTGGAATGGCGTTCAGCGCTTTTATGAGTTTCATCTGACGATACCAGGTGAGATTGACGTCATGGGCTCCGCCCAGCAAGGTCAACCCTTTGTCAATATTGGCTTTAATAAAGATGTGGCGTGGAGTCATACCGTCTCTACTGCCAAGCGCTTTACGCTTTATCAGCTCGATCTGGTCAATGGCGATCCTATGAAGTACAACTATACCAAGGCAGATGGCAGCGTCGAGCAGCGGGATATCCGCGTAGATGAAGTGACCATCCAACTACCTAATAACGAAACCTTGACTCAGCCTGTTTATTCTTCGCATTTTGGTCCGATGTTAGCCGTTGATCTCGTCAATGGCTTGCTACCAGCTTGGGGCCAGAATAATAGCGCCTTTACCATTCGTGATGCCGCGGCAGAAAACGCGCGCTCATTGAACCAATGGCGTAGCATGAATAGAGCCACTAGTGTCGAGGATTTAGTCGATAGAATGCAAGATCAAGTGGGTTTAGGATTCGTCAATACCATCGCTACTGACCGTTATGGTAAAGCCCTCTACGCTGATATCTCGACCGTACCACATGTAACCAAAGAAAAGCTTGAGAGCTGTATTGATGGCAATCTCTTCTTAAAAGCCATTGTTAACTTTGGCTTGCCCGCGCTGCGCGGCGATACCGCAGCCTGCGAATGGGGTAATGACGATGACTCACCACAAGCAGGTATCTTTGGACGCTCAAACTTGCCGTTCTTGATCCGTGATGATTATGTCGCAAACTCCAATGACAGCTATTGGCTAAGTAATCCAGAGGAGCCTTTGACTGACTTCTCGCCCCTGCTCCGTCGTCAACTCACTCCTTTCTTAGGTGCTGATCCTGTTGCTGGCGTGCCGTTACTCATGCGCTCACGTATGGGTCTAGTGCAAATACAGGATCGTTTAAATAATGATGATGGTCTTGGCGGTACTACCTTCAACTTAGATAATATGCAAGAGGTGGTTTATAGTAATCGCAGCTATGCCGCTGAACTGGTGCTAGATGACGTGTTGGCCGACTGCAGCGCCAACCCTGTTATGTCCTTGTCTAATGGTAGTACTCTCGACGCTACGCAAGCTTGTAATGTCCTAAGTAATTGGGATCGCCGTAACGATATCGATAGCGAAGGCGCGCATGTCTTCAGAGAGTTTTGGCGTAATGTTGGTTTTGAAGAAGCCACTGAGAACGAAGACCTCTTCAGCGTGCCCTTTGACGTTAATGATCCGGTTAATACGCCGCGCGATATTATTATCAGTAGCAAGACTCGTACCGCTCTAGCCGATTCGATTCAGTATTTTAACGACAAAGGCATTGCGCTTGACGCCGCTTTAGGTAGCGTGCAGTACGTGTTTGATGCAGGCAACAATAACGAGAGAATTCCTATGCATGGCGGTCTAGGTACCGGCGAAGGTCTCTTCAATGTAGCCCGTGGATCTGGACCCAATGACGCTGGTAACTACATCATTAGTAATGGCCCCACTTATATGCAGACCGTCACCTTTGATGATAACGGCCCTGTCGTAGAGTCCTTACTGGCCTATTCGCAATCAGCAGATAGCACGCGCCCTTATCATCGTGACCAGACGCGCCGCTACTCAGACAAAGATTGGATTAGAGTGCCCTTTAGTCGAAATGAGATCGCCAACAAAGCCGTTGGTCAAATACTTGAGCTTAGAGAAGACAATCAGAAGCTAGAAAATAAATAGTCATTATTAAGCTATAAGAAGGCCTCAGATCATTCTGGGGCTTTTTTTTGGTTTGTCTTACCTCTGTATAGACCATTATCTATGATCAAGTAAATAGCACCTTCACAAAACCACTTAATCACCCTAATTAATGTATGGATTTGCTATAATACGGGTTATTGATACAGCCATTTTTTCATAACAAGCTGTAAACAACCTATCTCTCGTTAGCCGACTACAATAAACCGCTGTTAACGTAAAAGGAGCGCCGCATGACAGAGTACTCAACCTCTTCTCATCCAAACCACCCTCAGCAGCCTTATAATCATGCAGGTGAGCAACCGACTACCGCACGTCCTGTCGTTGAAATCCAAAACCCTTATGCAAGTTTACGCGGCGATAGCAGCAATAAGCAGCTGCCTACTTTTGATCAGGCACTTATTCATAAATATAATCGCTCAGGGCCACGCTACACTTCCTATCCGACTGCTTTAGAATTTACAGAGATAGCTGATGGTTTAGAGACTAAAATCCTTCAAAGCCGTGAAGCACGCGCGCCCTTATCGCTATATTTTCATATTCCCTTTTGTCGTCACCTTTGCTATTACTGCGCTTGTAATAAAATCATCACTAAGAAAAATAGCGACTCAGGCGACTACTTAGAGTATCTCATCGCTGAGATTAAACTCAAGCGGCGTTTATTGACCACTGAAGGTGGCAAGAACCCAGTCGTCAAGCAGCTGCATTTAGGTGGAGGTACGCCGACATTCTTGCGTGACGAGGATATGGTACAGCTGTGGGAGTTTTTACAAACCCAGTTTGAGTTTTTGCCTGAAGACGAAGGCGATTATTCTATTGAAATCGATCCGCGTGAGCTGGGTGATAACACCTTGCAGACGCTACGTAGTCTTGGCTTTAACCGTATTAGCCTCGGCGTACAGGATCTAGAAGAAGCGGTACAAATCGCGGTCAATCGTGTCCACTCCGCAGAGCTCATCGCTAATATTATGGCTGAAGCAAGAGCGCTTGGGTTTCATTCCATAAACCTTGATCTGATTTATGGTTTGCCGCATCAAACGCCAGCTACTTTTGCAAAGACAGTAGACCGTATTATTAAGATGGCACCCAATCGCTTATCGGTATTTAACTACGCGCATTTGCCCGAGCGTTTTAAAGCCCAAAGACAAATCAAAGACGAAGATCTGCCCAGCCCAAGTGATAAGCTGTCTATGCTTGCAGATACCGTAAACACGCTGACCGAGGCCGGCTATCAGTACATAGGGATTGACCATTTTGCCCTGCCTGATGATGAGCTAGCGATAGCCCAGCGTGCGGGCAAATTGCACCGTAATTTTCAGGGCTACACTATCATGGGCGACTGTGATTTATTAGGTTTTGGCGTCTCTGCCATCAGTCAGATTGCAAATGCTAACACCCGCTATATTTTACAAAATCATACCGATTTGACGGTTTATCAAGAGACGATTAACGCAGCTCGTAGCAATCCTAATGTTATGCCCGCAGCGAAAGTCATTAAAACCTCTATCAAAGATCGTCTGCGTGAGTATGTGATTATGAACTTACTCTGCCATGACTATATTGATTTTAAAGACGTCAATCAAAAATTCGGTATCGATGCGATTACTTACTTTATCGATGAGATAAAGCAGCTTGGCGCAATGCAAGAAGACAAGCTTATCGATATGGATGCCGCAGGTATCCGTATTATGCCTAAAGGTCGCTTTTTGGGCCGTAACGTCGCTATGGTGTTTGATGAATACTTAGGGAAGAAACATAAAAATCGTTTTTCTAAAGTGATTTAACGTACTTTAAAAAATACTTTATGCACAAAAAAGACCTCGTTTTTGAGGTCTTTTGTTATGTCAATATGAGCGCTCAACCGTAGCGTTGTTACACCTTAAACTTATCGCCAACCATACCTTTGACCGTACTTAAGATATCGGCCGGTAGCACCACCATTTTTGAGTTGTCCGATTCTGCCAAGTCACGAATTGATTTGATGTACTGCTCGCCAAGTAAGTAGACAATGGGCATCTCTTCATCACCCATTGCAGCGGTAATCAGACGAATGGACTCCTCAGAACCTTTAGCTAGTACCACTTGCGCTTCAGCATCACGGCGTGAAGCCTCAAGACGACCATCAGCTTCTAAGATAGCCGCTTGCTTTTGACCATCGGCGCGCGTTACGGTAGCCCGGCGTAGACGCTCTGCCGCGGCCTGCTCTTCCATAGAGGCTTGCATGGTTTGCGAGGGGTTAATGTCTTGAATCTCTACGGTTTTAAGGGTAATACCCCAATCTGCGATGTCTTCTGAGATCGCCTGTTTGAGCAAGGCTTTAATCTCATCACGACTCGATAAAGCGTTATCTAGATCCATCTCGCCGATGATCGAGCGCAAAGAGGTTTGTACCAAATTGCGGATACCATGTTCATAATCTTCAATACCGTAGACCGCTTTGTCTGGACGCAAGATGTTGATATATGCCACGGCATTGGCGATGATCACGACGTTATCACGGGTGATGACCTCTTGTGATGGGATGTCTAATACGATGTCCTTTGTGGTGACTTTATAAGCGACTCTATCCACAAAAGGAATGATAATACTAAATCCTGGCTCCAGCGTTTGCTGATATTTACCCAGCCGCTGCACGACCCATTTGTATCCTTGCGGGACAATACAAACGCCTTTAAAAACGGTAAAAATCACCAATGCTATTAATACCAGCATCACGATACCGACACCATTTAAACTACTCAAGATACTGTTCATCTCATTCTCCTTGACCCTTGCTTTATTTGCCAGCGACGTGATTTATGTCCTTTTTTTCTTAATTTAAAAATCTTTAGTACCTGATAACGTTTATTTGCTAGTACCTGTCTCTTTGAGATCGGGTTTGTGCAAGCTCAGTCTACTCGCTTTAGATTGTTTGGTCGGCATTTGGCTACTTGCAGGTACTTCACTGTTGATCGTCGGGGTGATATTGGGGTGCATACTTTTAGGTGCTTGGAGGCGCTGCGAGGGCGCAACGATTAGCTCATCGCCGACCACCTTTATAACCACCACACGATCTCCTGCCTCGACTTTCACGCCTGCTGTGCGGCATGGCCACTCATCTGCACCCCAAATGGGCACATTAAAGCGCACCATACCTGAAATACCTTTTTGTGGTTTGACCACGATCATGCCCGTTTCACCAATAATTAGATTACTATGTTGCGCAGCCTTTTTACGGCTTATGGACAACGGCTTGATGTATTTGACCCAAGCAAACATAAATAAAACCGATAGCGTAAGCCAGATCAATACCTGAAATAATAGCGGAATGGGCAGCAACCATGCTAAGGCAGCAACGATCACCGCAGCCGCACCAAACCAGAGGCTAGCAAAGGTCGGAATGAATATCTCAGCAATCATCAAGGAGAAACCCAAGACCAACCAATGCCAAGGTTCAATCATCAAAAACATCTCCATCATTGCCACCTACCCTGTTTGAATCATCCTAGCTTGCTATCCTAGCTTTCAATGTAGCATACTTTGAGCGTTTATAACCTCTTAAAAATCACCATATACACCACTCATAACACAACGCCCATATCTTAGATGAAATCAAAAAGCGCCGAATAACCTTTGCCACATAGAAAAACGACCGCCAAAGCGATCGTTTTTTGTCTGATATATAAATATAAATTGTAATCAATCAATGCCTTAGAACTTCAGCTGAGCGCCAACAGTCATAAGATCTGCATCGCTACCTAGCATGTCATATTCAGCTTCTACACTGAAGTCAGGGTTTACTGCGTAACCAAGACCTACACCACCAGCGAGGTTAGTATCGTCATCTGAACCATCATATAAACCTGCAACGGTATTAGATGCTTCCACTTCAGTTTTTGCTACACCTAGTTTACCTTTTGCGTATAAACCAGTGTTTGGGAATGCGTAACGGTAGGTACCATAAGCGCCGTATGTTTTAGCATCAATATCACCGCCTCTGAAATCAGCATCATCTGAACCAACATACTCAGCTTCCATACCAAAGTTAGGATCGAAGTTATAACCAGCATAAACACCGTATGCAGTTGGATCATCAGCATTGTCGATATCTAGATCAAATTGACCGACTTTAGCACCAACGTATGGCTGACCAGTGTAGCCGTTACCATAAGTGACAGCGGCGTTTGCACCTACAGTCAGTAAAGAACCAGTGGCTAGTGCAAGTATAGTTTTTTGTAGAGTTCTCATTATTAGCTCCTTCAAGCAAATTTGGACAAACAAGTTATTTAGTTGTATTGACCTTTTGGCCCTATCGCCTTGTTTGCTAACGATGGGTACATAGTAACAAACTATTTCAAACACTCTGTCAGTGTTTAATGGTATGCGAGTTAAGATTTGAAAGCGTTTATCAGTGTGTGGGTTACAAAGGCTGATATATGAAATCTTTTGTTACATTGCTAGATTTTTCATAAAATTTATGTCCATCAGCAATTAAAAGCGCTTACCCAATGACATTATTTAGCCCATAAAAAACGCACCTCGAGAGATGCGTTTTTCTTATATTTATCATAAAACTAGCTTTAAGGTACTGCCAGTAGTGTCAATTACGACTTTTTGTCTTCGTCCACTTCAGTGAACTCAGCATCTACGACATCATCATCCGCTTGGGTAGCGTCAGCTGATTCTGTGCCTTGCTGGAACTGACCTGGGTCCATACCTTCCGCGCCAGCACCACTATCAGCGTAGATCTTTTGGCTGACAGGTAAGAAAGCATTATCTAGCGCTTCAAGCTTAGCTTTGATATCGTCATGGTCGTCTTCTTTAGTCGCGGCTTCAAGATCAGAGATAGCAGTCTCTACTGATGACTTCTCTTCTTCAGTGACTTTATCTTCTGCTTCTTTAAGGGCTTTTTGTACCGCATGGATACGGCCGTCTGCTTCGTTACGCACTTGCGCAAGATTTGCAAACTTCTCATCTTCAGCAGCGTTCGCTTCTGCGTCTTGTACCATTTGCTCGACTTCTTCATCCGACAAGCCAGAGTCTGCTTTAATCTGGATACTTTGTGCTTTACCCGTACCTTTATCAGTCGCTGAGATGTTCATGATACCATCAGCATTGATGTCGAAAGTTACTTCGATTTGCGGTAGACCGCGCGGCGCTGGTGGAATGTCAGTCAAGTCAAAACGACCCAATAGTTTATTTTGGTTAGCAATCTTACGCTCACCTTGATAGACCTGAATGGTAACCGCTGGCTGGTTGTCTTCTGCCGTCGAGAACACTTGTGATTTCTTGGTAGGAATCATGGTGTTTTTCTCGATAACTGGCGTCATCACACCGCCCATCGTTTCGATACCTAGCGTCAATGGCGTGACATCAAGCAATAGTACGTCGGTTTTGTCGCCTGACAATACTGCGCCTTGGATCGCTGCCCCTGCTGCTACTGCTTCATCAGGGTTAACGTCTTTACGTGGCTCTTGACCGAAGAAGTCTTCTACTTGCTTCTGTACTAATGGCATACGCGTCTGACCACCAACTAAGATGACATCATCGATATCGCCAACTTTTAGACCAGCATCTTCTAGAGCAATCTTACAAGGAGCCATCGTACGCTTGACAAGATCTTCCGTTAAGCTCTCAAGTTTTGAGCGGCTAATAGTGATGACCAAATGCTTAGGACCACTGCTATCAGCTGTGATATAAGGCAAGTTTACTTCAGTACTTTGCGCGCTTGATAGCTCAATCTTCGCTTTTTCTGCCGCTTCTTTTAGACGCTGCATCGCAAGAGAGTCGCCTTTTAGGTTGAAGTCTTGCTCTTTTTTAAACTCATCAACTAAATAATCGATAAGCGCGGAGTCAAAGTCTTCACCACCTAAGAAAGTATCACCGTTAGTCGCGAGTACTTCAAATTGCTGCTCGCCGTCTACATCTGCAATCTCAATGATTGAGATATCAAACGTACCACCACCTAAGTCATAAACGGCAACGGTGCTATCGCCTTGCTTTTTGTCCATACCATAAGCAAGAGCGGCGGCAGTTGGTTCGTTAATAATACGTTTTACATCAAGACCTGCGATTTTACCGGCATCTTTGGTGGCTTGACGCTGTGAGTCATTAAAGTAGGCAGGTACGGTTACAACCGCTTCTGATACGCTCTCACCCAGATAGTCTTCAGCTGTCTTCTTCATTTTCTTTAAGATTTCAGCAGAGACTTGTGGTGGCGCAAGTTTTTTGTCATTGATCTCGACCCAAGCATCACCGTTATCAGCTTTGACAATTTTGTACGGTACCATGCCAATATCTTTTTGCACGACTTTGTCATCGAAACGACGACCAATCAGACGCTTGATAGCGAACAAGGTTTTGTTTGGGTTAGTCACTGCTTGACGTTTGGCAGATTGACCGACCAAAATCTCATCATCTTTATAAGCGACGATAGAAGGAGTAGTACGCGTACCTTCCGCGTTTTCGATAATCTTAACGCTATCGCCTTCCATTACCGCCACGCATGAGTTAGTGGTTCCTAAGTCAATACCTATTACTTTACCCATAATTATTTGCTCCAAATGTTGTTAAATTTCTATTGGGGTTGCTTGCCGTTTTTGTGCGTTCAAACTATTTTTGCGTTCAAACTATCAAAAAAAACTGTCAAAAACTCAAGCTAAAATCAAACTATCAGACCATATATGGTCACTTGTTGCTTTATATCGGTTTGCGCTAGTATTTTTTCAAGTCAATAACAGCGCAAAAATTTGCTTTTGTGTGATTTTTTGTGAATATCCTTACATTTAATAAGGTTTATTCGCTTGTTTTCTTTACTACTCTCACTTATTAGCTAAGCTTATTGGCCGACGCGAACCATAGCAGGACGCAGCAGACGACCATTTAGGCTATAGCCTTTTTGTAATACCGTACCAACCGTATCAGGCTCGGCATTTTCATCGATACCGACTGCTTCATGCAGGTCTGCATTGAATGTCTCACCTTGTGGTTCGACAACCTCTACGCCGTTTCTGTTTAGTACATCTAATAGCGCTTTGTGCGTTAAGCGTACCCCTTCGGTAACAGGGTCGTCTGAAGTGGCGTTTTCGATAGCGCGCTCTAAGTTATCAACGACTTCTAATAACTCTTTGGCAAATTTTTGTAGCGCAAATCTTTTGCTCTTATCGGCCTCTTGCTCCATACGCTTTTGCGCATTATAAGTCTCAGCATTAGCACGGGCAGTGGTCTCTTTAGCCTGCTTGACTTCGCCTTCAAGCTCAGCAATGCGCGCTTCATAAACACTGATATCGATCTCGTTATCGATAGTGGCGTCATCGCCTGAGTTGTTTTGCGGGTCAAACTCATCCATCGTTTCTTGTAGGACGCTCTCATTGCGCTCAAGGTTACTGTGTGCAGCTTTCGCGCTATTGTCATCAGCTTGTAGGTTTGGGTTTTGTTCGCTC
This sequence comes from Psychrobacter sp. TB15, assembly GCF_000511655.1. NCBI lineage: Bacteria > Pseudomonadati > Pseudomonadota > Gammaproteobacteria > Moraxellales > Moraxellaceae > Psychrobacter > Psychrobacter sp. TB15. The sequence continues at coordinate 23,774 of NZ_AYXN01000023.1, forward strand.
ATGATAACTCCTGATTATTTATGATAATTTTGTAATGCATTTAGTGTCTTTTTAATGTCTTCGCTATAAACCATATTCAATAGCTGATTGATAAAGGTTATGAGGCCATATTTCAAGCTTAAAACCGAGGATTTTTTTAATTTTGAAGTTTAACCTCTATAAACCAAACTAGGACAACTCAAACCGCATTTAAAGCTAACTCATTATTTATAGTTTACTTTTCGCTCGTAAACGATTACCAAACGATACTTAAATTCACTTTTGATTGATTTATGATGACCTCACTGACTATTTACCAACTATTACTTATAAAAAATACTGAACTATAAACTAAATGATAGTAAACGATAGAAAGTACCGACACCATAAATCCAAACCATATAAGGCTATAAAAAGTCATAAAGACCGGTACTCAATAATGAGGAACACCATGCCAAGCTCTTCTATCACATCGCTTAATGCTTTGATAAATAAAGCGGCGGCGAGCTTAAACTCTAAGCCGACATTAGCTCCTCTAGAAGGCGTTAAACGCTATCAAGCGCACGAAAACCAAGCTGAGGCTGAGCACCTGAACGAAGGGGACAATAAATATAGACTCGCCGGTAAAAAGCTTGCAAGCTTGCTGCCAGCGACCGACTATCAGCAGCATGCCCTGCACTATGTACTAAAGGGTCTAGGCTACTTACCTGATACTATGCTAGAGGCATTAGTAAGCTATCTAGAGGGCCCAACGGCTGAGCAGTATCCAAACGCTAATGCGCATCTACGCTTGATTATCGCGGTCAATGGTAAACTCAAAACCCCTTTACAGCTCTCTAAAATGCAAGAGCTGCGTAAGAGGTTTGCAGCCGATGCGGTCGCTATGCAAGACCCAAAAGTCTGGCAACAAGCGAGTAGCAATAAGCTTGCTACTTTGAAGCTCATTAACAAAAGCAGTGAGGCGGCTGTTAATTGGCAAGATAAAACCATAGCCAATGCTGATGAGGGTGATATGACGATTCGCTGCTATCAGGCGGGCGTCCACGCAAAAACCAACCACAATCCTGATGAGACAGTGATGCTGTTCTTTCATGGTGGTGGTTTTTGTATTGGTGATATCGACACTCATCACGAGTTTTGTCACCGCGTCTGCGCGCAGACTGGCTGGGCAGTGGTCAGTGTGGACTATCGCTTAGCACCTGAGCATGCAGCGCCCGCCGCCTTAGAAGATGCGATCAAAGCTTATGCTTGGTTGGCTGATAATAGTCGTAGCCTTGGCGCGTCGCCGTCACGTATTGTTCTAGCAGGAGATAGTGCTGGTGGCGGTTTATCGACGTTACTTGCGCAGCAGCTGACTCACCCAACTAAGGCGGCATGGTCAGACTTGGGAGTGGCCGGTCAGCAGATGTATAAGCTGCTCCAGACTCTACCTGCACCGCTTGCACAGATGCCGCTGTATCCAGTTACTGATATTGAGACCGACTATCCAAGCTGGGAGCTATACGGCGAAGGCCTGCTATTAGATCATGCTGACGTAGCCGTATTTGATGCAGCATTTATGCAGAACTGCCCGCTACCACGTGAGCATGTGCTGATCTCACCTATGATTGGTGATAATAGTAAAGTATGTCCGACTTATATCGTTGCCTCTGAGCTTGACGTGCTACGCGATGAGGCCTTTGCTTATGCAGATCAGTTAAAGGCTGCTGATATAGCGGTTGAGACTTATACGGTACTAGGTGCGCCGCACGGCTTTATGCATCTGATGAGCGTCCACGATGGCTTAGAGCAAGAAACGCGATATATTATCAATGACTTTGCACGTTTTGTCCGTGAGGTCATCAGTGCCCAATCGTTATTGGTCGCTTAGCAAGTGTTTACGCTATGTGCTGACCTGTCATCTCAATCAGCCAAATCTCAGAGCGCGACCCCAAGCGAAAAGGAATACCCCAAAAGCCGTAGCCTGAGGAGACGACAAAGTGTCCTTTGCCTATGGGTTTATAACCATAGCCCAAGCGATTGATCGCTCTGACGATAAAATTAGCTGGGAATATCTGCCCGTTGTGAGTATGACCAGAAACTTGTAGATCTATCGGCAGCTGACTATGCTTATCAATATCGCTTGGCCGATGATCGAGCAGTATAACCGGCTTACTGGTATCAACTTGCTGCAACAAATCAGTAGTAGCGACGCGCTCGCGTTTATGATTATCGAACCGGCCTATCAGCCAAATTATCTCGCCTTTATAACCAAGCTTCAGTACTTTATCATTTAACAGTTGCACGCTAGCATCCTGCAAGGCGTTACTGATCGGCTGCTCATGACCATATAAGTCATGGTTGCCTAAAGTGGCATAGACACCGTAGGGTAAGCTACTACAAAGCTTGGTCAATTTAGCCGCCATATTATGAGCGGTATAAGCTTTTATATTGTCATCCATAATATCGCCTGGCATCAGCAATATATCCGCTTTATTTTCCTGGATCAGATGATATAGCTTATCTATCGCTTTATTACCGAACAGCTGACCTAAATGCAAATCACTCGCTACTGCGATACGCAATGAGTTTGCTAAGGGTTTGTTAATCGTGATAGATAATCGGCGCACCACAGGCATGTAGGCACTATATAAACTATAAATAAACAGCGCTATAAATATAAACCCCGCCAGTACGCGTAAACCAAAACCTATTATCTCAGCGCTATACCCCTCTATAGAAATCAATGAAACTAAAAGTAGATACCCGCCATAAAACAAACTCATCAATAATGCCGTAAGCATCAGATAATGCATAACGAGCATCCAAGCGCTCATCCAGCGATAACTATTATCAAAGCGCTTGCTAAAGGTCACCGCTAGCAGAGCATTAGTCACAACAAACACTAAAACCCAAACGGCGGTAGCCAAACTTGGTGTCAGCCAAGGCTGCAGCCACCACTGAAGAGATAGCGCAGCGCCAAGGCTAAACAGCTCTAATAGAGCAATGATAGTAATAAAAAAGGCGTAACGCATCTAGGATCCTAAAGAGAGGTTTAGTATTAGGTAAACGAATGACTTGAGAAGGTTAAGCAATACAGTAGAGAACATGGTTAAAACAACAAAAAGTACTGCTACTTGTCTTAATTCGTATGAGTTTATGTCTAATTAACGCTTATCTGGCGGCATGTTATAAACGCCATTTGCGTAGGCCTGCGTCACCGCTTTGCCATAAATCAGTTTAGTCACCCAATTTGGGATTCGGTAACGGTTACGCGCCACATAAGGATAAGCCAAATCGCCAAGCTGTCTGACAATTGGTAGATATAGAAGCGTAGAGCCTTTGAGACCACTAGTTCTATACAGTAATCGCACTGCGTCCATGTGGGTATGCCAACCGCCATACCAGTCTTGTACACACAAATAAGTCATAGCATCGCTACGGCTGTTTCACATGAAACAAGTATGGAAATATCAGGTGCTTTGCTCTTCTAAGGCTTGCTGAATGTCAGTGTACTTAAACTCATAGCCTGCTTCTAATAAAGCTTCTGGTAGTACCTTTTGCCCATCAATAAGTAAAGTCGACATCTCACCGAACATCAATTTGAGTAAAAATTCTGGCAAAGTAAAAATAGTAGGACGATGTAGCCAAGCGCCCATAGCTTTGGTAAATTCGTGATTGGTCACCGGATTGGGCGCTGTTAAGTTATAAACCACTGCTGGAGTGTCGTTAGTCGTCTTCAGCTCGTTATTGGGCGTAACTTGCTTTTCGCTCGTCTCAGCCAGATGCTTTTGAATAATAAAAATCGCCGCCCCGACCCAGTCCTCACGGCTGATCCAGCTCATAATTTGCTTGCCATCGGCCAACTGACCACCTACGCCGAACTTAAAAGGTAATAACAATTTACCAATCATCCCGCCCTCAGGATGCATCACCACCCCAGTGCGTACAATGGCAACAGGCACGCCGTAATCCGTCGCTTTGAGCGCAAGCTTCTCCCACTCATCACATAACTTATGCGAAAAATCTGTCTCGTAATCGCTACGCTCAGTCAATGGGGTATCGCCTTGGGTACCATACCAGCCGATAGCCGAACCACTTAGCATAAGCTTAGGTTTCACACGACTGCGAGCGATGAACTCAAGCAGCGACTCTGTTGGTTTTACTCGGCTTGCCATCAGTTGCTCTTTACGCTCATCGCTCCAGCGCGAATCGGCAATCCCCGCCCCTGCTAAATTTATAATCACATCGAAGCTTTTATCACTCGTTGCAAGCTCATCATAAGTCATCATGTTGACGTCAGCAGGGTGCTGCTGAGATTTATCACGCGTCAGCCACGTGATCTTTATCTGCTCTTTTTTATTCTCATAGCGACTTATGATCTCCTTGCTAAACGCACTACCTAAGAACCCTGAGCCACCGCTGATTAAAATATTCATATCTCTATCCTTGTTGTGGACTTATTGCTTGTATTGTTCTGAGTCATCATTAACTCAAAAACTTTTTAATACTAGCGCCGAGTTTGAGCACCTTTTTGAGCATACTCGTTGGGAGTTTGAGCATCTCGGACGACCAAGTGGTTAATGTGTTTACGAAGTCTTGCGTGTCACTTATCCGCGTTCTGACTTCGCTGTTTTCATACTCAAACTCAGGACTATCCATCAAATCTTGTAAAAACTGTACGGTAGGTTCCAGCTCGCGCTTTTGGCGCTCAACGACGATGATACGTGCCAGCTCCCAAACATCGGTATTGGTCGTGAAGTGATCCCGCCGGTCGCCTAAGATAGAGACTTTTTGGATTAGGCCCCAATTCTGTAGCTCTTTGATACTATTTGAGACATTAGAGCGCGCCACGCCTAGCGTCTCAGTGATCTCTTCGGCATTTAGTGGTTTACCGATGATATATAGCAGCGCATGTATCTGCGACATAGTGCGGTTCACGCCCCATTTAGGGCCCATCTCACCCCAGTGTAAGACGAATTTTTCGGTGACAGGATTAAGCTTCATATTGGCTCACACTTATTTATATTATTTTTTATTGATGCTTATCATTGATACTTGTAGTGCCTTAAAATATGTAACTCATAGCTTTTATTGTCGAGAAATAAACAGCTTATAAGCCATACTGCGCTTTTCTTTTATTTCTGTCAAGACAGAAATCAGCAGATAAAACGTTATCTTTGTAGACTAAAATTAACAACTCAGCTTATTTGGTAACTATAAAAAGAAAGATTTAGCGGATAATATGGCCGCTACGCGCGTCGCCAATTTGACTGGGTAACTGATAGCCTAAAGTCGCACCGCGTAGATAGCCCACTTGCTTGAGCAACTGGCTACTCTCACTTAAAAAATAGCTTTGAGCTTCAGCAAGCGTCAACGCCGGCATCTGTCCTGACGGATTACAGCTCGTAGAGACAAGAAATCCATAGGGATTATTTGCTGATACTAGCTGCGCACAAAGATTTTGTACTAAGGGGTGAGTGATGACGCGTACGGCGATGCTATCATGTGCACCTGTTATCCACTCCGGTATGGGAGTGGTAAGTGAGTCTGGGATGGGCAATAACCAAGTATGCGCTTGCTGCACAAGGACATCGGCACTAGGCTGCCAACTGGCAAGTACCGTCTGTCGCTGCTTAGGGCTGAGAGGGGCAAGTAGCGGCGCAATGCGCTCAATACTGTCGGTGACGACGATCATGCCTTTGTCTTGCGGGCGCTGCTTGATGGTTAATAGCTGCTGCACAGCGCTTTTATCGAATGGATCGCAGCCGATTCCCCAGACACTTTCGGTCGGATAGGCTAATAGCTGGCCTTGGTTTAGCCAATGGGCAGCTTGTACGACTGAATCAGTAACAAAGGGTGCAGAGGAAGACATAAACTAAACGCTCTAAATAAAAGTGTGCGTGTATTAATAACGATTAAGAAGTTAACAACGTCAAAAGAAGGTCAAAAACACATCTTATAACCGTAAATAGCGGCCACCTTGGACGTCGATAGCGCCGAGTAGCTCTAGCTCCATGAGCTGACCGATAAGCTGAGGCGCTGTCAGCTTCGAAGCTATCAACAAAGCATCTAAATCCTGTCCATGCCAGTCGAGCAGCCCATAAATGGATGACAGGTGCTCAGGCACTTTGATTGGTGAAGAGGTATGGGCTGGCATGCTATGAGCTGACGATATCTTATCAGCCGCTGATTGCGGCGATGAACGGCGCGATGTCGATGGTTTAGAGGGTGCAGTAAGTGATGATTGATTGGTTGAAAAATCAAGCTGGACGTTTACATCGCTTATTACCTGATCGGGATGATAAATCAGTGTCGCGCCTTCACGAATCAGATGATGACAGCCTTCAGCATTTTTATTATCAATGTGGCTTGG
>NZ_AYXN01000023.1:30157-117010 GCF_000511655.1 Psychrobacter sp. TB15
GAGCCACTCTTGATAGTAGCTTCGGTCACTATCGTCGCTAGACTTAGGCCAGCAACTAACCGATTGCGACGCGGAAAAGTGTGCTTATGGGGCTGAGTATGCGGCAATAGCTCGCTAATGATACAACCGCCTTGCTCGATAATTTGACTAAATAGCTTATCGTGATGATTAGGATAGAAGACCTCAATTCCTGTACCCATCACGCCTACCGTACGCCCTTGATAGTCGCTATCGGTTTGCGCAAGCGCTCCTAAGTGTGCTTGTTTATCTACTCCCATAGCCAAACCGCTAGTGACGACATAGCCGGTTTGCGCTAGATACTGAGCAATATCAAATGTGGTTTTTTGGGCATGAGCGGTTGGCTTTCGGCTTCCTACTATAGCGATTTGTGCTTGCTGCAAGCGGTTGATATTACCTCGGCAGAATAGTAGCGGCGGCGGATCGTAAATCTGTAGTAGCTGGGCTGGAAACTCGCTTTGATCGGCAAAAATTAGCTGATATTGTCCAGCGGTAAGCGCTTGCTCAATCCTATCGATACTAGCGGATGTCTGCTCTTTATTTTTATGACGTGCTAAATGAGCGGCATGTATCCCTAATGCTTGCCAAGCCTCAAAGCCAGCTTCCCAAGCTTGCTGAGCACCGCCAAAAGCACTAAGTAGCTTATGATAGGCGGATAAGGAGGCATTCACCTCATACCACAGCGCTAATATTGCACACTGATTAGAATCTAAATGAGATGAAGGCGGTGGCGTCATAGTCGTCTAGCTCATACAAGAGAAGTGCTTGTGCAAATAAGAAACTGAATTTAACTACTGACCTTCGGCTCATAAATTAGCTAATTTGCCTTTATAAGTAAGGCGGTGGTAGTAATTGATCACCGACGTTCAGTGGCAGCTCTGAGCTCAGTACATAAGCATAACTGATGTCATCAAAGCTATTGAACACCATCACCATGCCGCTCTCTTCACTAGGCAGGCGTACAGCATTATCATTATCTAAAGTATCGCGTACCAGTGGGCCTTTTTGATAGACGGTCAATACATCGCCAGGCTTAGCGCCTTGGGCCGTACCTAAGTTAATAGCCACGACACTGCCGCGCGCCGCTGAGCTGATAGAGTCCATCACTCGTACAATCATACCGCCGCGGCTCACTTGCGCGGGCGCTGGATAAAACACTGGCGGAATAGAGTTATCTAGCTCAACGAATACCCTGTCACCTTCACGCACTTCTTTACCATAAGATTCGGACAACTGCAGACTACTGATACCGTTTTCAGCGACACTAGTAACTATGCCGCTTGCTACTTGCATGGTCTCTAAACCGATGACCTTTTGGGTTTTAGGTTCGACATAGCGTTCGCCTTCACGGTAGATACCATAGCGCTGACCTATGATAAGCGGTACGCCTTTGGCATAGACTTTATCGCCGCTCGCGGTAATCAAATTGCGGTTTTTGGAAGCTAAAATATAAGGAGTACTATTAAAATCCTCTGGTCGCACGATGGTATAGCGATCTAACCAGTGCTGAATAGAGCTCAAAGGAATCGCAGGGATACTATTGGCGACTGAGGTCACAACGACTTCTTGCTCCACCTTACCCATCAATTGCTTTTCAATACCAGCGCAGCCCTCACCGGTATCAATACCGACTAAGGTCTTGCCTTGAATGATACATAAAATAAGAATGTCGTCAGGATAGATAAGGTTTGGGTTTTTGATTTGCTTATTGGTCGCCCAAATCTCTTTCCAGCGCCATGGACTCTCCAAGTAACGTCCGGAGATGTCCCATAATGTATCGCCTTTTTTGACGATATAGCGGTTGGGAGCATCTGCCTTGATGGCAGGCGCCGGATTATTGGCGTGAGACGTAGTCATCAGTAAAGCGCTACTAAACATAGTAGCAACGAGCATCTTTGTTATCGTTTTTAGACTGGTATTCATGCGATATCCACAAGGTATAGTTAAATCACAGGCATAACTTTATTCAACTGTAGTCAAGCCTTCTTAAAGATATCTCAGAGGCTTACTGCCAACTTTTACGACAATTCAGTTTACAATGATATGCACCATAGCACAATACGCGACACAAACTTACAAAAACATAACTTTTATAGCTAAAACCTTATTACGTAGTTTCACGTGAAACTAATCAACTAGCCATTTGACGCAACATGCTGGCGAATTTGTTCAGCGACTAGTTCGGCTTTATTATCCAATACCGTTACATGCTGCTCTAAGTCCTCTAGACCTTCAGTATGCTTAGGACGAGCAATCTCTATCGGTCCAACCGCTTCAATAATAGTCTCAGCGAATTTCACAGGCAATGCCGTCTCGGCGCAGATAATCACTTCCCCTTCTTGCTGTAATTCTTTAGCGACTTTAATGCCGTCAGCGGTATGCGGATCAACCAGCTCTCCGTATTGCTCATATACCTCTTTGATCGTGTGCAGACGATCGGCATGAGTGGACTTGCCTGCCGCGAAGCCATAACGGTTATTGACCTGTTCCATCACCTCAGACAAATCAAAACCTTGCCCTGATTTCACGCCTTCAAACAGCTCATGAACACGCGCACTATCTTTTTCTAATAATAGATAAACAAAACGCTCAAAGTTGGAAGCTTTAGAGATATCCATCGATGGACTTGAGGTTACATAAGTCTTGTCAGTGGTGCGCGGCTGATACGCGCCTTGGTTAAAGAAGTCGTTGAGTACATCATTCTCGTTGGTCGCAACGATGAGACGTTCAATCGGTAGCCCCATCTCACGCGCAATGTGGCCGGCGCAAATATTGCCAAAGTTACCTGAGGGCACACTAAAGCTAACGGTCTCCTCATTGCTATCCGTCACTGCGAAATATGCTTTAAAGTAATAAACAATCTGCGCGAGTATCCGTCCCCAGTTGATCGAGTTGACCGTTCCTAGGTTATATTTTGCCTTAAACTCAGCGTCTTGTTGCAGCGCTTTGACGATATCTTGGCAATCATCAAACATACCTTTGATGGCGATATTGTGGATATTGTCGTCGGTTAAGCTATACATCTGCGCGCGCTGAAACTCGCTCATTTTGCCATGTGGCGATAGCATAAACACTTCGATATTGTCTTTGCCGCGTAGCGCATATTCGGCTGCACTACCCGTATCACCGCTGGTCGCACCGATAATAGTAATACGCGCGTCCTGACGCTTGAGGACGTACTCAAAGGCATTACCCAAGAACTGCATCGCGACATCTTTAAACGCCAAAGTCGGACCGTTTGATAAGCCTAAAATATATAAATCCTCCTCAAGCTTACGCACCGGCACGATATCACTATCGCTAAACACTTCTTTAGTATAAGTGCGATCGATAATATCTTTGAGATCAGCATGAGGAATATCGGTGGCAAAGCGCTGCATAATCGCTAGTGCTAGATCGGTATAGCTAAGATGACGCCACTCTTCTAACACATCACTGGCAACTGTTGGATAATGCTCAGGCAGCATCAAACCGCCGTCAGGTGCAAGCCCCATAAGGAGTACATCACTAAAATCCATCGGCTCAGTCTGACCACGGGTACTGATATATTTCATGTCTTATCCTGTCTTTAATTTATTAGGGCGTGTTGAACATTCACAAATGCGCACTGCTGATCGCTACTAGTTTATCAAAGCTGTGTTCTAGTCGTCGTTAAAATTGCAGGTAATGCTTATTGCATTGGCTAGCTGATTTTATTTAAACAGTCGCAACGACTAGGGCGATTTTAGCATCAGCCCTCACGACAACAACAGGGACAGGACTCTTTTTTGCCGCTTTATTGATAAAAATAGACGCTTAGAACGACTAAACTTACCATTTTTATCTGCAAATCGCCTAAAAAATAGTCTCTGTCAGTGCCATGGTCGAATGTTCAACACGCCCTAATTAAACTACTAATTTGCCAATGGCTTTTGTAGGCTGACGCAAATCACGATTATCCATCTGTAATTTAAAGCACGTTTACTTAGCTATTTTTTGCAACAACGCATAATAAAAGCCATCCCCGCCTGTGCTATCTATCGGCAAGCACTGACGGCCGATGTCCTGCTCAATGCCCCAATTGCTGTCATCGGTAAACTCGATAGCTGTCGCATCGTTATTTTTGCTTAAAAAATCCTGCATTTGTAGCGTGTTTTCTTGCTTCAATATCGAGCAAGTCACATAAAGTAAATAACCACCGACTTTGAGCTGTGGCCACAGATTATGCAAAATATCCGCCTGCAACGCAGCGGTTTGCTCGATGTCTTCTTCACTACGCAAAATACTGATATCAGGATGGCGACGGATGACCCCAGTCGCAGTGCACGGCGCGTCTAAAAGAATAGCGTCAAACACTGCTAACTTATCAAAGCCCTTTTCAGCCAATTGCCAACGCGTCGCATCCGCACAGACAATATCTAGATCGATACTATTATTGGCTTGCTCAAGTTTTAAGCGCTGCAAGTTATCGTGAATGCGCTCTATACGCGGTGCTTCATTATCAATAGCGACTAGCTTGATATTAGCATCGTCAGCCTTATCTTGTTTCACATGAAACAATGCTGACCCATCTTCACTATTTAATAGCTCAAGCCAGTGGGCCAGCTTACCACCGGGAGCGGCGCAAGCATCTAATAGCGTAAGCTTAGACACCGCCCTGTTCTCGCCTACACTCGCCTCAGTAGCTTCTTTATGCACAAGCGCTTGTTGGATAATAGGCGCGGCTAGCTGAGCGTATAGATCTTGAATACTCAAGCCGCCTTCAGCAAAACTAGGTAAACCGCTGACTGCTCTGCTCTGCTCTAAGCGCAGCGCTTGATGATCAATGACTGTGTTTACTCTATCCTTATTATCAGTAGCTTGTGATAGTGACAGACCTGTTTTCACCTCTACCCATTCAGCGCTGATATCGGCTTGCTGTAGCGTTTTTTGGTAGTCACTTACTGAAGCATCAACCGTATTTACTCGCAAGAACATCGGTGCAGGCTGGCGTAGACCTCGCATCAGCTCATCGTAATGCTCAGACCAATCTTGCTTAAGCTGATAGGCCAACCAGTTTGGCAGGCTGTGTTTTTTGTCGCACTTTTTACGGAACTTGCTCGGGTTCTTAGCGACTTTGCGCAAGATAGCATTGGTCAGGCCGCTTGCGTGCGCAAACTCAATCTCCTTAACCGATTCAACCGTTTCGTGGATAGCGGCATGATCAGCGACTTCTAGATACAGCAGCTGCGTCAGCCCCACTAGGATAGTCGTACGCACCTCGATCTCATCGATAGGATTATCCGCTAGGCTATCGAGCAGACGCTCAAGCGCAAACCACTGGCGCAAAGTGGTCAATAGTAGTGCATGGGCAAAGCCTTTATCGCCTTCGTACAAGCTGTTCAGTAGAGGGTCGAGTACGCTTGAGAGTGACTGACCGTTTTGGATGGCAAGCAAAGTACGAATGACACGTACGCGCACGCTACCGACCATTTTTAGATTACTTGAAGGTTTGGGAGTTTTACTATTGGGGTTAGACGCTGTTGACGGTTGTCTCATTAAGTTTTATTTCCTTGACGTTTGATTAGTAGCGTCATGTTTGGCTAGAGTTTGCCGATCTTTGTTATTGACTAGCTGTTATTACTGTTCAGCTGTTATCACTGATCAGGATTGGCGGTGAATCGATCGCCATCGTCTAATTGATTGCCATGGCAGACTTGCTCGGCGCTGACAGGCTTGCTACCGGCAAACTGTAGCTGAGTAATCGCTAGAGTCCCTGCTTGTGTTTGATCATCCTGTTTTCCACAAGCGACTAAGATAGCCTTGCGGCCAACACTAATGACAGTACCAGCAGGTTTATCTGTAGGCTGCGTCTCATTGACAGGCAAACTGGCTAGAATCTTGACTCGCTGACCCTGCAAAAAGGTATAAGTACCTGGCCAAGGATTTAACCCGCGTATCTGCCGCTCAATAGTCGCCGCCGACTGCGCCCAATCAATCTCACCTTCTGACTTGACTAATTTTTCGGCATAATTGGCCTCGGCATCATTTTGCTTGATGGCTTTGGCCTGATAACTCTCTAAGTCTTGCATGACGGTGATGATCGCCTGAGCGCCTAAGTCTGCCAGCTTGTCGTGTAAGCTTGCCGCGCTATCGTCTTCAGTAATCTCAGTGCTCACTTTATAGAGCATATCACCGGTATCAAGTCCCTTGTCCATCTGCATAATGGTAATGCCTGTCTCTTCATCCCCAGCGAGTAGCGCGCGATGAATGGGCGCAGCCCCGCGCCATCGTGGCAGTAATGACGCATGAATATTTAAGCAGCCTAAAGCCGGCGTCTTTAACACACCAATCGGTAAAATAAGTCCATAAGCGGCGACAATCATTACATCAGGCTGGTAGGTACGCAGGGTTTGCCGAGCGGCCATGCCCTCGGCGCTAGACTTCTTGAAAGTAGCAGGCTGCTCAACTACGATATCGTTATCTATAGCCACTTGCTTGACTGCCGAAGTACTGAGTTTTTGACCGCGTCCTGCTTTGCGATCGGGCTGAGTATAGACCGCAACAATCTCTATACCTAGCGACTCTTGCTGTGCAATAAGCGCCTGTAGGCTAGTCGCTGCAAATTCAGGGGTGCCAGCAAACACCACACGTCTTTTAGCTGTAGAGAGTGGTAAACCAGTATCAGCGTCATTCATCAATGTATCGTCAGTAGCAGTCATTCTTTTCCTTATAATTCTTATAGCTTTTGCCAGTACTAAGCCCTAACTATCGGCTACTGGTAAACATGATATTATAGTTTGTCATATTATAAGTGAGTTTGAGGGCTTGTGCCATGTCTGTTAGCAAGGGACTAAGCACCTTGAGCGTCATGCTGATGATTAAGATGAGGTTATCTACAAATTTCTTGCTATTATAATAGTGGTCTTAGCATAGCAAATAATAACCCTAAGGTTTTAACGCAAAAAACATGCTGCAAATTTGTAGCCCGCTCTAACTCTCAGACTCTAGTGATCACTGTATCCGCTTGCCTTTTTTTGCAAGCATAGGATTATAATCTTATGCAAAATTTTCAGTCTCTAAAACGCCTACTGCTCTTTTATACTTTGACCTTAGTGATCCTATTGTCTTCGTATTATGCAGCGCTTTATATGGAGCTTAGGCATCATAGCGAGAGACGTAGTCTGGATATTTTTAATAATTTGCAGTATGACGTGACTGAACATGCAGCGATAACCAATGACGATGTCGAAAACATACTAAAAAAGCCTTATTTCCAAGACATCAGTTATCAGCTGATTTTTATGCTGCCCTCAGGTCAGACATATATCTATAATCACACGCGCCCAAATGAGACTGCGCTTGTTGCTGTTAGTTTTCCAGCGACTACCTCCAATGCAAAAAACTTGTATCAACTAGACAACCAAACGCTCAGAGCGGATATTAGCCTTAAAGGAGGGTATCAGCTCTACCTTGTTTTGCGCCATCATATACCGGATGTCAACTGGACATCTTACCGCTATTGGCTACCGTTGATAGCCGCTCTTGTACTTTTTATAATAGCGCTACTTTATGTGCTTCGCCGTCAAGCGAACTGGCAGCAGCTGCTACTTTATACTGACACTCTAAGTGAGGATGCTAAGGAAGCCTATACCCCAGCACCTTTTCCATTAGAGAAGACTACCTCTGAATTTTTACGCTTAGGGCATGCGCTTAGCCGTATTAAGTATCAGCTGCATAATGACCATCGGCGCATCAACACCCTAAGACACCGCTTGGAGCGTTTGGTGGATGGCGCGCCGCTACCTATGCTGACGATCACCCGGCAAGGACAAATCAGTTTTTTTAACCCACGTTTTGAGCAGGTTTTTGCTACCGTTTTTCAAAGTGAAGTCAGTTATAGTTTAAGCGACTTTTTGACAGGTAGTGACAAAGCCACGCAGCAACTATTATTAGATCTTAGCGCTGAGCGCGTCACGCGTACACTACTGGTTTATGGTCTAGAGAACAACCAGCCTTATCAGCTGCATCTCTCTCCTTGGTTCGGCGCGCATGGTCAAGTTCGCGGATTTACGGCGCTGCTGAATAATGTTAATTCCTTTGTCAAGAAATGCGAAGATCTACGTCTAAAAAATCACACCCTTGAGAGTCAAGCCAAATCATCTACTGAGCTTAGATCTGTCATTGGCCATGAGCTACGTACACCGCTAAACGCTATTATTAGTACATTAGACATGGTAGACAAGGACAGTTTGACCACCGCGCAGCGCGAGACTTTAGCCATTCTCACTCAGTCTAGTCACTCTATGCTGACTATGCTGAATGATATGCTCGATATGGCCAAGATAGAGGCCGGAAAAGTAGATATCCTTAACGAATCTACTGATATCTTTAAGCTTGGACAGCAGGTTAGCGATTTGATGATAGGCAACAGCCGTCGTCGAGATATCGATATGTTGTACTATTTTGAGCCTCATTGTCCTCGCTATATCACGACCGATGGCCAGCGCCTATGCCAGATACTATTGAACCTTATGGACAATGCCGTTAAGTTTACCGATAGTGGCTATGTGGCACTCATTGTAGAAGCGGTAACAATGCAAGAAGTGGCTGAGCTTGACCCAGCCCCATTGAATAAGCTCAGCACCGCAAACGCTGCTATCAGCGCGCCAGACTCCGCGTCTAAAACGTCTACGTCTAACGCTTTGACTCATACTCAAGATAGTACTCGTGTTAGTAGTCGCGTTAGTAATCAGGATAGCGATTGTGGGTGGATTCGTTTTAGGGTTAAAGATACGGGCATCGGCATGACAGCGACGGAGCAGCAGCAATTATTCGCCTATTTTAATCAAGCCAATCCCCAGATCACAAAAACGTTTGGTGGTACCGGGCTAGGTTTGGCTATCTCAAAAAGCTTTGCGCAGCTGCTTGGTGGTTTCATTGCTGTTGAGAGCGCAGCGGCATGCGGCAGTACTTTTGATCTGTATATCCCTTGCCACGCGCCTATCTATCAGCCGGTCTATCATTTTCATCATAGCCTGCTTAGCATTCATCTAATCGCAGTTGTCGATCAAGCGCTACGCGAGACTTACTTGCAGCGTATCGGCGATTATTTGTCGATGACTATCAGTGTTTATAACGAATTAAATGCAGCAACGCTAGCTCATCTAGAGCAGGAGCTTACGCCCAGTGAGCCAAGCTTGACGCCTATACTCTTGTTAGATTATGAGTTTTATGAAGAATATAATGCTACGCGACGCTCCTCTTCAAAGACAATCGAGGATATACCTGGCGACGATCGCTCAGACACTGACCCTGATGATGCACTGCCTGATGCCTTATCTGAAGCATCGTCTGATACTAACAATGCCCTAGATGCAATCATTAATAATAGCACTGCAACAAAGATTCTGCTAAGTAGGAAGCCCGAGCGCGGCATACCTGCAGCGTTGCTAGAAAAGTTTGATGGCTTCTTAGACAAACCTATCAATATTACCTTAATGCTCTCTGAGCTGATACGCTTGTCTCAGTCTCAGTCTCAGTCTCAGTCAGCAGCGCCGCAAATATCAGATCTAGCGCCAATAGGATTACAAATAGAGAAAACAAATTCCGCCAGCGAAAATCTAGCAACTAAAGACCAACAAGCTAACGCTGAAAGGGTTAAACAAACACTTGCTGAAACGAAGGCTACTACCCCGCTGATACTAGTCGTAGAAGACAATCCAATCAATCAAAAAGTCACTTGCAAGCTTTTATCTAAGCTCAACTATCGCAGTGTGGTTGCAGAAAACGGTGAGCAGGCACTCGCTTTATTAAAGACGCATCGTCAAGAGGTTGCGCTTATTTTGATGGACTGCCGTATGCCGGTGATGGATGGATTAGAAGCGACGCAAGCTATCAGAGATGCAGGCGATGATATTGCTATTATCGCCTTAACTGCTAATGACAGCGCCGAGGATAGAGTGAACTGCCAACAAGTAGGCATGAACGAGTTTTTGACTAAGCCGGTGCAAAGAGACAAACTCCAAGACGTACTGCAACGATTTATTTCATAAAGCCATTATCTGCCAAAAAAGCCTCAGTGATATTCGTTTGCGGGTTAGAGATAGTATTCGCTGAGCGGTTGTCTTTGTTTATTAAGCGCTCTAGATAGCGTGCCACGATATCGACCTCGATGTTTACTTTATTCCCTAACAGCCAATGTTTGCCAATATTTGTCACTTGTGCGGTATGCGGAATGATGTTTAAACTGACGATATTATCGCGGACTAAATTAGTGGTTAAGCTAATACCATCTACCGTAATTGAGCCTTTGGTTGCCGTATAATGCGCCAGCTCCTTTGGAATCTCGATCTCAATGTAGATGGAGCGCGCGTCCTTTTCTACTTTACTAATGACGCCAACACCATCCACGTGCCCTGCGACAATATGACCACCGAACCGTGTTGTCGGCAGCATAGCCTTTTCTAGATTGACAATATGACCGGGTTTTAGGGACTCTAATGCGGTACGAGCGATAGTTTCACGTGAAACATCTACCGAATAATAATTACTGCCCATAGCGACTACTGTCAGACAAATGCCGTTCGAAGCTATAGAATCGCCTAATTTCACATCACTGAAGTCTAAGTCATCAGACTCTATAGTCAGGCGAATGTCACCACCTACAGGTTGCATAGATTTGACATGACCAACACTTTCGATAATTCCTGTAAACATATGACCCTCTTTCTCTATAAGATTATGACATTAAATAGAACTGACTTATTTATCCTTAATTGAGCAAATAATATCATTTTCAATGCTGGGGATAACAAGGCTAAGCTGTGGATAACTTAATAAGGTTATAGCTATTTTCACGTGAAACTAAGAATATTTAAGAAGTTATCCACAATAAAGGTGCTGTTTTCTAATTTACTTCTAATCGTTTTTAGTTATAGTCAACCAATTGATTTGGTTAGTATTTTTTTCAAAATAATGATCATTTTTTAATAAACAATGTTTCATATGAAACAAACTAGTATAAGTTATCCACACTTTACATCAGTTTCATGTGAAACAGTGAGGCTGGTAGTATTTATCCCCATCTTATTAAGGGGCTGCTATAAAGGTTGTAAAGTCAGCTTTAAGTCGCTGCCAACTAATTTAGACTCAGTATATTGAAAGCGTAGCTGCTGCGCCAAGGACAATGGGTTCACTTCAACCATAGCTCGTGCTTGCGACCCTAAGACACAAGGAGCTTGATAAACAACTAACTCATCGACCAATCGCTGATTAAGAAAACTACCAGCCACACTAGCCCCCGCTTCTACTAACACTTCGTAGCACTGATATTCGCTAACTAAATGCTTAAGCAGACTCAGTAGATCATCCTCGCGCCAATATAGCGTTTGTTGCTCCTGACATAACTCATAAGCGGAGTCAGCAGCATATATTAAGCGCTGACGCCTATCGAGCACGACAACTAAAGGCTGAGGAACTTGCCCGATATCAACTCCTAACTGCGATGAGCGCACATTGAGCTTTGGGTTATCGGCGATGATAGTTTGACTACCGGTAATGATGGCGCCGCTTCGCGCTCTAAGCCTTTGCACGTCTTCGCGAGCAGCAGCACCCGTTATCCATTTCGACTCTCCATCTGCCATCGCAGTACGGCCATCTAAGCTCGTCGCTATTTTTAGCCGGACATAAGGCAGTTGCGTGCGCATCGCTTTTAAGAATCCAAGGTTTAGCTGCTCTGCTTGCTCCTCTAATATGCCTATTGTGACCTCTATGCCTGCCTGCTCTAACAGTGATACTCCGCGTCCCGCCACTTGAGGATTGGGATCGAGACCGGCGATGACGACACGCTTGAGTCCGGCATTTATCAACGCAAGCGCACAAGGCGGCGTACGCCCGGTATGACTACAAGGCTCTAAAGTGACGTAAGCAGTTGCTGCTTTTGCCTGCGATCCTGCTGCTCTTAAGGCGAATACTTCGGCATGCGGCTCGCCAGCTTTTGGGTGAAAGCCTTGTCCAACAATCTCCCCTGACTGCACTATAACGCAGCCTACTGCAGGGTTAGGCCTAGTGGTGTACAGTCCTTGTTTAGCCTGTTCAATAGCCAACATCATAAAGTAGTTATCTTGGGCATGCTGCGCATGATCGGATATAGACATAATAAAAGCTTAGTGTGATTGGAGTAGGTAAAGGTATTGGCAAGCTTGTTGATAAGTTTGTTAATAAATAATGACGCTGTTAAACCTATAAAAGTGTTTCACGTGAATAAAGCACATGAAGCTGATGGTAAAGCCAGTCACAGAATAGCAGCTAACTAATCGTTTTTATCAGCAGGACGTATATTAGCCAGTTCTTGCTGAAAAGCATCGATGTCTTGAAAATCACGATAGACACTAGCGAAACGCACATAAGCGACGTCGTCTAAGACTTTTAGCTCACTCATGATAATTTCGCCCAACACTTTACTACTGATTTCACGCTCACCCATCTGTCTGACGCGCTTTTCGATACGGCTAATCATCGCCTCTTGCTCATCAGTGGTAATCGGACGCTTCTGCAGTGGCAATAAAATAGAGCGACGTAGTTTTTCATTGTCATAGGGCTCTATTTTGCCACTAGATTTGATAATACGCGGCATCACCACTTCTACCATCTCAAAGGTAGTAAACCGCTCTTGACAGCTACTACAGAGCCTACGGCGACGCACCTGCGCCCCTTCTGCAGCTAAGCGTGAGTCCATCACCTTGGTCTCTGAAGCGTTACAATAAGGGCAATGCATAATTTATCCTCTCCAATTCTAGCCATTATATTTGCTTGAAAGCTACAGCGGCTTCACACAAAAGAGTATGATTATAATGGTGTGCTACTGGTATGGTTGTTACGTTAACTTATCTGCCCATGCGGATTTATTTACCAATACAAAAGCTGCCGAATATCTTACCCAAAAGATCATCGGCGCTAAACTCACCGGTGATCTCACCTAAGCTGCCTTGTGCTTGTCGTAGGCTCTCAGCCACTAACTCTCCTGCCTTAAATACTATTAGTTGCTCATGAGCTTCTGATAAATAGCTAGCAGTACGTCTTAAAGCGTCTAGATGCCGAGTACGGGCGATAAGACTATTCTCAGGTGGATGAAAGCCCACTTTAGCACATAACGCGTCTACTAAGTCTTCGATACCCGCACCTGTTTCACATGAAACATTGATCTGCTCATAGCCTTTATCCTGCATCTTAATTTGTGCAGCTGTTAATAGACTATCGCTGCTAGACGTCGCTAATAAGTCGCTTTTATTAGCAATAATCAACAGACGCTTAGCTTCTGGTAACTCGCCGAACAGTTGCTCTGCAAGTTGTAATGGAGTGCTCTCGCCTTCAATATCACGAGTCACATCATAGACCAGTAGCAAAATATCAGCTTGCATGATAGCCGTACGGGCACGCTCAATACCGATACGCTCGACCGTATCTTCAGTGTCACGTAGACCAGCAGTATCAGTCAAATGCAAGGTTAAGCCATTAAGTACTACAGTCTCACTTAGCGTGTCACGCGTAGTGCCTGCGACTTCGGTGACGATAGCGCGCTCTTGACCAGCAAGGCGATTGAGCAGGCTTGATTTACCGGCATTGGGTCTGCCCGCTAACACTACGTGAATACCATCTCGCAGCATTTGGCCTTGCTTAGCGGTCGCTAGTACTTGCTGTATTTGAGCTTGGGTTTGTTCAAGCTTGTCTTGGATTACCCCGTCAGATAAGAAATCAACGTCCTCTTCATCAGGAAAGTCTATCGCCGCCTCGACGTGTAGACGCAGGTGAATAAGCTGCTCTAATAGCTGATTGATTTTATCTGAAAACTCACCACTCAATGAGCGAATAGCGCTGCTTGCAGCGGCAGCACTAGTAGCATCGATAGCGTCAGCGATGGCTTCAGCTTGCACCAAATCTAGCTTATCATTATCAAAAGCGCGGTAAGAGAATTCTCCTGCCGTCGCCTGCTTAGCGCCTAGCTCAAACACTCGAGCTAATAGCAAGTTCTGTAGTATTACCCCGCCATGGCCTTGAAGCTCAATGACATCTTCGCCCGTAAATGAGTGCGGAGCTTTAAAATATAAGACCAAGCCTTCATCAATGATAGTACCGTCAGCCTGATAAAAGCGGCAAAAACTCGCTAGACGCGGTGTAAAACTACTTTTACCGGTTAATTGACAAGCGATGTCATAAGCTTTTGCTCCAGATAGACGAATAATACCGACACCGCCGCGCCCTAATGGCGTAGCGATAGCCGCAATCGTAGTCAACCCTGCTTGAGCTTTTACTGGCATTTGCATAGCATTTACAACCACTCTCAATAACCAAAACCTCTATTATAGACGCCTTATCTAATACTGACAAAGTAAAGTTGAAATAGGCCGTCTCGGTACTCTCGCTTTGCTTAGTAAACAATCATAATAAACTCAGCTATAAAAAAACCACCGCCTAAGCGATGGTTTTAGATGACTACATCATCAGAACTTAATTAACTTAGCACCTTAACGGTACGACGTTTTTGTTCTTCTTCCACTTTCTTATTGACGATATATTGCTGCGTCATACTAAACAAGTTGTTCACTGTCCAGTACAGTACTAGACCCGCTGGGAAGAACAACATAAAGGCGGTAAAGATAATGGGTAAAAACTTCATCACCTTAGCTTGCATTGGATCAGCAGGCTGCGGATTTAACTGCTGCTGGATGTACATCGAGACGCCCATTAATAACGGTAAGATGAACCAAGGATCCATTGCAGATAAATCTTGAATCCATAGAATCCACGGCGCGTGACGCAGCTCAACACTCTCAACCAGTACCCAATATAGCGCTAAGAAGATAGGCATTTGCATCAAAATCGGCAGGCAACCCGCCATCGGATTGACTTTCTCTTCCTTATAAATACTCATCATCTCTTGCGACATCTTCATTCGATCGTCGCCATGCTCTTCTTTTAGAGCCGCTAAGCGCGGTGCCAACGAGCGCATTTTCGCCATTGAATAGTAGCTCTTATTAGAGAACCACATCAGCGATATCTTCACTAAGATAGTCAGTACAATAATAGACCAACCCCAGTTGCCTAATACTTTATGAATACCATCAAGAATAGCAAAAAGTATCTTCGATATCGGCCACAATAAACCATAATCGACAGTTTGATTCAGACCGACAGCAACTTCTTTGAGCTCAGACTGTACTTTCGGACCGGCATATAAAGTGGCGTCTAAAGTTAGCTGCTTATTTGCAGCAATATTGACAGGCTGACTATTAAAACCGATGAAATAGTCGTTACCTGTCTCGCGGCTGAAGAATTGACCGGTGAAGTTATCCGGTGTCCAAGCCGATACAAAGTAATGCTGGACGATACCAACCCAGCCCTCATCACTAGCAACATTGAGCTCATCATTACTAAACTTGTTGAACTTAAGCTTATTGTACGGATCATCCGGCGTACCCCAAGCACCGCCTAGATAAGTCGCCATACTCAGCGCGCCTTTATCAGACATTCCGGGATCTTTGCTATCATCACGTTTGAGCTGAGCAAACATCTGCCCTTGCCACGGCTGCTCTGATCTGTTTTGAATCTGATAGCTAACATCGATGGGATATTTGCCATGAGTGAAAGTATACGTTTTCGTTACCGTGACGCCATCTTGTTGATAAGTTAACGGTACTGATAAGGTCTGTTGCCCCTCTTTCATCGTATAGCTATCAGCTGCAGAACGATAACTGGCTCGGCCATCAGCAGTATCGATACCGTTTGGACCGATTAAGCCTGACTGAGCAACATAGACACGATTACTATTATTCTCTAGTAACACAAAAGGCTCATCGCTATCGAGCGTCGCATCGTATTGCTTTAGTGCAGCATAAACAATGTCGCCGCCTTCAGGATTGATCTTGAGATCATAACGATCGGTGGTCACAGAGATAAGATTGGTGTCTTGCGCCGGAGTAGTGGTCGCAAGACCATTGTCAACCGGTATCGTCTGTGCCGGAATGTCACCTGCAGCGCCAGTGGTAGAGGGAATATCACCTCCTACTGTAGTCGCCGCGTTCGGCGTCGTTTCTACAGCTGGCGCATCAGCATAATCATCTCGCCATGCCAAAATCAGCAGATAAGCGGTAATTAGCATCGCAATGATGATCATTACCCGTAATATCTTTTGCATAAACCTGTCCTAGATTAAATATTAGGGAACTAAAATTAAAGCACGCATCACGATTACTCACTAAATCGTGAATCGTGATGCTAGCAATAGCAGTGTTAGCAATCATTAACATAAAATGTGCATTATTTTACTAAAAATTGAGCCTAAATGATACCAAGAGTGTGGATAGGCTGGGGATAACTGAGCATAACTGGGAGTAACTTGGATAAATTGTGGATAACTATCGAGATATGAGTATCTCTGGGATAAGCTGTGGATAACTATAACAAGTTATTGAGATGAAAAGTTATCCATATCTAAGACTTTTTTAGCGCATAAGGTAGTTTAGCCGTGCGACATAGCTACTGTTATCGCGATAGACGCTACTAGTTAGTCGACGACTAGCGTCATTTAACTCATTTTTCTCATCTGTTCCTGTCACAGCTGAATATAGAGGCATGTAGTGATAGCTAGCTAAGGGAATAGGAACAAAATCAATGCCATGCCCACCCCAAGGCTGACAGCGGCCAAGGCGTTTTAGTAACAGCCAACCTCCTTTCCAAACGCCATGCCAAGCGAGCGCCTGCTTGCCATAATTCGAACAAGTAGGGTAATAGCGGCAGCGTGCTGGTATCATCGGACTTATTATTTTTTGATAGATATTAATAAAATTGAATAAAATAAAATAAAAAACCCTATTAACTAAAATCTTTAAATAAATCATTTTATTTTTTTTCGATTTTTTTAAATATATTATTTATCTCTTTTATCAACTCTTTATTTTCTAATCCTTTTATAGATTTTTTAACGATGAAAACGATATCTTTATTTTCTAGGTTATCCGCTTGCTTACGAAAACTTTCTCGAATTAAACGTTTGACTAGATTACGACTCACCGCAGTAGGTACTTTACGCTTAGTAATCGCCATCCCAACCCGAGGCTGCTCAAGAGTGTTGCTGCGTACAAAAGCCATAAGATGACTTTGATGGAGTTTACGCTCAGGAGCATCGAACACCTCACGAAAAGCCGCTGGAGTGAGTAGGCGCTGCTCTTTAGTAAAGCAGAAGGTCTCGGTAGCTAAAATAGGGTTGGACATAGTAAGGCCTAAAATGAGAGCTCTACGATAGTTATGAAATGAGCAACTACCGCAGCGTTTGATGAGGGTCTTAAGTATAAATTAGATACGAAATATAGAGACAAAAAAAGCGCCAATATAGGCGCTTTTAATAGATGGCTATCTCTCAGTTATAGTTATCTGCTGAGATTATCTGCCAATTACACAGTAAGACGATGACGTCCTTTAGCGCGGCGACGTGCCAATACTTGACGGCCTTTTTTCGTTGCCATACGTGCACGGAAACCGTGAGTACGTTTACGCTTGATCACGCTGGGTTGGAATGTACGTTTCATAACTCACCTATCAAAATAATGGACTAAATTCAAAATAATGCAGGATTATACCATTGTCACAAATTCAGGTCAACGAACTAATGCATTGTTTTCCTAGCGCTTTTGATCGTTACACTGTTGATAGATTCCAATAGAGCTCAAAGCGCTCTTTTAGTGTCGTTAAAGACGTTAACAAAAGAGACTTTGCTAGTTATCTGCGTCGTTCTAGTCGTTATTATTACAGTTACTTTTGTCACTGTTTTAAAAAGTTATCCACAGATTTCAGCGTTCTCTATAATAATTAACTATTAATATATATAAGTATTGTTGTTATTGGGAGCCGGTTTTTCTGAGGATAACTCTACTATAATGTTATTTATCAAAACGATAGGCTATGGGTAACCCTGTGGATAAGCTGTGGGTGAAATGTGGGTAAGTTAAGGTTGTGAGTTATCCCCAAAACTGTCCACAGAGTTATCCCCAAAATATGGGATGTTATCCACAGGCCGTTTATGGTAAATTAGCCGTCTTAGGCTACCGAGGTTTCTAGCAAGAGATCTATTTAAATTGTTATTACTAAGCTTGCAGATATCAGTCCTTATCAAGAAGTGGTAGCTAGGATTTTTGGCTGTGAATACTGCTATTATTTTAAATATAAGCGCTAAGGTACTTGTTGAGTACAAGCTAATGAGGTTGGTTTTTTATGATAGACACGGCGACACTTTGGGATAAATGCTTGGACGATTTACGTTATCATGTCAAAGATAACGTCTTTACGATGTGGTTAAGACCTTTGTCTGCGCATGAGGAAGCGCAAACCCTTGTTATTAGAGCGCCTAACGATTATTTTGTTTCTTATATCAAAAAAA
Source organism: Psychrobacter sp. TB15 (assembly GCF_000511655.1). Lineage (NCBI taxonomy): Bacteria > Pseudomonadati > Pseudomonadota > Gammaproteobacteria > Moraxellales > Moraxellaceae > Psychrobacter > Psychrobacter sp. TB15. Next base: position 48,567 of record NZ_AYXN01000023.1, read on the forward strand.
ACCACTTAGAAGACATTCGTCAACTGGTCGCTAAACACAGTCAAGGTAGTATTATTGACGTGGTAGTCCGTGTCGATAATGCCAACCAGAGCACTCAAGTCGAAGATCAGAACCAGGCACAAGGCGCTACAGATATCAACTCTAGCGAACATGCCAACTCTCAAGATACTTCGTTTAATAACGACCCTCATCTCCCCTCCCCTACCCCAGCGTCATCAAAAAATAATACTAGTAACTTTGGTTCTGACCCTAAAGTAGATGCTGGAAATAACCAACAATATGCAGCGTCCAATGACTCTGCTGATGCAAAGTCTCTTAGCTATCTAAACCCTGAATTCACCTTTGAAACCTTTGTCACCGGCAAGTCGAATAACCTCGCCTACAAGGCTTGCTACGAGCTGAGCAAGCGTCAATCAAAAAATAGGCATAATCCTTTATTCATATATGGCCCTTCAGGTCTGGGAAAAACACATTTAATGCATTCTGTTGCTCAGCGCTATGTGAAAAATAATAGAAGTTTTTATTATTTCACTTCTGAGAAGTTTATTAATCAATTAGTATATTCTTTAAGAAATAATAAAATAGAAGATTTTAAAAAGAAAATAAAAAAAGTGGATTTATTAATTGTTGATGATATTCATGTATTAGCTGGAAAGACAAAAAGTAGTAATGAGTTTTTGACATTATTTGCAGATTTCACTAGTGGCGATAAACAGCTTATTCTGGCCTCGGATCGTCATCCGTCACAAATGACTGAATTTGATGAACGCTTTCGCTCGAGGTTCTCTTGGGGACTGACAGTCGCTGTCGAGCCTCCTGAGATTGATACTCGCGTACAAATATTGCAAAGAAAAGCTGCTTCTTTTGGGATGATACTACCCAAAGAATGCGCTTTGTTTATCGCACAGAATGTAGTCTCTAATGTGAGAAGGTTGGAAGGCGCACTCAATCAGGTATTTGCCAACTCTAATTTGACTGGAGCTCCAGTGACGCTTGAGATGGTACAGTATGCGCTCAAAGATATCGTGGCTATGCGCGTACAAGCGGTCAATATGGATAATATCCGCAAAGTAGTCGCTGAATACTACGATATCAGCGTCAAAGATCTAATGGGCCGCAAACGTACTCGTAGTATCGCCAGACCACGGCAAATAGCGATGGCCCTGTCTCGGGAGTTGACAGGTGATAGTTACCCAGATATAGGTCAGTCTTTTGGTGGCCGCGATCATACAACGGTTATGCATGGCTGCGAAAAAGTAGCGCAGTTACGCGCTGAGGATCCTACGGTAGACAAAGACTACAAGGCGCTAGCGCTGATGCTACAAGCCGGATAACGTGAATGAGTTAGATAACACAATAAGCAGGAACAGGCAAAACAGTAGCGCGGTATTTTAGCGACTAAATATAGTTTATAATGAGTACTATTTAATCACTTAAACTTAAGGTCATTCTAAGGATAGATGTCTTAGCGATATCACTTTGAGCCTAAACTCCTAAAAAACAGATTTTCTAAAATAAGAGTACCTAGCATGCAATTATCGATTAATCGTGAGTCGTTATTAAAAGCTATTAACTTAATCGCTAAGGCCGCTGATAAGCGCCATAATATGGTGATTTTGGGTAATATAAAACTGCAACTCTCTGAGTCTGAGCTGATACTGACCGCTTCGGATCTAGAAGTTGAGCTGACTTCCAAACTTAAGCTGCCTGCTGGTGCTTGTATTGAAGCGGGTACAACGACTTTGCCAGCGATAAAGCTAAAAGATATCTGCAAATCGTTACCCGCACAAGCGCAGATTAATCTGACGACGCAAGAAAACGAGCGCTGCTTACTCACGAGTGGTAAAAGCCGCTTTACTTTAGGCACTCTACCAAGCGAGGACTATCCGAGCTTAGGGAATCCTGAGAATATCACTGCCTTGACGATTAGCCGTAGCCGACTGATAGATCTTATTCATAAGACTCAGTTTGCGATGGCGATTCAGGATGTTCGCTACTATTTGACTGGTATGCTTTTTGATGTGTCGCAGCAGCAGCTAACCACCGTAGCGACTGATGGTCACCGGTTAGCGCTAGCGCGTAGTGTGATCGATATCGATAGCGATTTGAATATGCAGGCGATTTTGCCGCGTAAGGCAGTGATTGAGCTTGAGCGCTTGGCTACTGAGCTGGGTAAGATGCTAGGAGATAAGGACAATAATGTTACCTTAAGTTTCGGTCGTGAGTTTTTGCAAGTTAGTCTACCGTTCGGTGAGGTTGATAGCACCGGACAAGTCAGCACGGACTTGATGGTCACTTTTACCGCGCGTCTGATTGATGGTAAGTTTCCTGACTATCGCCGAGTTATGCCTAGTAACACTGATAAGTTGGCTTTGTTTAGTAAAGAAAAGATGACTGATGTGCTGCGCCGAGTGGCGATTTTGAGTAATGAGAAGTCACGCGGAGTAGTATTTAACTTTGCTAGCGATGGTATGGTTGAGATACGAGCTAACAATGCCGAACAAGACGAAGCGGTGGAGATGGTACAAGCTAAGTATCAAGGCGAGCCTATGGAGCTGTCTTTTAACGCCGCTTACTTGCAAGATGTGCTCGGCGTGGTACAAGGCGATGTACAGATGCATATGAGCCAATCTAACGCCTCGGTGCTAGTCAACCAGCTAGGCGATGAGTTCCATCAATACGTTATTATGCCGATGCGTATCTAAGCTTGATAAGGTTTTCGTAATCATTATGATTGAACGTTTACAAGCGACAGACTTACGTAACCTTCAACAAGTCAAACTGCAAGCAGCAGCATGTAATGTCATCATCGGAGAAAACGGTAGTGGCAAAACGTCGCTGTTAGAGGCGATATTCTTATTGTCACGCGGTAAGAGCTTTCGTCATAGTCAGCCTAAACGCTATGTTCAGCACCATAGGCCATCGGCCATTGTCCATGCTGTCTTAACCGACGGCGCTAGTTTAGCGATTCAAAAGCAGACTGACGCTACTACCGTCCTGCGCCTCAATCAAAATACCGTTTATAACCAAAGTATCCTCACCGAACAACTACCTACATTACTGATAGACCCCTCATCGATGGACATGCTCGAGCAGGGCAGTGCGAGTCGTCGTCAGCTACTCGATTGGTTAGTGTTTCACATGAAACAAAGTTTTCATCCCCAGTGGATAGCTTATCAGCGCTTATTAAAACAGCGTAACAGTTTACTTAAGCAAAGTAGAAGTCTAACCCAAGTGCAATTAGCAGAAATTAAGTCCTGGAATAAAGCTCTAGCTAACCATGCGGCACTTATTCATCATTATCGTGAGCAAGTATTTCTAGCTTGGCAGCCTTATTTTGAGAAAAGCATTGCGCAGCTGCTACCGTCTTATGCTCAGCAAATCAGTCTAAGCTACCATGCAGGCTACGATGTCGCGATACCACTAGATTTACAGTTAGACGAGCGTCTTGCCCAAGATCTACAGCTTGGCTATACTCGTATCGGTAGCCACCGTGCCGATATTCATGTGCATTGGCGCTCCCAGAGTGAGATGGGTGTAAAAGATGAGAAGTCTAAATCAGTAACGGAGTATCAGACGAGCACAACTGAGCTGTCCGCGTCAAAAGAGCAAAAGCTACCTACGTTAAAAGAGCAAGCTGCGAACGTCTTATCTCGCGGCGAAAAGAAGCTACTTATTACCGCATTACGCCTGTCGCAATTACCACTATTGCTCAACGATGACTCTGCTGAACAATCGGCCAGTCAAAACCTGCAAACTGATAACCAAGCCATAACTACACCAGTTGTACTATTAGATGATATCACCGCTGAACTAGACGATAGAGCGATAGATATTTTATTATCCACTTTGGCTAAGCTGCCTTGTCAGGTGTTTATGACTAGCTTGACGGCGGATGTGTTACCGATAGTCAATCAATATTGGTCGTCTCCCAATATGTTTCACATGAAACAAGGTGAGTTAACACCTTTTGAATAACTTATAGGTTTCATTAACTACAGATCTAATTGAGCTTTACTCATTTAATCTGTTTATTGTCTTGTTTTTATAACTATACAGCCTGCTAGTAACTACTAATTGTAGATTATAATCCTAATCACTCAATTACAGACAAAGCTGCTGTCAAAGACACTGCTAAAGGTGCTATAAATCACCAGTAAACAGTGACTTACAGCCAAAAAAATGTTAAAATAAGGCTTTATATTTGCCCTATTTTCAGCGACTATTCTATAGCTTTTATTTCATAATTTTTATTACCAATAAGATGCTAAGTTACTGGTAATAAGACCGTGGAAATCAATTCCTACAGTTAAAATTTGAAATCTAAGACATATTGTAAAGATGCTGGCTTTATTCTGATTTGTATAAAGCTGACGCACAATTATTAGCTGATCACGGCTTGATTAAGGAATGCACATGAGTGATTCATTACCTATCGATAACGAGCAGTTGGATACAACCAGTTTAGACAGTACGCTTGAGACTGATACGCTTGATACTGTAACCCCTGAAGGCTTGCCCTCTGATTATAGCTCCAAGGACATCCGTGTTTTACGCGGACTTGAGGCGGTGCGCGTACGTCCTGGCATGTATATTGGCGATACCGATGATGGTACTGGCTTACATCATATGGTGTTTGAGGTTGTCGATAACTCTATCGATGAGGCGCTCGCCGGTCACTGTGATCAGATTGATATTATCATTCATGAAGATGAGTCGGTCAGTGTCAGTGACAACGGTCGCGGCGTACCTGTAGATATTCACCCTGAAGAAGGCGTGTCAGCGGCGCAGGTCATCATGACGGTGCTGCACGCGGGCGGAAAGTTCGATGACAACAGCTATAAGGTCTCAGGCGGTCTACATGGGGTAGGGGTGTCCGTAGTGAATGCCCTATCCAAAAAGCTTGAAATGAATATTTGGCGTGAAGGCTACCATTACAGCCAAACTTATACTGATGGTGTGCCGGACAGTGAAATCCAGCAGATGGAAGCTACGGATAAGACAGGGACCCAAATCCGCTTTTATCCCAGTAGTGATGTGTTTACTGGTACTGTTTTTGATTATGATATCTTAGCGAAACGCTTACGCGAGCTGTCTTTTCTTAACTCAGGGGTGCGCATTGTCTTGACTGATGAGCGTATCGATAAGCGTCATGAGTTTGAGCATAAAGGCGGCCTGTCTGAGTTTGTCAGCTATATTAACGCAGGCAAAGAAGGCATCAATGAGGTCTTTCATTTTACCAGTGAGCAAGACGACGGTATCGCGGTCGAAGTGGCGCTGCAATGGACAGATACCTATAACGAAAAGGTGTTTTGTTTCACCAATAACATCCCGCAGCGTGATGGCGGTACGCACTTATCAGGGTTTCGCTCAGCGCTCACGCGTGGTCTAAACAGCTATATGGATCGCGAAAATCTGTTCAAGAAAGAAAAAGTCGCGGTCAGCGGTGATGATGCACGAGAAGGGTTAAGTGCGATTGTCTCAGTGAAGGTGCCTGATCCGAAATTCTCTAGCCAGACCAAAGACAAGCTGGTATCGAGCGAAGTCAAGTCAGCAGTCGAATCGGCGATGCATGATAAGTTTAATGATTATTTGCTTGAAAACCCAAGCGCGGCTAAAGCGATTGCCAATAAGATTATCGATGCCGCTAGAGCTCGTGATGCTGCCCGCAAGGCACGTGAGATGACGCGCCGCAAGACTACGTTAGATATTGCAGGTTTGCCTGGTAAATTGGCAGACTGCCAAGAAAAAGATCCATCACTATCAGAGCTTTACATCGTGGAGGGTGACTCTGCGGGGGGATCGGCAAAGCAAGGTCGTAGCCGTAAAACTCAGGCTATCTTGCCGCTTAAAGGTAAAATCTTGAACGTCGAGCGCGCACGTTTTGACAAGATGCTATCGTCAGCTGAAGTCGGTAACTTAATCACCGCACTTGGCTGTGGTATCGGACCTGATGAATATGATCCGGATAAAGTTCGCTATCACAAAATCATCATTATGACTGATGCTGACGTCGATGGGTCACATATTCGCACGCTACTGCTGACCTTTTTCTTCCGTCAAACGCCGGAGCTGATTGAGCGTGGTTATATTTATATCGCACAGCCACCATTGTATAAAGTGAAAAAAGGTCGTCAAGAGCTGTATCTAAAGGACGATGAAGCACTAAAAGCTTATCTATTGTCCTCAACGATTGATAATACCAAGCTGCACGTCTCTGAAGACGCGCCAGCGATTACTGGTCAAGCGCTTGAGACACTGCTTAACGACTATAACCAAACGCAGCTGATTAAAGCTCGTTTGCAAATTCGTTTCCCAGCGACGCTGTTAGATGCGCTAACGCATACGCCGAAACTGAGCACAGACATGACTTATGATAAGTCAGCGATGCAGGAGTGGCAGGCGCAGCTACAAACTCAGCTGAATCAATTCGGTGATGAGCTAAGCCCTGAGATTGAACTGGTCAATATCCATGAGCCGCAACCAGAAAATATGGACGCTGCTGCCGCTGATCTGCTGGGTATGACCCCCGCATTGACTGCTGATGAGAGTGAGGCGGCTGATAGCGATGCCTTATCGACCAAGGCCCAGTGGCTACCGCGTATCACGGTGTATGTGCATCAGCTGGCGCATCATTACTTGCTCGATGCTAGCTTTATCAACTCGGGTGAGTATAGCAAGCTGCTGCGTTTATCAGCGGAGTGGAATACTTTGTTAGAAGATAGCGCCTTTATTCGCCGTGAAGCGGGTGGTGGTACTACTAAAGATATTCCGATACGCGATTTTGATTACCTCTGGCAGCAAATGATGCTCGATGCGCGCCGCGGCCTAGCTATCCAGCGCTACAAAGGTCTAGGTGAGATGAATGCTGATCAGCTTTGGGACACGACGATGGACCCAGAGAATCGCCGTATGCTACGCGTCACCATCGAAGATGCTATCGCTGCCGATCATATGTTCACCTGTCTAATGGGTGATCATGTCGAGCCGCGCCGCGTCTTTATCGAAGAAAACGCATTAACGGTCTCTAACCTTGATATCTAAGGTTTAGCGTTTACATTAAATATAAAATACCGCTTTGGTTTCCAAGGCGGTATTTTTTAATAATAAGTTTGTTTCACGTGAAACTTTTATAAGTAAATTGTCATAAGCTGGCAATTCTAATTGATGGACATCAGATGATCGAAGTACTGTTACTCGCTATTGCGCTAGCGATGGATGCTTTTGCGGTGTCGATAGGACTGGGCGCTAAATCCCAACAACAAAACCCACGCTATACCTTGCGTTTGGCTATTTATGCGGCGTTATATTTTGGTATTGCGCAGGGTGTGATGCCACTTATCGGCTATTTGCTGGGAGCGGCACTGTTAGGTTGGTTGGCTGCTGCTGCGCCTTGGATCGGTGGATTTATTCTTATCGGACTGGGTAGCAAGATGCTCTATGAAGTCTTTTTGGCAGATGAGGAAGAGAGCGTAGATAAGGGGCTACGAGTAAATTATGAAGCGGCTTCTATAAACGATAGCCGAAAGAAAAACATCAGTCATCGCACCATGTTTACCCTAGCGATTGCCACCAGTATCGATGCGATGGCCGCTGGTTTTACACTTAACCTGTTGGCGCTCAATGCGTGGCTAGCGTGTGTAATCATTGCGATTGTCACAGCTGTTTTTAGCGCTATCGGCATCTATCTAGGTAAAAAATCAGGTACGTATCTTGAAGATAAAGCAGAAGCAGTCGGCGGCATCGTATTGGTTTTGATTGGGCTCAGAGTCATGTTTTTTAGCTAAATAGAGACATTATTTAATACTCATATAAAAAGCCGCTATAAAGAATTATAGTGGCTTTCATTGTTTCACGTGAAACGCTAGCATTACGCTTTAGCAATAATTACGCTTCGTCAGTATCAAAACGCCAAGCTAAGACCCGCGTGCTCTTTTGACCTTGGCTCATCTCAATAATACGCATTTGCGCCACATCAAGATCTTTTAGTAGTTGCTGTAAAGGTTTCACGTTTTCAGACTTAGACACTAAGCTGGTAAACCAGCCTACATGTGCAGCAAACTGCTGGCTTTCTCTTATCATATTACTTAAAAAAGCAATCTCGCCGCCCTCACTCCATAATTCTTTATGTTGACCGCCAAAGTTAAGGTTTTGCGCGGCATTGCCTGACTTTGTAGAGTGACGACTGATTTGCGCGCTTTCGTTTTTGCCGCGATGGCGCTGCAAATTATGCTGTTTACGGCTATTGGCCTGCATCGCTTCTTCTAATGAGGCATGAAAAGGTGGGTTACATATGACGACGTCAAAGTAGTCTTGACGACCGATAATATTTTTAAAGATATGCTTAGGTTCAGGTTGCAGTTTGATCTTAATCGCGCCTTTGAGCTTGGGATTGGCTTGGCTAATTACCGTCGCCGTATTCACTGAGACCGGATCGATGTCGCTCGCGGTAAAGCGCCAGCCATAGCTTTGGCTGCCAACAATAGGGTAGATAGCACTGGCACCAGTGCCGATATCAAGTGCATGAATATCTTTGCCTGTAGGTGGCGTATTGTCTTCGCTCACATGAGTAGTCTGCGCCAACAAATCGGCAATATAATGAATGTAATCGGCGCGTCCAGGAATCGGCGGGCACAAATAACCTTCAGGAATATCCCAAAACTTGACGCCATAATAGTGTGCGAGTAGTGCTTGATTAAGCACGCGTACGGCCTTGGCGTCGGAGAAATTAATCGTTGGCTCGCCTTTCGGGTTGGTAATTGTGTAATCGGCAAGTTCAGGTAGCGCGCGGGTCAATACAGCAAAGTCGTAGCGACCTTGATGCGGGTTGCGCGGATGCAGCTTGCCAAGTTTTTTGGCGGTCGCAGGCGAGCGGTTTCTATGCGCTGTATGGGGCTTATTAGGGTTTGGTCTGCTAGTCATAGTAGTAGGCTATAAAGTCTGAAGATAACCGTCTAGTTTAGCAGATTTCATCAACGCTAAATGGTTTATCGGCTACGGAAGATCAGGTTTAAGCCCAATACAATCATTGCTGTACCGAGTACGCGATCTATCCAATGCTCAAAACGCTGAAAACGTTTGAGGATGACAGGAATCGACAATAGCATCACCACCGTGCTAAACCAGGCCATCTGTAATACCATCATCCATACGCCGTAGATAGAGAGTTGCCAAAGTGGAATATCGGGTGATAATACTAAAGTAAATATAGCGACAAAGTAGACTGGCGCTTTGGGATTAAAAACGTTGCAAAAAAAACCACGGCGCAGAGTAGCAAAGCTAGATTCAGTTTTATCTGTAACATTGCTATTACTGTTGCTATTATCATTATTAGTAAAAGTGGTCGTTTCTACTGGTTGTTTGGGTTTAGCGCCAATTCCTTGCCAACCTAGATAAATAAGATAAGCGCCGCCTAACCATTTGATAGCAGTTAATAGTGGCTGCGAGTGCGCTATCACTGCCGCCAGTCCTAATACCGAGTAAATAATATGGACAGCTAAACCTAAGGTAATCCCTAAGCTACAAATCAAGCCGGTACGTCGACCTTTGGTTAAAGTTTCACGTGAAACTAAAACAAAGTCAGGGCCAGGGGAGGCAGCCGCCAGTAAGTGAACGCTGGTGATCAGTAAAAAGCCGTGCCAAAATTCCATAAAATGCTCTAGTAGTTACTAAGGAGTATCGTAAGATTAATAATAGTGGCAGCTATTAATTTTAAGGTCAACTGCTACCGATGCTAGTGCTTTTCATCTTGTGTTATAGGGTAAGGCTGTCTATATTAAAAGTCAGTAGCATTATTTTAAAAATGAGATCACACCCTACGATAACGACAAACCTAAAAAGGATATAACCATGACCACCCAAAACGATACAAGCAATCGCATCACTTATGAAACTGACGGCTACATTTGTCTCATCGGGCTTAATCGCGCCGACAAACGCAATGCTTTTGACAGCCATATGATCAAACAACTCTCCGAGGCGTTAACAGATTATGAGAACGACGATAATCTACGCTGTGCGCTCATCTTCGCACATGGCGAGCACTTTACCGCTGGTCTTGATCTGATGGAGCTGCAAGATAAATGGAATAAAGGCGCGTTTGAATTTAATGATAAGGAAATCGATCCATGGGGTATCGGCGGTAAGCTGCGCACCAAACCTGTCGTGGTGGCGATACAAGGCACCTGCTTTACCGCGGGAATTGAGTTGATGCTTAACAGTGACGTGGTTATCGCAAGCGACAATTGCAACTTTGCCCAAATGGAAGTGCAGCGCGGTATCATGCCGTTTGGCGGGGCGACGGTACGCTTTGTCGCGGCGGCAGGCTGGCAAAAAGCCATGCCGTACTTGCTGACAGGTAAAAACTTTGACGCACAAACCGCCGATAAACTAAACCTAGTCAGTGAAGTTGTACCCAATGGTGAAGAGTACGAGCGCGCGCTAACGATTGCCAAAGAGATTTGCAGCGCCGCGCCACTTGGGGTAAAAGGGCTGCTATCCTCGGCGCAAGATGCCAGCCGTAATGGCGCAAAGTCAGCGCTGGCTAATATTCATGGTTATCTACCGCATTTATTTCATTCAGAAGATGCTCGCGAAGGTGCGATGGCGATGGTTGAGCGCCGCGAGCCTGAGTTTCAGGGTAGGTAGAGACTCGTAACGCTACCGAACGCATGATGTAAAGCTTTCTTTAACCGTATGACCAAGGACAATACCAGTGCAATATAACTTCGACGAAATCATCGATAGACGCGATACGGGATCACTTAAATGGCACTATAGTGACGATACCATTCCGCTGTGGGTCGCCGATATGGACTTTAGAGCCGCGCCGCCTGTTTTAGATAGTGTGCAGCGTGTCGTAGATCACGGTATTTTGGGTTATACCAAACCGACTGTTGCTTTGTATGAGGCGATTATCAACTGGCATAGCAATCGTTATGGCTTGGATTTGACACAGGATAATATCTTATTTTCGCCAGGGGTGGTGCCAAGTCTAGCGCTGATGATGCAGATATTCACCGAGGTAGGCGATGCGGTAATAGTTAATGATCCCATTTATACGCCGTTTACGACTAAAGTAAAGCAAAATAAGCGCACGCTTGTGATGTCTGCGTTAAAAGAAGTCGATGAAAAATATCAGTTAGATCTAAAAGATATCGAAGCTAAAATTATCGAGCATAAAGTTAAGCTATATCTATTATGCAATCCGCACAATCCGGGCGGGCGCGTCTGGACTATTGATGAGCTTAAAGCACTACTGGCGCTGTGTCAAAAACACGATGTCGCCATCATCAGTGATGAGATTCATCAAGATTTAACCTTGACTGGTCATAAATTTACGCCTTTATTAAAGCTAGCAGAAGCGGCAGGTTACGAGCACAAGGTGGTCAGCCTGACCTCCATGACCAAAACCTTTAACGTGGCGGGTATCAAAGGCTCAATGATCTTTGCCAAAGATGACGCTTTAATCAAAAAAATCAGTCAGCAGCAGCAGCTAAATGATGAATATGAGCTGAATTTATTTGCTTATACGGTGATGCAAAGCGCTTATGAAGAAGGGGGAGAGTGGCTTGAACAGGTGCTGGCTTATATTGAGAAAAATATTGAGATTACGTTAGACTTTTTAGCAGGGCATTTACCTGATATTAAGGTCATGCGTCCTGAGGCGTCGTATTTGATTTGGCTCGATTGCTCGGCATACGGTGAGGACAATCAGGCGCTTTATAACAAACTGCGCGCGGCGAAAGTTGAGCTAAATTCTGGTATTAAATACGGTAGCGAGGGTCATCTGAAAATGCGTATCAATGTGGCGTGTCCTGAGGCACTGCTGCGTGAGGGGTTGAATCGGGTTTATGCTGTGTTTAGTGGTGGGGTTTAGACTTAGTGTTTTTATAAGGCTAAGTTTGTAACGCAGTGAAATTAAACCTTTCTTTGAAATTCTATAGCAAACCCCTGAAAAAGGAAATTCAATTAGTGGAAAAAATAATACTCAACCATAGAGTAAAATTAGAAAAAATCAGTAATTCTAAAGTAGAGAATGAACATCAAATTCATTCTCTATCTCCTTTAAATAACTTAGATGAAGGAGAAGGAAAAGAGAGCTATGAAAGGTATGAAAATAGATTAATATCTGCACTGAATGAAGAAAGTGTCTTCAATATAGCTGTAACAGGAATATATGGTTCAGGGAAAAGTAGTGTCTTAAATACCTTTAAGAAAAAATATAAAGAAAATAGTCAATGGGAATTTTTAGATATTTCTCTTTCTTCTTTTCAGGTTAATAAGGATACCTTATCGGATAACAAAGACTTAAATACTATTGATGAAAACGATAATAATATAAAAATAAAAGAGGAGTTAACGCCTGAGCAGATTCAGCTTATAGAAAGAAGCATACTACAACAGTTCTTTTATGCTGTACCTCAAAATAAAATTCCCTTATCAAGATTTAAAAGAATTACTGGTAATGCCTTAACCAACAGGATTACAGCCTTATCAGTGATAATACTAGTTATAAGTGGATTAATAGTTTTTGATAAGGTTGGTTATATTGAAGCTATATACTCCCTACCTACTTGGCTACCAGAATTGGCATTTTGGTTTTTTTTAGTATGTTCTATACTATTACTTTACAAGCTGTTGAATATCTCTTTTGAATTATCTGAGATTAAGCTTAGCTTTCATAACTCAGAATTTAATATAAAGAATGAAAAAGATAAGTCTATTCTTAACGATCATTTAGATGAAATTTTATATTTTTTTGAGGCTACTGGAAAAAATGTTGTCATTATCGAAGATTTAGATCGGTTCAATAATAACGAAATTTTTGTAAGGCTACGCGAACTCAACTCTATGATAAACAAGTATTGTGAGGATAGAGTGGTTTTTATATATGCTATTAAAGACGATATGTTTACTGACAATGAAAGAAGTAAATTCTTTGAATATATCATACCTATTATTCCGATCATTAATCCAACAAATGCGTATGACTTAATCCAAAAGAACTATAAAGAAGTGGTAAAAGATATAGATAAACGTTTTTTAAGGAATACTTGTTTATATTTTGATGATATGAGACTGGTGAAAAATATTTTAAATGAGTATCAAGACTATGATAATCATTTAAAATATTTACAGCTAGATAAGAACCAAGTTTTTGCTATAATTGTATATAAAAACTACTATCCAAATGATTTTTCAAAACTGAATTCAAACAGAGGTCTGATATACGATATATTTAATAATGTAAAAAACAGTTTAATAGATAAAAAGATAGCGGGAATTACTGAAAAGATCCATGAACTAGAACGAAGAAAGTTAGAGCTTTCAAATGAGATGCTATTGTCTATTGATGAGCTTAATGCTGTTTATAGCTACTATTTAAATAGTTTGATTCGCAAGAAACATGATGTGGTTAAATACATAAAGGTAGATGGTGAGCCGGTTGATATTGACAAATATGACGAAGATTTATTTTTAAAGCTTGAAAGTTTAAAAAATAAAAAAATTGAATTTAGCGCCGAAAATAGTAGCCATTACTGGTTTGATTCTAGTGGTGTGTCTTTTTCGGATGTTGAGGATTCAATTAATTCGCAGCTTATCTATAGTGAGCGATTAGCTATTATAAGAGCTAAAACCAACGAGGAGAAAAAACAGATATCTAATAATTTAAGCAGACTCAAGGATAAGCTTTACACTATTAAAAATAAGACGATAAAAAGACTGCTTCAAGATATAGATATAAAGCAGTTACTTCAAGATGAAGAAATACCAGATATTCCTGAACAGTTGATGTTTTTTATTATAAATGGCTATATTAACGAGAACTATCCTGATTATATTTCTTTGTTTTTTGAGTCTTCTATATCGAGATCAGATAAGAACTATGCGATGGTTGTCAATGGACGTCAAATGCCTAAGTTTGAACTAGAGTTAACTCATCAAGGCGAACTGTTATTAAGTTACTTATCAGAAGATGAGATGAGTACATCTAGTGTTTTAAATATTAGCATGTTGGGATATTTGTTGGAAACTACTAGTTTTATAAAGCATAAGCAAAATTTCATACAAAAAATATGTGATAAATCAGATATCTCAATTGAGTTTTTAGCTATTTTGTTCAATAAGGACGTCAGTTATCTAAGCTTACTCATTCCTATACTTATAAAGCAAGATGATACTGTTTTTGATGAGATACTAGATGATATTGAAGACGAACAGACAACTAATAATTACTCAAAAATTATCAGATATGGTATTGATATTCTAGATACGTCTAGCTATCTATCTGAAAAAATTAATATATTTTTATCACAAAGGAACGATTATATTGATTTTGTAATGAACTCCCTTTCAAAGAATGAAGGAAAATTCAAACAGCTCAGTCTTTCCATACAACCTAAGTTCTCTCGCCTAGATGCTACAAACCTTGATTTATTCAACTGGCTTGGTGAACAAGGATTTTTTTCTGTCGAGTTGGATGTAATCAAGGCTGCCTTGATGGGTAATTTATCACTATCACTAGATGAACTAGATAATAGGCTTAAAAACGCACCATTAACAACAATATGTGATTCTGAAATCAACTATTTAGTTGAAGATATTTGGTCTGAAAATCTATCAGAATATATAAGAGTTATTTTATTAGACGCGGATGATAATACTTCATATCATGAAGATGAAGATATCTATATTAAAGCTCTCAACGGTCTTGATAGTCGCAATTCGATAACAGAAAAATTTATTGACCTCAATTCTACTAAGATCAAAGATATAGGTGCAGTCAAAAACTATCGAATTCAACAATATCTCATAGGCAGCTTAAAAGTCCAATACTCATGGTCAAACGTTTTTAAGTATTTTTCTGAGTCTTATGAAGATCAGGATGATCAAGGTGCTTATCGGGAGATAGACGGTTCGCTCGTCAAATTCTTGGAGAATGGACAAAGTTATTTACAAATGATTAATTACACTGAATCAGATATTTTAGGCATTGAAGACTGGGAAGATACTAAGGCTGAGTTCGATAAAAATATTTTTTTATGTAATGAGTTAAGTGATGAAGCATACAAAAATCTAATTAGGATTACGGATGGAGACTGGAATAACGCAAGCTTAGAATACTTAAATCAAGAAAAAATTCTATCTCTAATTGGTCTCGGTAAGCTAAGTTTAACACCTGATAACTGGAATCAAGTTAAAGAGCATACATCAAACAAAGTCATAGAAGCCTTTTTAGTCAAGTATCATAAATTGATAATTGAAGACCTAGGTTATATTAAACTCCGTGTGGAAGACGTTGAAGTATTACTTGGTTCTAATAGTGTCAGTAATAAAGATAAAAAAACACTAGCTGAAACCGAGGCTATTGATTTAATAGAAGATAGTACAACGGTTCGTGAACAAGTTATTGAAATATATAAAAGTGATAAAATGCCCTCTTCTATTTATGAGCAGCTTATTAAATATGCAGACTCAAGCGAACTTAAGAATTTGCTTCTAAAGCAAATTAATTATTTGAATAAGCAGGCAATCGTAGAGGTGTTGAGTTTGTTGGATGATCCTTATCGAAGGTTAGCTAAAGGCGAAGAGGTTGAATTTGCAAACACTGAAGAAAATCGAAATCTATTAGGCGCTTTAAATAATGCACAGATAGTAGTAAAAGTTCCGAAAGCTAAAAGGCCGAAAGGCAATCTAATGGGGCAAAAAGTGCTTACTACAAGATTACAATTGCACGTTCTAGGAAACTAACAATAGTCGCCTCGGGGAGCGTTTTAGCCGTGACTGACGCGGTATACTGTGCGACTAAGCGGGTTGCGGGCACTTGGCTAGAGGGGGGTCGCTCGAATGTTGGAACGCCTCTAGCTTTAGTGCCCGCCACGCTTAGGGGTACAGATACAAGCAGAAGGCGCGATCGGCTCCCATAACCTTTTAGCCACAATCATCCCACCTTCTAACCACTCCCAATAGCCGACACCTTGAACTTGTGCATATTACTTGGCGGGGTAGCCTGTGATGTCTTGAATGCTCTGATACAACGGCTTTAGGCGCTCGTACATCTTCAGATAGACCTCGTTATACAGACGCTTGTAGAGTTGCACGTTGGCTTCAATCGGGACGAATTCGTCGCCTAAATGGGTCATGGCGTCGCTTGCTGTCGCGTGGTCGGGATAGACGCCGAGACCCACCGCGCAGTTGATGGCCGCGCCGAGGCCAGTGGCTTCAAAAGTGTGCGGGCGGTAGGCGGGCATGGCAAAGATGTCGGCGGTGAGCTGCATGGCGGCGTCGCTTTGCGAACCGCCGCCTGAGACGCGCAGGTGTTTGATGGGTTTGCCGGTGCGCTTTTCAATCGTATCAAAGCCAAGTTTAAGCTCATAAGCCAGCCCTTCTAAGATAGCGCGGTAGACGTGGGCGCGGGTATGCACATCGCCAAAGCCAATAAGCGCGCCTTTGCCCTCAAGCCCCGGATGACGCACGCCCGGTGACCAATAGGGCTGCATAATGAGTCCCATGCTGCCGGCTGGAATGCCTTTGACGGCGGCGTCAAGGAGCTTTTCGGTATCGATGCCTTGGGTTTTGGCAAGTTGTTGTTCGTAATGGGCGAATTGTTCTTTAAACCAGCTGACCATCCAAAAGCCGCGATAAATCATGTACTCGTGATTGTAGTAATGCGGGGCGGCGGCGGTATAGGCGGGCATGTGTTTGAGAATCTCGACATAGTCGGGGGAGATGGTGTTGATGGTAGCGGTGGTGCCAAAGCTAAGGCATGCGGTATCGGCGGACAGTCCCGCTGCGCCTAGGGCTTCGCAGGCTTTGTCACTGGCGGCGGCAATCATCGGTGTGCCCTCTGGGATACCTGTGACTTTGGCAGCTTTGGCGCTTATCTCACCGAGAGTTTGGCCTGGTGGGATGATTTTGGGCATTTGCTCGGGGGTACAGCTAAACAGCCGCCATTTCAGGGTGTTGGGTTTGAGCCATGTTTGCGCTTTGTAGTCATACGGCAGATAGCCGACCGAATGACCATTTGAGTCGATAAGTTCACCTACTAGCTGATAGGTGAGGTAGGCGGAGAGATTGACGTAGTGTGCGGTCTGTGCCCATATCTCAGGCTCGTTTTGCGCGAGCCAATTACAGCGGGCTTTTTGCTGGGCGTCTTTGACTAATTCGCCCATGCCGATGAGTTTGGTAAGCGGGCCAAGAAAGCCGATATCACCAGTCTCAGCGCGGCGCAAATCCATCCAAACGATAGCGGGGCGTAGCGGCTGCATGTCTTTATCGAGACATATCATAGTATAGCGCTGGGTAGCGAGACTGACGCCTGTGATTTGCTCAGGTTTAATCTTGCAGCTTTGCCAGAGCTTTTGACAGGCCTCTGTCAGCTTTTGCCAATAGTAGTCGGCGTGCTGCTCGGCATAATTGGGCTGCTCGGAGAAATACGGCTCGATAGGTACGCGGGCTTTGGCGATCTCGCTGCCAAACTCATCAAATATCAGCGCGCGGACGCTTTGAGTGCCGTTGTCGATAGCTAAGAAATAAATCGGGTTTGCAGAATTATCGGTCATAGTCGTCCTTAACTATACTCAGTTCTAGTTAAAACTGATACACATTTGCTATGTGCTGCTGGGATGCTCCTTTTGAGATAGTTGCGCAGCATCGAAAAGTGACGAAGTCGCACAGCAAGCAAGGAAAATTTATACCAGCCGCACAGCATAACTCTTAAAGTATCTTAAATGTAGGTATAAAAAGCACTAAGCTGCAGGCAAATGATAATAACGCTGCCATAACTCGCTATAGCGAGCGACTTCTTGTTGCCACTTTTGCTCATCCCAGCCCAGCTCCTGCTGGCAAATTTGCTTCAGTCTGGCACTAATCAAAGGTGTCATTGCGCCATGCGGTAGGATCAACCCCAAGCGCGTCCGCCGCAGTAGTAAATCATCTAAATGTATGACTTGTTCAAAGCGCGCTGCAAAGCGAATCTCCGCCCAAATGGTGTTGCTATCGGTGACATAAGCCAAATCATCGTCATGTGCTAGCGCTAATAAGTTATCGAGCTGCAGACCATAAAATCCTTGCAAGCGCTGCTGTAAGAGTTTTGGTAAAGTGGCAAACTTGGCATGAGTCGGCGTAGGATTGTTAAAGACTTG
Organism: Psychrobacter sp. TB15; assembly: GCF_000511655.1. Classification (NCBI taxonomy): domain Bacteria; kingdom Pseudomonadati; phylum Pseudomonadota; class Gammaproteobacteria; order Moraxellales; family Moraxellaceae; genus Psychrobacter; species Psychrobacter sp. TB15. The sequence continues at coordinate 66,713 of NZ_AYXN01000023.1, forward strand.
ATCGCTATTCGTTTTTAAGTTTTGAGTAGCAGAGTCATCAAGGTCGAGCACTTCTTGACATTTTGCCAGCACATCAAGCGCAATCAGGCGAAAGGTGGTGAGCTTGCCGCCGCTGACGGTCACGAGATTATTATCGAGCCAGACGCTATGATCGCGCTTCTCTTTACTGGGGCTGACGCGTTTGCCATCACCGCTATCAGAGATCAGCGGTCGTACGCCTGCCCACGTGCTGATGATATCTTCTCGATTGAGATCGGTATCATCAAACAATGAGTTAGTTGCTGCTAGTAGATAATCGACCTCTGCGCTAGTGATACCGACTTCTTCGTCATTAAGTGGCGGATGATCTAAGTCGGTGGTGCCAAGTACCGTACGGTTCTCCCACGGGAAGACAAACACCGCTCGTTTATCAGCAGGATGCAAAAAGGTATAGGCTTGCGAGGTAGGTAAGCGCTCTTGACTGACGACTAAGTGACTACCGCGTGAGGGACGTATTTGCTTGTTGAAGCTTTGCTCAGTTTGCTCGCGGGCTTGCATACGTAAGGTATCGGCCCAAGCGCCGGTGGCACTGACCACCACTTTGGCGTGAACGTCCAAAGTCTTGTCACTGTCTTTAGACGCCGTGTCTTTTAAAGTTGCACCGACGACTAAGCCTTGCTCATTAGTGATGAGCGACTCGGCTTTGAGATAATTAATAGCGTGCGCGCCGTCATGAATGGCTTCGTCAAGTACGCGCATGACCAGTCGCGAATCATCGGTGATCGCATCGCTAAACTGGCTGGCACCCAAAAATTTATCTTGCTTGATATTAGGGTTTAGCCGTAAAAAAGCGTCTTTTTTAAAGTATTTAAAGTAGCGTTTGCCCGCTATCTTGTCGTAGACGCGCAGCAAGGTATTAAAGATCCACGGCGGCGGAAACTTGCCTTTATAATGCGGCATGACGTAATGCATCTCGTTAACTAGACCTTCTGCTTCGCTTAGCATACGTTCACGCTCACGCACGCTAAGCAGTGTCGTTTTATAATCGCCTGAGGCAATGTAGCGCAGGCCGCCATGCACCATTTTGCTTGAGCGGCTGGAGGTGCCCCAAGCAAAGTCTTTTTGCTCGATAAGCAATACGGCAAGGCCACGCCTTGCTGCCTCGCGGGCAATGCCGGCACCCGTGATACCGCCGCCGATAATGAGCATATCCCAAGGTTCAGATCGTGCTAGGGGCGCGAGTGCTTGCTGGCGTTGTGTGAATTGGGTCATAGAAGACTCATCTTAATTGTTAATTAATTTTAAGCTAAGTAGTTTATCTAGAAGGTTTAACTTATAGTCGTTACTAAATAAAGTAGATACGTTATATTGTGATGCGCGACTGATATTCATTTTTTTGCGTGCTGTGCCTACGCCGACAGAGGCGGCGCAAAACAAATATCAGTCACGCTGTAGCGCTCTTCCACTAAACTGTCTATAAACAAAGCTCTTAATTAAAATTAATCTTCAAGCAATACCCCTGGATTCATACGCTGCTCAGGATCTAGACTTTTTAGCATATCACGAGTCACTTGAATCCCAAGCTTACCTTTTTCGGCAGCAAGGTACGGGGCATGATCGCGGCCAACGCCATGCTGATGTGAAATGGTGGCTTTACCATGGGTAAGGCTCATACTGGCCGCATGTTTGATTTTCTGCCAGCGCTGTAAGGTAGTCGCGTGATCTTTGGCGGCGCGGAAGAAGTAAGTGGTGTATAGACTCGCGCCTTGTTTATAGACATGCGAGATATGAGTAAAGGCCATCACTTCCTCACCCTCATCAGCGAGCGAGGTTTTTACCGCGTCTTGCATCTGTGCCATTTGCTCGTCAATACGGCTCCAGTTGGTAGCGGTCTCAAAGGTATCAACCATAATGCCTTTATCCCAAAGCGTACCGCGCAGATATGGGAATTTAAAACGCCCGTGCGCCCAAACACTACCCATGATATTAGTGATTTTACCCGTGACACTACCATTTTGCTTTAACAATTTATTAAACTGCGTCACTGCTAGTTTATTCTGTGCTTTATCGCCTGAGAAACCATAAGTGAGCATCACTTTATCTGAGCTGAGTCCGCGCGCTTTTAGATAAGTGCTAATCGCTAAAAACTGGCTTGGCGTCGTACCTAGATGCAAATGTGCATCAGTCTCTACCGCGTTGCTTAGGCGTAGCATAGAGAGGCGAACATTGTTTTGCACCGCTTGTTTGAGTACCGCTTTGCCCGCTTCCCAATTCGGCAAAAACGCCACTTTAAATAGCTCTTCTTCAGGTTGTGATTGCACGCGCATCTTGACTTCGGTAAAGATACCTACGCGGCCTTCAGTACCCATCATCATCTCACGCAAATCAGGCCCTGCTGAGGATGCAGGAATGTCAGCAATCTCTAGCACGCCTTGCGGGGTCACTAAAGTGCCGCCAGCAAACATCTGCTCGATACGACCATAGCCCAAGGACTGCTGACCACTTGAGCGCGCCGCAATCCAGCCGCCAAGCGTCGATAGCTCCCACGACTGCGGATAATGACCTAAGCGATAACCGTGCTCGTCCAATTGTGCCTCGACCGCTGGCCCTTGCGTACCGGCACCAAAAGTAGCAATTTGACTCTCGGTATCCAAATCCATCAGCCGATCCATCTGACTCATGGCGATAGTCAATACCGGGCGCGCGCCCTGTTGCGGATTGATATGTCCGACTACGGAAGTACCACCGCCAAAAGGAATAACAATCAGATCGTGCTCTTGGGCAAGTTTTAATAACTGCTCGACATCAGCGGTCGATTTTGGGTGCGCCACGCCGTCAGGGAAGACTTCAAAGTCGCCGCTGTGCATCGCGATCCAATCGGGGAAGCTTTGCCCACGTGCGTGTCTGAGTCTGATCTCTCGGTCAGTAGAGACGATATCAAGGTCAGTAATAGCGGCAGGTAGGCGCGATTTGGGTACGGTTTTTAGTACTTTTTGTAGACTAACCGAAGGAAGTTTTTTGGTTTTGCCGATATGCGATTTGATCAGTTTTGCGCCATGCGGTGAGACTTTTTTATTGATATTGACATTGCCCCAGCCATTCCAACGCGTTTGCTCGATGGGGGTGTTAAGAGAGGTATTGGTTTTTGCAGTCATGTCTAGGTTGGCGTTATCGTTGTTGTCGCTATCAGAGATTTGCAGAGTAGAGGAGGGTTTAGCGTGTTTACGGGTAGGGAGTTTGAGTTTGCGCATAGAGACATACCTGTCGATTGTAATCACTGTACTTGTGGTTAGAGTGTAGCGGCTAGTTGGGTTAAATAGCTCAGCATAAATAGCGTTTATTAATCACCATACTAATGTTTTTGAATGATAGCAACAAAAAAACTATTGTTTATAAGTTATAACTAGACATGCCCTTTTTGTGTTTGGATAACCCTTTAAACTTTACCCAAATCTTCTAAATCGACAAATTCCTTTTCTCCATGGATCTTGTACATTCTACGTTTGATGTCTGGATAGTTGGTGATATCAATCGGCGGTCTGCTTCCGCCCATAAGGTAGGTGACGTCGCTATCGCTATCATTACGCATCGAATGCGCTGCACCGTACGCTGGAAAACCAACAAAATCGCCAGCACTTAAAGGATAAGTCTTATCGCCATAGCGCAGTGATAGCTCGCCTGATAATACGTAGATAAACTCATCTGACTCTTCATGATAGTGGTGCTGGGTGGTTTCATCGCCCGGCTCAACGCGTACTAAATGTAAGCCAAAGGCGTTTAGTCCAACAATATCGCTTAGAGATACCGTATGACGAATGGCGTTGTCGTTAAACTGATGCACGTGCTTGGTTTCAGGAATCGCGGCGATATCGGACTTAGTTAGGATATAGTCTTTTGGATCGTCGAATTTGGGCTTGGGTAGGCTAGTCATGGTTTATCTCCGTTATTTTTTCAGACTTAAGCTTATATAGTCAATATGAAATAAAATCGATACGTTAATAATACCGTGCTACTGGTACAAATTTTCCTTGCTTGCGGTGCGCTTCGCACTTTTTGATGCTACGCAACTGTTATTCAAAACAAGTATTCCAGTAGCACGGTATCGGTTTTAAAGTGAATTAACTATAGTAGCGAATATTTTTTGACTTTATGTAGTTAATTGGGTAGGTACGCTTATGATTTATTTGCAGATGAAACGCTTTTGTTTATTTACCTAATCCACGTTATCTAGTCGCCCATGATTGGCTTAAACTTGTTAAAATAGGCTAATAATTTTACTTATTGATGGATATCGATTTATGACCACTGCCGCTGCTATCCCTACTATCAAAGAAGATCGTATTCTTATTCTTGATTTTGGCTCGCAATATAGCCAGCTCATCGCTCGCCGTGTGCGCGATTCTGGCGTGTTTTGTGAGATGTTCCCTTATGATATCGACAGCGACCGTATCAAAGATTTTGGTGCCAAAGGTGTCATCCTATCGGGCGGCCCTGAGAGTGTGCATGCGGACAATAGCCCACGTATCAATGACGCTGTGTTTGAGCTTGGTGTACCAGTACTTGGCATTTGCTACGGTATGCAGGCGATGGCAGATCGTTTTGGCGGTAAGGTACATGCCAGTGATATCCATGAATTTGGCGCGGCGACCATTAACGTCAATGGTCATTCAAAGCTTACTGATGGCATCGAAGATAGCGTCAGTGAAGACAAATCGACCACGCTAAACGTCTGGATGAGCCATGGCGACAAGGTCATCGAAGCGCCACAAGGCTTTGATATCATCGCCAGCACACCAAGCTGCCCGATTGCCATTATGGCCAATGACGACAAGCAATACTATGGTCTCCAGTTCCATCCCGAAGTCACTCATACCCTACAAGGTCAGGCGCTGCTAGGCCGCTTTGTGCATCAAATCTGCGACTGTGCTGGTGAGTGGACGCCGGACAATATCATCGATATGCGCGTGGCGCAGCTCAAAGAGCAAATCGGTGACAAGCAAGTACTGCTCGGTCTCTCAGGCGGAGTCGATAGCTCAGTGGTTGCCGCGCTACTGCATAAAGCCATTGGCGATCAGCTCACTTGTGTGTTTGTCGATAATGGCCTCTTGCGCCTGCACGAAGGTGATCAAGTGATGCAAGTGTTTGCCGAAAACATGGGCGTCAAAGTCATCCGTGTCGATGCTGAAGACTTGTTCCTAGACGCTCTAGCAGGCGAGTCTGACCCTGAAGCCAAACGTAAAATCATCGGTAAAACCTTTATTGATGTGTTTGCCAATAGTGCCCGCGAAATCAGCGCACAAAGCGATGGCAAAACCATTGAGTTCCTAGCACAAGGGACGATTTACCCTGACGTGATTGAGTCCGCCAAATCGCACCAAGGTAAGGCGCACGTGATTAAGAGCCACCATAACGTTGGTGGTCTACCTGATGACTTGGCGTTTGAACTCGTTGAGCCATTACGCGATCTATTTAAAGATGAAGTGCGTAAACTGGGTATCACGCTTGGCCTACCAGAGAAGATGATTTACCGTCATCCGTTCCCAGGCCCAGGTCTAGGCGTGCGAATCCTTGGCGAAGTGAAAAAAGAATATGCTGATATCCTGCGCCTTGCCGATGCGATCTTTATGCAGGAGCTTGAGCGTTCGGGCTGGTATGACAAAACCGCGCAGGCCTTTGCGGTATTCCAACCGATCAAGTCTGTTGGCGTGGTCGGTGATGGCCGCCGCTATGCGTGGGTGATTGCGCTACGTGCGGTTGAGACCGTGGACTTTATGACCGCGCGCTTTGCCCATCTGCCGTATGATTTGATTGAGACAGTATCGAATCGCATCATGAATGAAATCGCTGATGTCTCACGCGTGACGTATGATGTATCGAGCAAGCCGCCTGCGACGATTGAGTGGGAATAATCTCTACTCAGTACTTAGCTGACGTAAAAAAACACCCAACTAAGTTGAGTGTTTTTTGTTTTAAATTTCTGTGTCAGGTGGTAAAGGGTTATTTTCTTCGTACGAAAGATATTCAAAATTGATACGTTGATATTGACGTAGGGTTCCTACAGAAACTTGAAATTCAGTAACTACTTTAGGAACAGAGACGTCCATTCCAGCATCTTCCAATATATCAGCATAGTCATTAAGTGCATCAGTAGCAGAAGTAATAGACTGATCATTAGAAGCTATACCTAACAAGTTCACTGAATAAGTTTCATCATCATTGATCTCTCGATTTGGATAAATCTCAACATATATACCAGTTAAATATTCATTAGCTCGCTTAGCAATCTTTTTTCTTTTACCTTTCTTATCAGAAGACGCGATTAGCTGATCGAATTTAGTAGGTAATGCTGGTCTTTTATAACGACCAGCTAGCCAATCAATATACTGATTTAGGTTCCCTTCTAAAAAGTTAATTGAAGAATCAGGTTTAAATTCTTCAAGAAGTGACTTTTTTATTTGAATTTTTTCGTGAGCTTTTAGCTCTAAAATAACCTTCTCATCAGAGCTGTTTGAGTTGGCTTCTATATGCAATATTCTAGGATGACGATTATGGCTATACTGTTTATTAAACGCTTCAGCTGATAAAGGCCGGACAATAGAGAGCTCGATGTATTCTTCTTGCGAGGAGGCAACGTCGCATGATTGCGAGGCAACAACCAACAAGTTGTTAGCAGATATAGTGAACGTACTATCTATGTCACCTATTAGCTTTGCAACTGATTCAGGTTTGACAAAGCTGCCTTGTCGCCATCCTAATGCTTCGAGTATACGCTGCATTTAAACCTCTAAATCAAACCTAATTCAGGCGTCAGTGATTGATGAGCAAGACGTCGACCTGCAAAAATTATTTTTTCTCTATCAAGCTTTTCGTCTGTCAACATTTGCATCACGCTAGTAGAACCTAGGATAGGGGTAAACAGCTTTTCTTTATCAGTAGGAAGCTTATTATAACTCCAGTCTTCTGCGATAACGCTTAACTCAAACACTCTTTGTCTATCTTTTTCTTTACTAATCCCTTGCTTCTCCCAGTTGTACAGTGTTTTTCTTGAGACACCAACAAGGTTAGCAAGCTCTTCATCACTCAAATCAAAATACTCTTTTATTGTCGAAAGCTGAGACTGGCGAGTATTGTACTTAACATTAATACTTGATCCGCTTGCTTGGCTCATTTTGTCAATTATATAACGACTGTTATCGTAACTGGTTGATTTCTTAAAAGCATAGGCTGGAGTAGTGGCAAGAATAGAAGCGCCTATAAAAGCGGTAGTAATGTTCTTATTTATCCAGCTATTTGCTCCATAACTGTTTTGTCTCATTTCCATGCCTCCTTGGCTTGTTCTGTTGTTACATTCCAAAATGCTTTTCGACTGATTTTATGCATGTTTGATAGCTTACTAAGTATTAATCCTTTATTAAAATCTAGTGGACCGGACTCTTCTTCCTGAGCATTCCATACATGGTCGATATCCAATAGTAGTCTTTTGACAGGCTTATCAGAAGATTTTTCTATTGCAATGGGTAAATTCTCTGCATCAGGCCAAACTAAAACTTTATCCTCACCGTATATCGAACGAATAAAAATAGCCCCTTCTGTGGTTCTCCATAAAGTTTCATTAGTCTGTCTTAGTAAGCTCCCTGACAGTTTTAAATCATCGTTGTTGTATAGTCTAGGCTGAACAAAATCTTCTATTGAGCCTTTGCCTTCAATGTTAAAAATGGTATCACTATAACGTAAGCCAAGACCTAAACATAGGCTTGGGTTAATAACATCTATAATAGTTTGTAATAAGAAATCACAGTTCTCTTCAAATCCATTAAAGCGTTCATATTCACTAGTCATAAACAATAAACGATTCTGGTTAACCGAAGCTGCGGTATGACTATTTTTAGAGATAAACTCCCAGTTGGCTTGAGCCTCTAAGCTTATACCGTTAGGCGACACCGTAATTTCTTGGGTCTCAGTGTTTCTTAGAATTGGTAGCTTATTTCTCAAAGCATCTTGAATCTTAGGTATGTATTCCTTTATACCTAGTATAGGAGAAAATCTAAATTCTGCTAATACAAAGACCAAAGGTTGATTTGATAACTTTTTATAGTCACACATGTTGAACTCTCAGTAAGCTGATAAGTCTATTTAAAGTTATTATATAATACACACTATGTGTAATTAGTTGTGTAATTAGTTGTGTAATTTTTGGAAAACAGTTGAGAATTCCAAAAAAAGCAGCACCCCAAAAGAGCACTGCCATTATCTAAAAACCATCTTCTAAACCAAACCCTAACCCCGAACATTCACCACATAACGTCCCACTGCTTTACCATCAATAAAGCGGTCTAGGTATTCTGGGGTTTGCTCAAGGGTGTTTTCTTCCGCGTATTGCTCCAGATTGGGTAGTTTCATGTCCGTTGCCACGCGCTGCCAAATCGCTTTTTTGTCCTCAAGTGGAATAAATACCGAGTCGATACCCAGTAGCGATACCGCACGCGTGATAAACGGCAACACGGTCATCGAAAATGATGCTGATGCTGCAAGGCCACAGGTCGTCACTGCGCCACCTGGTTTGGTTTGCTTGAGTAGGTTGGCAAGATAGTCACCGCCGACGGTATCGATGGCATTGGCCCATAGCGGACGGCCAACAGGGCGATTGCCGACTTCATTGATGGTGTCACGATGGCGCACTTCGGTGGCGCCCAACTCTTTCAAGTGTTCGCTTTGCTCAGGCTTACCAGAGAAGGCGATAGACTCGTAGCCCAGCTGCGAGAGGATAGCGATACTGATAGTGCCCACACCGCCTGTCGCGCCTGATACGGCAACGGGGCCATCGCTTGGTTTTGCGCCCATTTTTTCCAGCTTTTGGATGCTTAGCGCCGCCGTTAGGCCGCCTGTACCATAGATCATCGCTTCTTTTAGGCTAAGCGCTTCAGGGCAAGGCAATGCCCAGTCGGCAGGGATGGCAATCATTTGCCCAAGACCACCTGCGGTGTTCATACCTAAATCATAGCCGAATACCACGACTTCTTGACCTTCGCTAAAAGTGCCTGACTTGTCGCTGACCACCACGCCTGCCGCGTCAATACCAGGGGTGTGCGGATAGTTTTTGGTGATGCTCTTGTTGCCTGAGGCCGACATGGCATCTTTATAGTTGAGCGAGGAGTAATGTACTTCGATCAATAGATCATTGTCAGGCAGGTCGCTGACGTGGCGTTCTTGAATGTTTTTTGCGAACGTGCCTTCGCTGGTTTCTTCGACCACTAAGGCTTTAAAGGTTTTATTATCAGAGTTTGTTTGATTGGACATAATATTATTCCTCTTTTGGTAAATAAACTTTACGGCGATACATTAAGGCTTAATGAGTATCTTACCTTTTTTGTCTAATTGCACCTCATCAGAGACCGCTTTTTGGATATCGTTTAAATCGTAAACACCGCCAGTCGGTAGTTTTAGAGTGCCATTAGCGGCATTTTCGATTAGCTCACCAGTTAAGCGCTGCATATCTTCTTTACTGAAGGTTTGCATCATATCGCTCGCCCAAAAGCCTTTAACTTGCGCCAAATTAAAAATCAGATTGCTAGGATTCAGCATCAGCGGTTTACCTGACATTGCGCCGAGTGACGCCATGACGCCATGTTTACCCAGCATTGATACTAGCTCGCCGCCTGGCTGACCACCAACGGCATCGACTGCGCCGCTAATTTGAGCATCGCCAACGATTTTTTTGACTTGCTCTTTCCAGTCGTCATTATCAGTCACGACGTTGTTGTCAGTGATACCTAAATCGATCAGCTCTTGCTCAGATTTTTTGCTGCGTACTAGATTAATGGTATTGATTTTACGAGTAGGAGCGAGCATCGCCATCGATTCACCGACCGCGCCATTGGCAGCGTTTTGGATGATCCATTGCCCCGGCTTGATGTTTAAAAACTCAATGAGCAACAGCGCGCTCATCGGCATAGCGATTAATTGAGCGGCCATCTCATCATCGATAGCGTCTGGTATCGGGATTAGGCTTGAAACTGGGGCGATAAAATACTCCGCCCACGTGCCTTGTACGCCTGAGACTACGACGCGCTGACCTTTTTCAAAGCCTGTAACCTCACTGCCTAAAGCATCAATAGTCCCTACCGCCTCACTACCGCCTGTCGCAGGCAGTTTAGGTTTATTACCGTACTCGCCTTTGATGGTAACAAGGTCGTGATTATGAATGGAAGATAAGATGGTTTTGATACGGACTTCGTTGTCTTTGGGCTCTGGAGTCGGGCTGTCACTCACGCCAAGCACGTCAGATGGTTTGCCAAATTCGTTATAAGTTGCAGTGCGCATAGAAGTATCCTTTTTATTATTTATCAGTTTTAGCACTTAAAGAGATTATTGAGTACTCAAAGAAATTAAGTTTAACAATTTGCTTTTTATAAACGATAACAACTCAGACTAAGCGTTCTCAACTTGATTTTGGTTACTTAACGTTGTGGCTGACTTAGAATTGTAAGGGAGTCGAGATTAAGCATAAGGCTTTCTTAACGAGTGCTACTTTTGCACCAGAATTAACATTCTGCATAAAAAAACAGCGCTTCTATCATAAGAAGCACTGTTTTGAGTGAACTGTTAAAGGACTTTAGATCAGGTAATTTACGCGTAGCAAATTCTTATGGCTTTAACAGCACCTTACCATTTTTACCTGATTGTAGTTTGCCATCGACGGCCTTTGTGATATCTGCCAAATCAAACACAGCCTCCACAGGCAGATGGAGCTTGCCACTGGTCGCGCGTTCGATTAGCTCATCGATTAAGCGCTGTTTATTATCCACGCTCATCTCTTGGCTGATTTTACTGCCCCAAAATCCTTTTACGATGGCTTGTTTAAAGATAAGATGCGTCGGATTGAGCGTCATGGGCTGGCCTGACATGATGCCAAAGGACGCCAAAGTGCCACCATGACCGAGCAGTGATAATAAGTCGCCACTGGCGTCGCCGCCGACTGAATCGACCGCTGCGCTGATTTTATCCTCGCCAAGGATGGCTTTGACTTGCTCTTTCCAGTCCTCATTATCAGTGCTGATGTTATTTTCTGCGCCGATTGCTTCTAGCTCTTTTATGGCATCGCTGCTACGGACCACATTGATAGTGTTGACGCCGCGCGCCGCTGCTAGCATCGCAAGCGATTTACCGACTGCGCCGTTCGCCGCGTTATGGATAATCCATTGTCCGCTCTTGGCTTCTAAGAACTCCAGCAGCATCAAGGCACTAAGCGGCATAGCGATCAGCTGCGCGGCCATCTCATCATCCAAGCTCTCAGGGATGGCAAACACCATATCCTCATCAGCGACAAAATACTCCGCCCATGTCGCTTGCACGCTGGCCGCCGCCACGCGTTGCCCGACTTTGAGATTTTTAACCTCGCTACCCACAGCATCGACTACGCCGACCGCCTCGGAACCTGCGATAGCAGGCATCTCTGGCTTAAAGCCATACTGACCGCGAATGGTTAACAGATCATGGTTGTGGATAGAGGCGAGCACGGTTTTTACGCGCACCTCGGTAGGCTTAGGTTCTGGGATAGGGCGATCGCCTAGGCTCAATACTTCGGTTGGTTTGCCAAATTCGTTATAAGTTGCGCTGCGCATAATATATTCCTTGATTTATGGAGGTATTATTTATAAAAGTACTATTTATAAAAGTACTATTCATCGTTAAGTTGTGAGCCACAGTAACAAGCGCCACCTGTTTGACGCAATATTAATTTAGTTACTTATGGTGTTTTAGGCGTCAAGTTCTATGGTATAAAAAACACAATTTTAGTTTTTTGTTGTCGTCATATAAGCGCACAAGTATCCTCATTTATTGTTCAGTAAAACTCAATACGGCTCAGTACATGCTCTTGGATAAAATATGCGCAGAGATACGCACTTGGCCATGCAAAAACAAAGGCCAACCCCCAAGAGTGTAGCAGCTCGCCAAAAAAGCCATCGACCAAGCCGACCTTTACCAGTAATAGGGCAGTTGAGATAATAAGCGACATCATCATGGCCATTAGTCCAGTAAATACTAGGCGATATAGTTTGCGGCTCATACGTATTCTTAGTTTCGGTAGTGCCATAACGCATTTTTGTCCTAAAGGTTTTATAGAGAGCTATCATATAACCTATATGTAACTAGGTAAATTGGTTATTATCAAACACCAAGTTCTTTAAATGTTAACGATATCGATAGCATAAATAAACCAGACCAATCAATAAGAATAGACTATGAAAAGTAACGATAAGGCTAGACCACAACGTACATTAGGCATCATCGGTGGCATGAGTTGGGAGAGTACCGAGAGCTATTATCGACTGATCAATGAAGGGGTCAAGGCTGAGTTAGGTGGCCTGCATTCAGCGGACCTGCTTATTCATAGCTTAGACTTTGCGCCGATTGGTGAGCTGCAAGCAAAAGGCGAGTGGGCACAGATGGGCGCGATATTAGCGAGTAGCGGCAAACGTCTGCAAGCGGCTGGCGCGCAAGGCTTGCTTATTGCGACTAATACCATGCACAAGGTAGCTGATGAGGTACAGGAGGCCACAGGCTTACCGATTATTCATATTGCCGATACAACCGCTAGTGCGATTCAAGCGCACCGTTTGACCGAGATAGGTTTGCTCGGTACGCAGTTTACCATGACGCAGGGTTTTTATAAGCAGCGCCTGACAGATAGCGGTTTGCAAGTGGTGATACCTGAAGAAGACGCAAGGGTAGAGGTGCACCGAATTATCTATGAGGAGCTGTGCCAAGGGCAGTTATTGGATAGCTCAAGAGAATATTATCAAAGGGTCATTGAGCAGTTAGCTGATGCAGGCTGCGAGGGGGTGATTTTGGGCTGTACTGAGATTGGCATGCTGATTAAGCAAGCCGACAGCCCCATCCCTGTGTTTGATACCACCGCTATCCATGCGCGAGCTGCGGTAAGGTTTTTAGTGGATAAGGCAGTCGGCTAAATACTGCAAAGATAGCATAAAGCCTGCTGCGACCGTTTAGCCTTTATCGTAAGTTGGTTAATGGCTACCATGAACCTTTTTATGCACTTTGATGATACGGCGCAGCGGTAACCGTCTCCATGGTGTCGTTGGCAAGGCAAATAGCAGCATGGTTTTGGCGATAGATCCTTTGGTAAGGTCACGCGATTTACTGGAGGGCGTACTCGTGTCGCTCAAGGTGCATCCTTTTATGCCACTTTGATTGGGCTTTGATGAGTATCAGTTGGGTTTAATTAAGAATAGATAGTGAGCTTAGGGTTGTAGTTATAACCACTACTGCTATAAAACGCTCCTATTATAAATAACAATGCCTAAGCTATCTGGGCTAGAAAGGTAAACAAGAGCTAACGATAGTCTTGTATATGAACATAGAAGATAAGGTTTTGACTAGAAAGTTATAAATTAAAAAATCTAGGCACAAGTTTAGCGCTAAAATCAAAGTCAGATTTTGTTTCCACCTTAATTCTAAACAAGGATGCCTCCATGCTATTTAAACGCTTAGGCCTTGCCGCACTATTTAGTCTCTCTATCGTAGGCTGTACCACAGCGCCCAATACGCTTGCCGTTAACACTACCCAAAAAATCATTCAATATGAGCGCAATAAGTCTGATCTGGATGTCAAATCATTTACGCTAACTTCTGGCGACAAGTTAGTTTATGCCGAAAACGCCAACCTAACAGGCGAGCCCTTACTCCTTATTCACGGTTTTGGCGGTAATAAGGACAACTTCACCCGTATCGCTGACGAGTTAGAGGACTATCATCTGATCATTCCTGATCTGCTGGGTTTTGGCGAGTCGAGCAAACCTATGAGCGCAGACTATCGCTCACAGGCACAGGCCACGCGCTTACATGAGCTGTTGCAAGCTAAAGGATTAGCAAGCAATATTCACATCGGCGGTAACTCGATGGGCGGCGCGATCAGTGTCGCTTATGCCGCAAAGTACCCAAAAGACGTCAAGAGTCTGTGGCTTGTCGATAGCGCAGGGTTTTGGTCAGCAGGCGTGCCAAAATCGCTTGAGGGCGCAACCCTTGAGAACAACCCATTGCTGATCAATAGCAAAGAAGACTTCTATAAGATGTACGATTTTGTCATGTATAAGCCGCCTTATTTGCCCAAGTCAGTCAAAGCGGTATTCGCACAAGAGCGTATCAATAATAAGGAGTTGGACGCCAAAATCCTTGAGCAAATCGTCACCGATAGTGTCGAGGAGCGCGCTCAAATCATCGCGGACTATAATATTCCAACGCTCGTGGTTTGGGGTGAGAAGGATCAAGTCATCAAACCTGAAACGGTCAATGTGATCAAAGACATCATCCCGCAAGCGCAAGTCATTATGATGGAAGATATCGGTCACGTACCGATGATAGAGGCAGTAGAGCAAACGGCTGAGGATTATAAAGGGTTTCGGGAGGGGATTAAATAGTAGCTATTCCCGCTTTACGCTACTATCTTAGCTGCCACTGTGGCGGTGACTAATAGGCAGTCGTGCTCCTGTTGCCTCGATATGAGGAAGGAAACAGTAAGTGTCTGGGAGACACTTACCCTGACGCAAGAGAAAATCTATGATTTTCTGGAAAGCCAAGTCCCCGCAACACAGTGTGCAGCCAAGTATATCCGCTGCAATCGGGGCTAAACCGCTCTCCAAGTTCACCTAAAATTGCAGTGCAATTTTTTAACGGTGCTCAGGCTAAACTGCTTCCCATGTCAACCTCTACTACTTTTACAGAATTTGACTACAAGTTTGTAGTCAATATGTTTGACTACGGTTTTGTAGTTGAGTGTTCCAAACCGATATAATTAAACCTATAAACTTGAAAGAATTTAGAATCTCATGAACAAAATAACTCAAATCACTCGACGTCATATATTCGATGCTATGCAGGTAGAAGGTATTGATTGAGCTGGAAGATTAGATGAAACCGCGTTTTTGTCTAGACTATATGATTTAGAAGATATTCCGTCAACTGACAGCGAAACTCAATTTCACTGACCTCATTTAAGGCTAGCCTCTGACCCTTTTTGACTTGCGAAACAGCTTGTATAAGTGAGACGGTATGACGAATAAAGGGGTACATGGTCTGCTCTCAAAGCTTAAGGTAAAGGAGGATAAGGTAGTCAGAGACTTATCGTAGAGTATTTTAGTCCTTAGCCATCGGCGGCCAGCGATGATCCTTATTGGACGCTATCCACTCTTGCACCCACGGCTCAGGTGACATGACTAAATTAGGCTCACCTAACGCCTTTAACACTTTGGCGGTTTCAATGACTTTGCCGCCTTTGGTGACGCCCGTGCGTAATAGCACCGAGGAACAAGGTTTGCCTTTAACCCACATCGAATGCTCAAGATAGAGCCAGCGCTCATCTATACCGACGAGCTTCGTCTTGATGGTCACTTTATCAAACAGGCGGATACGCTTACGGTATTGAATGGTGCTGCCTGCCACTACCATACCCCAACGGTTCTTTAGCAGCTGCTTGGCAAGCCCCGTGCGAATGATAAAATCTGTACGGCCAATATCATAGACGGTCAATACACGGCCATTATTCATCTCAAACATTGGATCGATATCGGTAATACTACAGCGCACAGTGACTTCGCTGACCTGATCAAACGCTAACGGTTGAGCTTTTTTATTAGTGATAAACGCATCAACGATCGACTTAGTGTAACGCAAGTAAGGATACATAATAGAGTCTCAAAAGTTTAAGGATAGGTCAGTTGCGCAGTTATTTTGACTTGACGGTAGCGTCCACACCGATGGATTGAAAGTAGGCGCTGACGGTTTCGGGTAGCCAATTGATATCGAATCTGGATTTTTTATCACGGCCCTGAGCTTGCTTGCTATCCGAGCGATAGCGAATGTAGCCGACGTGCCCGCCGTGCTTGGTATCGATAATAGTGACGCAGTCGGAGACATCGTTCGCGGTGGCGGTAAAGCCCAAAAACGGATCGTCTTTGGCGCTAATCAACAATAAGGGTTTTTTGACATCGCGCAAGTAGGGCAGGGCTGAGGCGCTATGATAGTAGTCGTTGTTAGAGCGGTAGCCATGACGCGGCGCGGTAAAGATATCGTCAAAGTCGCTGATACGATTGACCGCTTTGATAGAGTCGATCTCCTCTTTGCTGATGTCGTTGGCAAGGGCTTTTTTAATAATTGGATTAAGCAAATAAGGCGTATAAATGCGATGACTCAAAAAGCTGTGCATACTCAGCGCCGCTGATGACATATCGACAGGGGCGGAGATAACAGCCGCGCCTTTGCAGAGCGCTTTCTCGCCGTATTCGCCCATGTATTTGGCTAAGGCATTACCACCCAGTGAGACGCCGACCGCATACATATTGGCGTATTTTTCGCTTAGGTTTTGCAGCATGTGGTGCACTTCGCCCGTATCACCCGCGTTATAAAACACCCGTCCACTAGCTGGAATACCACCACAGCTGCGGAAATGGGCGACGACAAAGTGCCACCCTTGCGCGTGCATCTGATAAGCCAAAGCGCGGGCATAATGGCTATCGCTACTGCCTTCCATACCGTGGAACAAAACGATTAATGGCGTTTGTTCAAGTTCACCATTTTCTAAGTTTTCTGAATGTTCTATAGGATGCGCATCATAGAAATCATAGGCAATATCACTCTCGTCCAAGGAATCTTTACGCACCACTCGTCTGTACTCGGGTGCTTTTGGCGCAAAAAACTTTGGCAGGATGCTTTGCAAGTGCGGATTAGTCAGCCAAAAAGGCGGTTTAAATGCGTTATAGGTAAAGGTCGTCATAGTAGGGTTTCTAAAGTTGTAAAATAAAAGTATAAATAGAAAATATGAGTGTGATTTAAATAGCTGGTTCCACGTGAAACAAAACAGCTCTATAAGACTGAGTCTATACATTGTTAATTTAACGAATTTATTATCATACTAAGCTCGCAGCAAGCTTCCAATAGATTTCGGTGAACGGCTCAGTGAACAGATGATTACTGTATTATTTAATTAAGCTCAGTTTACTTCTTTAGAACATACTAATCTGTGGGCTCTATCACTTTACCTGCCATCGCTAGTTCAGTTTTTAAGGTCTCAATATCAACCTCAGCAATAGTGACAGTTAAGGTGACTTGTTTGCTATAGGCGACATCTTCGATAGTGCCCTCTAAGCTCTCAACCACATAACGACACTGAGCTTCAGTCGCAAAGTCCGCTAGTATTTGCACTTGCGTCATCGGCACGTAAGGTTGCAATATCATCTGATCGACTGCTGCTTGTGCAGAGCTTGCATAGGCACGAGTGAGACCGCCTGCGCCAAGCTTAATACCACCAAAGTAGCGTACCACGATAATGATAATATTGCCGATAGATTTATGCTGCAGCACGCCTAGTATTGGTCGCCCTGCGGTACCACTCGGTTCGCCATCATCATCGAAACCTGCGCTGGTAGTATTATCAGGGTCGCCAATGATATAGGCCCAGCACCAATGCCGAGCATCAAGGTACTTTTCTCGTAGTTGTTCCACATGAAACATCGCTTGCTCACGTGAATTTACAGGATAGGCATAAGCAATAAACTCGGATTTTTTAATCTCAAGCCGTGCGGTCACGGGGTTTTTTAAGGTTTGATAGCTCATATTGCATCGATGGTACACTTAGGGTTAGATGGGATATGTTAAACTGACACCACTATAACAAAACCCTATATGACTAAAGGTAGTAAAAAGTATGCGTCTCGATAAATTTATCAGTAAAGCCACTGAGCTGTCACGCAAAGAGTCCAAAAAAATCCTCCACGCCTCTGAGGTCACCGTCAATGATGAGGTGGTCAAAGACCCTGGCCTACATGTCGATATTATCAATGATGAAGTGCTGTGGGCAGGCGAGCCGCTCTCGGTGGCGACGGGTAATCGTTATATCTTGCTGCATAAGCCTGAAGGTTTTGAGTGTACGTTAAAGGCCAAAGAGTATCCTATCGTCACCGAATTGATTGCCGTACCAGAGCTAGGCAGTTTACGTATCGCAGGTCGCTTGGATGTCGATACCACAGGCGCACTGCTGCTTAGTGATGATGGCGGCTGGCTACACCGCGTCACAAGTCCCAAGCACGAGCACGCCAAAGTCTATGAGCTAACGCTTGCTGATCCTATGAATGAGGAGGAGCAAGCCCGCGCAATCAAAAAGGTGGGCGAAGGTATCTTGTTAGAGGGCGACTATGAGCCGACCAAACCGGCTACCCTTGAGTTTATCGATGAGACCCATGCGCGTCTAACCTTGGAGCAAGGCAAATATCATCAGGTCAAACGTATGATGGGCTACTTCGGTAATAAAGTCGTCGAGCTGCATCGCGCTAGCATTGGCCATATTACTTTAGACGGGTTAGAGCGTGGCGATAGTCGCTTTTTAACGCCCGAGGAAGTAGAGAAATTTTAGGGATATTTATAAGTATATTTTTAGATTTACGGTAGGGTGCGCCTCGCGCACCTGACGTCTAAGTTGAGCTTTATAACTTGTTTTATCGGCCTCTATTGCGCCTCCCTCAAGCTCAAGTAGCGATTTGCAAAAGTAACTGGCAAACCCTCCGAAAATTTAGCTAATGTGCTAAAGTCCTGATATCTTTTCACTCTACTTTTTTAGATAGTGTTTTAAGACGAAATGCTGATTGCTATTGGTATATAAACGCTACTTGCTAGGATGACTGCTGTGAAACCACCTCTACTTAAACCTATTAGTTTTATTAGTGCGCTGCTATTAACGGCGACGGCTTGCGCCCAGCCTGCGACTTCAACCGATGAGAATATTAAGATGACGCAAAGTGCGGCAGCGGACAAAGTCAGTGCTGACACTGATAGCCATCTGCGCCAAGTATTGACCGAGGTTGGTATCAAAGCGCAAATCTTATCTATCGAACCCTCTAATTTGCCTAATATGTATCAGGTCAATCTAGCAGGACAGCCGCCACTCCATATCACCACTGATGGCAAATATGTCATCCAAGGCGAGCTACAAAAAAATCCAAGCCCACGTAAAGTGAAGCAAACCCCAACGCGAGCCACTAGTGCGCAAGCAGGCGAATATGTCAGCGCGGCGGTGAAATCATCGTTACTAGAGAATATGAGTGCGCTGAAAAACATGAGCGCTAAAACGCCGTTTTTTTATACCGCAGTGCCGGGCGTGATTTGGGGCGCAACATTAGAAGGCGTGCCGTTTTTACTCTCAGATGATGCGCAATACATTACTGATGGCGAGATATCGGTGATAGAGAATGGTCAATTCACAGGACTTGATGAGACTTTTGAAGCGAATAAAAACAAATCTGTCTTTGCCTCACTAGATGAGTCGCAGCTGATTACTTATCCGGCAACGACTACCGAGCGCGCCGTTATTTATGTTGCAACTGATGTGAATTGCCCGTACTGCCGAATGCTACATAAGCAAATGGCAGATCTCAATGCCAAAGGCGTCACCGTCAAGACTATCGGTTATCCTATATATGAAGCGTCACCTGCGCAGATGCGCGGGATCTGGTGTCAAGCGGATGAGGGCAGTCGCCGTAACGCTCTAGACAAGGCAATGCTACAAGGCCAGATGACGCCAGCGCCTGCCAGTTGTAACACGGATTACGTGACACCTAATCGTGAAAGGGCGGCAGGACTTGCAGTGATAGCGACGCCAGCGATATATCGTGAGGATGGCGTTTTATATCAAGCGAGCTTTGAGAGTCCTGAATTCTTAGAGTTTTTGGGCGTTCAGTAGTTAGCTCATTCACAGCTATTTTAAAATCTAAAACCCCATAGCAAAAGCGCGCTATAACTTGATAGTTTATAGCGCGCTTTTTGTGCGAATTGGTTTTAGAACTTAAATAGCACTTATGCCTTTAAAGTTCATAGAGAATCTTGATTTAAGGCAATACCACATCGATGATTTGCCAGTCAATAAAGCCCTGACGTTGCATCTCAACAGTGATGGGATAGCCTTTGACTTGCCCGCTAATGGTAAAGCAATTGATACCGCAATAGCTCAGACTAGGTTCGCTATCTTCTCCTTGCGCCGCTTGCTCCTCAAGCTCGCTGGCTTGTTTTTGCATGACCAGCTGTATTTGGTTTTTGACTACTGCATTGATATCACCGCGCTGAATGATGAGATCTTGAATGAGGTTTTTGAGATCGACTTGATTACTAGCGATGGCCCAAGCCGCAGCCAGCTCTTTGGTCGCGGTATTGGCTTGACCTTGGGTATTAATTAGGGTTTTGACATTGTCAGGGGTAACCGCGCCTGCCACTGCTTGACTGATAAAACTATCAGCCGCTTGCTCTAAGGGCGCGCCGCCAAGCTCAGCGACTAGTGGATACTTGCTCATGGTCAGCGCAAATTTATCCGTCAGCTGTCTATAGACGCTAGGACGGACTTGCTCGTAATCGATGGCTGCTGCGATAGTCGCGCCATCTTTAGCATCATAAGCGTTCTTTAGTTGATAAGCGCTGTAATAGGGCGAGCCGGCATAGACCACGACTGCCATAACGATGATCAATAAGATAAAGGCCGTTAGTTTTTTCATAATCAATGCTCTCTTACACCGAATTTCAAGTATGAACGCCTGCTTATAGGGCGCTAAATATTAGCACGACTTTAGCGCTTGATGTTATGAAAAACTAAATAATAATCAAGCTAAGAGGATATATAGTCGTTTCACTCTAAAAATGACATAGCGCTGCTGGGATGAATTTTATGCAGCATCGAAGGAACGCAGCACGCAAGTAAAATTTATACCAGTAGCGCACTTAATCTCATAACAATTTTACTTTAAACTGACTATAGGTACGATTATCTGCAGAATAAAACTACGCAGATAATAATTTCACAATTATTAAGCTTGATAAATCGCTGAGGCACCTCCATTAACAGGCCAAACTTTTATATCTTTATACCTTTATTTATTAATTGATTTGGTTAGCGCAGTACGTTGCTGATTTTACCGATACGCTATGATATTGATTTTGTGTTTCACATGAAACACTTTTGATGATTGAGGCGTAGTAGACGTAAGATTATTAGCAAGCATCACTGTGATGACGATAGGAGAGCTCATGAGTAAGCGCGATTTTTATGAAGTGTTAGGGGTCAGCAAAACGGCTGATAGCAAAGAGATAAAAAGAGCCTACCGCAAGCTGGCAATGAAATACCATCCCGATCGCAACTCTGATGACCCTGATGCCGAAGAAAAATTCAAAGAAGCGTCGATGGCTTATGAGGTGCTTAGTGACGAAGATAAGCGCTCAGCCTACGACCGTATGGGTCACGCTGCCTTTGAGAGCGGCATGGGAGGCGGTGGCGGCTTCGGCGGCGGCGGTAACTTCCAAGACATCTTTGGTGATATCTTTGGCAACTTCGGTGATATCTTCGGTCAAGCTCGCGGCGGTGGTAGTCGTACGCGCCGCGGCTCTGATCTTCGTTATGTCATCGAGCTAACGCTTGAGGAAGCGGTGCGCGGTTGCCAAAAAGAGATCAGCTTCACCGCGCCTGCGCCTTGTGATACTTGCGATGGTAAAGGGGCGAAAGACGCCTCTGATATCGTCACGTGCCAGACTTGTCATGGGCAAGGCCAAGTGCGTATGCAGCAAGGCTTCTTTGCTGTGCAGCAAGCGTGTCCGCAGTGCGGCGGTAGCGGTAAGCAAATCAAGAACCCATGCCCAGACTGTCATGGTAATGGCGTCCAAGAAAAATCTCGCACGCTTGAGGTTTCTATCCCAGCCGGCGTCGATGATGGCGACCGCGTGCGTCTAGCAGGTGAAGGCGAAGCGGGCGGCGCAGGTGTACAGAACGGCGATTTATATGTTGAAGTACGCGTGAAACCGCATGAGGTCTTTACTCGTCAAGGCGCAGATCTGTATATGGATGTGCCAGTGAGCATCACCGATGCCGCTTTAGGTAAAGAGGTCGAGATCCCAACTTTAGATGGCAAAGTCAAAATCAAAGTCGCCGAAGGCACGCAAAGCGGTAAGCTGCTGCGAGTACGCGGTAAAGGTGTGACGCCAGTGCGTACGACGATGAAAGGCGATCTGATTTGCCGCGTCATTATCGAAACGCCAGTCAATCTCACTCGCGAACAAAAAGATCTGTTACGCGAGTTTCAAGATACCTTGGACGGTGATAGCAAGCATCAACAATCGCCGCACAAAAAATCTTTCTTTAAAAAGATTGGCGAACTATTCGACTAAGCGTTAACTTTTGAGCTTTTTGACGTTATCAACAGGCCTAATAGTTTCATGTGAAACTATTAGGCTTTTTTATGTTTGCCTGTTAGTCGCAGCAAAAACAATTCATGCTATGATAATTAACATAACGCGTGCTAACAAGGCACTGCTAACCTATAAATATAGACCATGAGCTTTAGGACAAAAGTATGAGTAAGACACAAGCAAAAGAGATGATAAATATTGGCGTTATCGGAGCCGGCGGCCGTATGGGCCGTATGCTGATTGAGGCGGTACAGGACAATCCGCAAACGTCTCTCAGCGCTGCTATCGAGCGTGAAGGCTCAAGTCTGATTGGCACTGACGCTGGTGAGGTCGCCGCTATCGAGCGCTTAAATATCAAAATCGTCGATGATTTAGTCTCAGTGATCGATGATATCGATGTGCTCATTGACTTTAGCTTGCCGGATGCCACTGAGCAAAACATGCAGACTTGCGCTGAGCATAAAGTCGCGATGGTCATCGGTACAACAGGCTTCAATGAACAGCAGGAGCAAGTGCTCACCGAGGCCAGCAAACACATTCCTATCGTCTATGCGGGCAACTATTCAACTGGGGTCAACCTATCGCTCAAGCTACTAGGTATGGCTGCTAAAGCCTTTGGCAATGAGGCTGACGTTGAGGTCATCGAAGCGCATCATAAACACAAGATTGACGCGCCATCAGGCACTGCTTACATGATGGCCCAAGCCGTCGCTGAAGCTCGAGGGCAAAACCTAAAAGAGGTTGCAGTCTATGGCCGTGAAGGACAAACAGGCGCGCGCGAAGCAGGTAGCATAGGCATTCATGCGATACGCGGCGGCGAAATCATTGGCGATCACACTGTCATGTTTATCGCTGATGGCGAAGTGGTCGAGATTACTCACAGAGCACGTGCGCGCATGACCTTTGCAGCAGGGGCGGTACGCGCTACCACTTGGGTCATTCAGCAAAAAGCAGGGCAGTATAATATGCAAGATGTACTTGGGTTAAATGAGTAAGGCTGAATGAGTAGAGTTGGATAAGCGAGTTTTAAATAATTAGGATAGCTATAAGATGAACCGCTCACTGATGACGCTTTTGTTTTTAAGTGTAGGTACTAGCTTTGTTGTACCTGCGCAAGCCGCCTCTGCTCACAAAAGCGCCCAAACCTATGTCATCGATACTTACGGCGGTGATGCTCTACTGCCAGCCGTACGCCAACAGCTAAACAGTAGCCGTGACGGCGGCACAGTAAGTAGTTATCAAGATAAGCTTGTGCTACAAACCAGCGCGGCGAATTACAAGGCGGTGCAACAGCTCCTTGCGCAAATAGACACTCAGCCGCAGCCGCTGCTAGTCGCAGTACGAGTAGGCAGTAGTGGTAATATACAAAGTAATATCCGCCAAGGCCAAGTGATTATCAGCAAGCGTGGTATTCAAGGGACAGGTATAGTGAACCAAAGCGATAGTCAGCAGCAGAGCAATAGCTTATATCAAGTGCAAACGCTCTCAGGTAGCGCTGCCAGCATTAGCACCAATACGCTATATTCCTTAACGCAAAACTATCAGGCGACGGCTTATCGAAATAATCGCTATCCGTCTTATCATAGTCAGTCAGCTCAGATTATTATTCAGCAGCAAGTGTTATTGCCGAAAACGAGAGGCATTGCCGTCACCCCAAGACTACTGCCCAATGGACAAGTGGAAGTGCAGTTGTCGCAAGCAGAAGAGAAGCTACTCACTAGCCATTCTCGATATTACCAAAAAAACGCTATTGAAACACAAAGGCTAAATAGCACAGTTATCGTACCGCGCGGGCAATGGGTCACTATCGGACAAGTTATACAAAGCGCTCAAAATCAAAGCTCAGGCTTTGCTGGCAATCGTCGTAGTATGACTAGCACCAGTGCCCCGATTCAGCTATTGGTTCAGTAGTTGAGTTCTCCAGAACTAAGATGTTGTAGGATGCGCCATGCACACCATTAACTTAAATATGATGATTAAACATTCTAATCAAAAGTTATCTTAGTAAGTTAACGAGTAATTGCCTTGTTTTAACGACTTTCAGGTACGCGGGGCGCACCCTACGCCAAATATAAGTCATAAAAAAAGCGCAATACTTTAAATTTCAGTATTACGCTTTTTTTATGTAACTAACCAAGTATTAATCAAGATAAACCACTTCTAATGGCGGAAAGCCATTGAACTCGACAGACGAATAAGAGTTGGTATAAGCCCCCGTCGCGAGCCAATAAATTTTATCGCCAATCTCCAGCTCTTGGGGTAGCTGATAGTCGGTCTCTTCATACATGATATCAGCAGAGTCACAAGTCGGCCCTGCTAAAACCACTGTACCTGACGTGGTCGATGTTGCCATTTTTGGAGTATAAACGGGATATTTAATCGCTTCACCTAACGTTTCAATTAACCCTTGGAACAGCCCCACATCAGTATAAACCCAGCGCGTCTCCTCCTCATGCGATTTGCGAGAAATCAGCACCACTTCACTGACTAAGACCCCAGAGCTTGCCACCAGCGAGCGGCCGGGCTCCAGGATAATCTCTGGCATGTCGTCTATACCGTAGCTATCGACTAAGTATTGTTTTACCGATCCGGCGTAGTCTTGTATGGTATTGATTTGGTTGAGATACCGAGCAGGGAAGCCGCCGCCGAGGTTAATCATTTGTAGCTTAATGCCTTGCTCACTCATAAGCTTATCAAAGATATCTTTGACCATGACTAGGGCATCGTGCCAGACGGTCACTGATTTTTGCTGACTGCCCACGTGGAACGAAACTCCATAAGGCACTAAGCCAAGCTCTTTAGCTTGGATGAGCAGATCAACGGCCATATCAGGATGGCAACCAAACTTGCGCGATAATGGCCATTCAGCAGTGTCTGAGCCTTCTACCAAAATACGTACAAACACCTTTGAGCCAGGAGCCTGCTCAGCGATATTTTTGAGATCTGCTTCTGAGTCGGTTGCATACAGATCGATACCTTTATCAAAAGCGTATTTTACATGCTTTGCTTTTTTGATGGTATTGCCATAAGAGATACGCGAGGGCGCCACACCGCAGTCGAGCACCCGATCCAGCTCATAGATGGACGCGCAGTCAAAGTTTGAACCTAGCTCTGCTAATAGCTCAATCACTTGCACCGCAGGGCTAGCTTTCATTGCATAATGGACTTTTGCTTCGGGAAACAGGCCAATCATTTCATTGAATTTCAGTTTGATACGATTCAGATCAACGATCAAAAAAGGCGTGTCGCGACCCTCAGCGGCTTTGGTAAATTTGCCCCAAGCAGCAGGGTCAAAATATTGGTCAATTTTGATCATAGTCATAGCAATAAGCCTTTAGTAAAGATAAAAAAGAGGAAAGGGGTTTTTAGAAAGGAGGCATAAAAATGCATGTCAACATGAAGGTTTTGACATGCACTCAAAGGTTCGCTATTTAGACATTTGTAGCTTCAGGCTGTTTTGCGGCTTGTTGGCTTTGCTTTTCGCGTATCTTAAGCACTTTTTTGACTTTATCGCGGGCGCGAGTTTGTTTTAGGCGTGATAGATAATCGACAAAGATAACCCCATTGAGATGATCCATTTCGTGCTGAATACAAACAGCGAGTAAGCCTTCTGCTATCTCGTCAATAGCCTCACCATCAGCGTCTAAAGCTTCGATACGCACTTTACTTGGGCGCTCAACTTTATCATAGACATCAGGAACCGACAGACAGCCTTCTTCATAAGGCTGCTTTTCTTCGACTAGTGGCGTCACTTTAGGATTGATAAAGACCATGGGAGTATCTCTGTTTTCAGATAAGTCCATCACGATCAGTTGAATATGGCGATCCACTTGCGAGGCGGCAAGACCGATACCATCAGCGGCATACATAGTTTCAATCATGTCACTGATTAATGTTTTTATCTCAGCATCGACCTCTTTTACAGGGGCGGCGATAGTGCGCAAGCGCGGATCAGGGTAACTTAAAATAGGGAGTACTGCCATAGTGGCTTACCTCAGTCATGCAAATAGAATTGGCGTTATTATAAGGTAAATGGGGGCAAAAGTAACGATTATCAACAACTTGAGGTCGATTTCGTATTAGTAGATTTATGGGCAGTAACTAAAGCCTTCATAAAAAAAGACCTTATAATAATAAGGTCTTTTCAAATCGAGAGTGTAGCTAAACACTTGTTATAAAAGTGCTTATATTATACGCGGCGTTTATTGACAATCATCTCATACAAGAAGAGTAAGATAATAGCGCCAATCACTGAGAATATCAGACCGATAAAGCCGCCATCAGCATCGATACCGATTAGACCGGCAATAAAGCCACCAAGCATTGCACCTACAATACCGAGTACAATAGTCATAATCCAGCCCATCGCATCGTTACCTGGCTTAATAGCGCGCGCTAATAGACCTGCGACTAAACCAACAATGATCATCCATATAAAACCCATTATTATTCTCCTAATTGATTGAATGAATACATTGTAATCACTCCTTCGCCAGAAGAGTAAGCACGAAATGTTAGTAGTGTAGGGGCTGTGTGATAAAAGGTCCTGATTTGCTATCATTTGAATTGAATGCGTAAAGGGCTTGTAAAAACGATAAAAAAAGCGCCACTCACAATTTGAGGACGCTACATAGACTATGGCATGAGCTAAGAGTAAGGTTATTAGCGCTGAGTCGTTGCCAATGCTGCTAATAGGCGTTGGTGAATACCTTCAAAACCGCCGTTGGACATGATGATAATAGCATCACCCGCTCTAGCATGAGTAGTGAGATGCTCGATTATAGCGTCGGTACTACCAAGCACTTGCTGATTGCTTAAGTTGCTATTATGCTGCTGCGCTTGCGCTATGACGTCTTTGAGGCCCCACTCAAGGCCTGTAGGCTCGTACCAAAGTGTCTGATCGGCAAGCGCGGCCGAAGACGCTAGGCTGTCTTGATGAATACCCATCTTCATCGTGTTGCTGCGCGGTTCGATAACGGCCCAAACCTTTTGATTAGCCATTTTCTTTTTGGCACCATCCAACGTGGTGGTAATCGCGGTCGGATGATGAGCGAAATCATCAAAGACTAAGATATCCCCCACCTCACCGATCAGCTCCATACGCCGTTTGATACCGGCAAACTCAGATAGTGCGGCGCAGGCAGTTGCGATATCGACGCCAATATCATAAGCCGCTGCGATAGCGACTAGCGCATTATTGACATTATGCAAGCCGTTCATCGCCCAATCGACTACGGCCGTATTAATACTAGCCGCTTCATTACCAGCTATATTTTTAGCGCGTTTATCGCCATGAAAGCTCACTTCAAACTGGCTACCATCAGCACTGATAAGTCGGGCTTGCCATTCGCTCTTAGCTGCCGCGGTTTGAGCTTGCGCCGGATTCTTATCAGTATTATCGACAATAGAGGTGCGCCAAACGGGCGTCCAAACGCCTTTAGCTAAGGTATCTTCGAGGCTTGGCGTATTGACTGGCATAATAATTTGTCCGCTGCTCGGGATCATACGCAGCATATGATGAAACTGCGTCTGAATCGCTCCTAGATCAGCAAAAATATCAGCGTGATCAAACTCCAAATTATTCAAAATAGCGGTACGCGGGCGATAATGTACGAACTTTGAGCGCTTATCAAAAAACGCTGAATCATATTCGTCGGCTTCAATAACAAAGTAACCTAAATCCGAGGTATTTGTAAAATCAGCGCCTAAGTAGCTACTATGAGCGAAGACTTGTTGTAGACGCTTATCATCAGTATCGACTAACGGCACGCCGCCAATCAAAAACCCGCTATCAATCCCAGCATATTGTAATATCCAAGCGAGCATCGTCGTCGTTGTGGTCTTACCATGCGTGCCCGCCACTGCTATCACATGGCGCGATTGTAGTACTTGCTCCGATAAGAACTGCGGCCCTGAGGTATAGCGCAGTCCTTGATTGAGCATATACTCGACCACATCCATCCCGCGCTTCATCGCATTACCGACAACGACCAACTCAGGCGCAGGCTGTAGATGCTCGATATGATAGCCTTCCATAATCGTCACGCCAGCCTCTTGTAACTGAGTGGACATCGGCGGATAGACATTGGCATCTGAGCCCGTCACTTCATGCCCAAGCTCGCGGGCCAATAAGGCTAGTGAGCCCATAAAAGTGCCACAAATACCAAGAATATGAATATGCATAGACGTTTCGCACCGAATGATAAAAAGAGAAGAGTAAGTCGTGATATTTAGGACATTATTGTAAAGTAAAGCCTACGGTATAACCAATAAAATGCGTAAAAAAACGCCTAAAAAAACGCCTAGTCTATAGGCGTTAACATTATCTAAAGTTTACCGATTATTAGGGCGTGTTGAACATTCGACCATGGCACTGACAGAGACTATTTTTTAGGCGATTTGCAGATAAAAATGGTAAGTTTAGTCGTTCTAAGCGTCTATTTTTATCAATAAAGCGGCAAAAAATAGTCCTGTCCCTGTTGTTGTAGTTAGGGCTGATGCTAAAATCGCCCTAGTCGTTGCGAAAATCTAGCCAATGCAATAAGCATTATCTGCAATTTTCACTTAGACTAGAACTATTTTAGCTATCAGCAGTGCGCATTTGTGAATGTTCAACACGCCCTATTATGAACCAAAAAATATATACAAAGACTTATATTACTGGCGCGATAACGTGTAGTCATCGTCAGCGATGTTGTTATCATCTAGTAATACTAAATGGTTATTTTGAATAATATAGCTCTCTATACGTTGATCATCGTAAACAATCGTGATCTTGTCATCATCTTGACGATAAATACCGTTTTCAATTAACGAGTCGGTCGGCTCTTTTGGATTATCATAAATACTGGTTTTTACCACAGAGCCATCAGCAAATAAGTTTAGCAACACCTCTGTGCTGCTACAAAAAGAGCAGGGCATTACTCCCTTATAATCACCGATTAAAGTAGCCTGCATTTGACTGTCGTTTGTTGTAGTAGCATCCGAAGATGAGCGATCTACGGAGGATTTTCTATCCGATTTAGCCGTACTAATCAGCGACTCATCCTCTTCGCTACTAGTCCCATCGCTATTTGAGTTGGGGTCTATGGTCTCCTGCTCTGCAGCAATAGCATCGCTCTGCTTACTTGCAATCATCATTCTTTTATCAGTGCTAGGAGTCGAGGAGTGGCTATCACAGCCCGCAAGTAAAGCACAAATAGACAAAGGTAATAAGAGTTTCAAAGTCGAGCGAGAGCCACAATGAGCAGTCGTTGTGGCAAATTTAGAAAAAGAATATATCATGATCTTACCAACAGCAAACAGATGAGGATTAAGTGCAAGCTGACAACTAAGGTTAGCTCTACTTACAAAAGCTAGTATTAATGTCATTTAAGATGACAAGAGTGGCAAAGTAACCATACCTGCTTCTGATGTACTCACAGGACTGGTGTGCAGAGCCTTATTGCCACATTTTGTATATCTTTTGAAGATAAACGATTATTTATTCACCATCAACGGAAAAATATTATCGTAAGATAACAAACTGGAATGACCAAAATGTGTGGTTTTTGTTATAAAAGGAGGAGATTTGTATTTTAGGATTTGCCTCTCAGTGACAGACTTTTGATAAAAAAGTTACTGATACAGAGGACATTAATACGTAAAAGATAGAGTTAAGCGGTGATGCTGCAGCGAGACTGCGGGAGTACTAACTGCTAACTGCAGAAGTAGAAGACACTAAGCGAGGTTGCTATTTAGGAATAAGTTAGTTTAGGCATAAGTTAGTGCCGATTAGCCCGAGTGGGCACTATCAGCACTGATAGCACTGACAGCCTTTAAGTTTTTGAACGCAATATATTCATCAGTATGAGCAAGTGAACGATAATAAGAAAGCTAAAAAATATCAAAGATTGCTCTGGGATACTTAAACCCAAAAATGTCCAGTCAATAGTAGC
This sequence comes from Psychrobacter sp. TB15, assembly GCF_000511655.1. Lineage (NCBI taxonomy): Bacteria > Pseudomonadati > Pseudomonadota > Gammaproteobacteria > Moraxellales > Moraxellaceae > Psychrobacter > Psychrobacter sp. TB15. The sequence continues at coordinate 96,859 of NZ_AYXN01000023.1, forward strand.
GCACTCTCCAGAACCTGCGAACACTTGTTTTAGTACTTGCTGCATCGGTAGCGTATCAAGCCAATAGTCTAGGCCAGGGCCACAAGCAGGCACTTGATCAGCTGGCAGATGCTGGAGCCAGACATGACGAGCAGCAACGCCCGTCGCCCAGCCAATACCGACTAAGCTACCTAACCACAGACCAAACCTGATAAGTTTCGATTTTGGATTAAAAATAGCCGCTACGAGCGCAAAGCCGCCCATCACCATCAAACCGATACGCTGAAAGATACATAAAGGACAGGGAGAAAGCCCCATAGACTGCTGCAAAAAAAACAAGGCATAGCCCATGCCGATAGCGCTCATAATTACCAAAAACACTTGCATACTGCGATAAGAGGGTAGGCTTTGCATCAAATAAGTACTCTTAAAATAGGGGCTGGAGCTATGATTAGTAGCTAATTATGGCTGATTTCAGTTAAATGACTCATCCGCTAAGGCCATCTAGGCTTAACGGTACTGCTCAATGAAGTCCATAAAGTCTTCGGTGTCATTGGCTTCGATCTCGCTTTGTTGCAACAGCGACTTTTCAGCCAATACTTCATATTTTGCCTGCATATTAGGGCTTAAAGTATGCTGAAGGATAGCATCGCGATGCTGCTGCGCTAAGGTAAAGCCTAACTTCCACATACTGCCTAAGCGCATACTATCGGCATTAACTTGTGCTGAGATGGTCGACTCTGAATTACTCGCTTTACCTTGCATCAAAGCTACTGCTACGCGGTAATCATTACCGCCATGATGGGCGTCAAGTAATGCGGCTAGCGGTTGCATACTTGATAAATGTGCCAGCATCCAGCTTTGTAGCGACTGCTCTTCGCCATTATTTAGAATATGTAGATTATCCGAGCGGCCTTCGTTAACTACGCGCTCTAGATTAATCGCCAGCTCCTCTTCTTCTGCCGGCAACAAATCTGGCGACTCATTGAGTAAGCAGTACAGCGCCATAACCTCTAAGAAGCAAGCGCTTGAGAGGCGAATACCTACATCGCTATAAGGATCTAAGTCGATGGCACGAAATTCCACATAAGCGATACCGCGACGCTCTAGCGCTTCTGTCGGCGTCTCACCACGCGCGGCAATTTGTTTGGGGCGAATAGGACTGTAGTATTCGTTCTCTATTTGCAATATATGATCATTGATCTGGATAGGGTTACCCGCTTCATCATTTAGCCCAAGTGCCTTAAAGCTCTCATGCGGCGTTTGAATCGCGCGGCGTAGGCCTGCGACATACTCAGTGAGATCGTTATAGCGGATATCCAAATGTTCTTGAACGCTATTGGTATAGCCAAGCTTCCCCATACGTAGGCTCGTGGCAGCTGGTCTATAATAGGTTGACTCGTTCATCAGCTCCAAGTCATGCTCGCGGCCTGAGATGAAGCAAGGACAGACGCTAGGGCTAGCGCCTAGCAGATATAGAACTAAGCTTGTTAAGCGCTTAAAGTTACGGATGAGGCCTAAATACTTCTCGTTTTTGAACTCGGTCAGCGTCTGCGTCTGCGCGTCTGCAAGCTGCTTTTGCCACTGTATAAATAAACCATCGCCAAAAGATAGGTTATAATGCAGCCCCGCAATCGTCTGCATACGGCGACCATAACGAATACCAAGTCCACTACGATAAAGCGTTTTGAGCTTACCGGTATTGGAGCTACCATAATCAGCCAGTGGAATATCGGCATCATCTGCTGAGAGCATACAAGGCATAGACAACGGCCACATCAGCTCACCCTCTGGCAACGCCTGATAGACTAAGACATGCAGCTGACGCAGCATAGCCAAAGTATCTTTTGGCGTCGCTCTTGGGTCAGTGATAAGCTCAAGTAGACTCTCAGAGTAGTCCGTAGTGATGAACGGGTGGGTCAATTTTGAACCAAGCTTTGAAGGGTGCGGCGTTTGTGCCAAAAACCCATCTGATCTAACGCGCAGACCTTCTTTTTCGATACCGCGCAGCATGCCCATCAATAATTGGCTATCAAACCAACTTGGTATTTCAAAATCCACAAAGCTACTTGCAAAATTACTCATAATAGTCATCTATTGTTATTCATTATGGTAGAGCAACCCTTTACTAAGATTGGTTCAAATAGGGTTTGCTCAAATAAAACCGGCGCAAAACTGCAGCCAATTTGGCACTGTCGTTGCTATAAACCGTCGTCGCTATCAATTATATCAAAAGAGCGCTCCGTTTAGTTCAAAAGAGCGCTCCGTTTAGTTCAAAGTCAGTTTAGCCCAAAGATAATGCAAAAACCACGCACAATTACAATTTCAGTAACCTTCAGCGGTGAAAAAATCAGTTGGCTTAGCCAAAAAAGCACCTATAAAAAATAGATGCTTTAATAAAAACGTTTGATAAGCGGGCAGTGAAAAAAGCATTGTTAGATAGAAAACGAAGAGCCGCAGCCACAAGACGTGGTTGCATTGGGGTTATCTACGATAAAGCGCGCGCCCTCTAGCCCTTCAGTATAGTCAACGGTAGAGCCTTGTAAGTACTGATAACTGAGCGAATCGATCACCAAAGTGACATCACCATTATCAAAATTGGCATCGTCTTCATTCATATCACTGTCGAATCTAAAGCCGTAAGAAAAACCAGAACAGCCGCCGCCTGTCACATAAACGCGCAGCATAAGCTCCTTATCGCCTTCTTCTTCGCGTAGACGGCGCACTTTTTGGGCCGCGCTATCGGTTAGACTTAGCATAGTAGGATCGACCGGCTGACTAGCGCTTGGATCATATTGAGTAGTAGTTTGGGTCATAATCACCTCATTAGCGAATGCTTAACTGCTTGATGTCAGTAGTGTTTTGGCAGTATACCATAATTGGGGCTAGGCTTAACTTATCAAGAGTGATAAGCGTGTTTGATAAAACAGATAGACGATATTGAAATAAGTCTGACACCCCTCAATAAATGACTTAAAAATGAAACAGTTATTTATAAATAATGGTTTAATCGTTTGCCTATCCGCCAGTCGTTTGAAATAATAGCCACCAATTATGGCTGGCTTTGGCCTGTTTTTCTGTAAATTTTCATCATTGCCTCTTATAACTATTGACCTGCTAGCGACCGACTTAATCAGCTATTGATCGAATAATTGAGCGAATAAGTGCCGTGGTCGCTATAACTCCTGTGAGATAAAACCCCTTATGATCGAATTTAAAGACGTTAGTGTTCGCCGTGATGGTCGAGTGCTTTTCTCGGACGCCAGTTTCCAGTTGCACCCCAATCACAAAATAGGGCTGACGGGTAACAACGGCACCGGTAAATCAACGCTATTTGCCTTACTGTTGACACAAATGGGCGTAGGCGATACTGAAGTGACGCTCGATAAAGGCGAGGTGAGCATTCCTGAGAGCTGGCAGGTCGCACACATGGCGCAGGAAGTGGGGGCAAGTAGTCAAACGGCCATTGATTATGTCCTAAGCGGTGATGAGCAGTGGTATCAGCTCAATGAGGCGTTGAGTGATTTGAGCAATGTTAGCGATGAGCAGATTGGTATCTTGCATCAGCAGTTCGACGAGATAGATGGCTATCGTACGCCCACCAAAGCGGCGCAAATTATGGCGGGTCTTGGTTTTAAAGCCAGCCAACATGAGCAGCCGGTAGAGGGCTTTTCAGGGGGCTGGCGCATGCGTCTAAACCTCGCCAAAACCTTGATGAGCCGTGCCGATCTGATGCTGCTCGATGAGCCGACCAACCACTTAGACTTAGATGCTATTTTATGGCTTGAGACTTGGATCAATCAGTTCACAGGTTTAGTCATCGTCATCTCGCATGATCAGACTTTTTTGGATGCCACTGTCGATCATATTCTGCATGTCGAACAGCAAAAAATCACTCTCTACACCGGTAATTATCAGCAGTTTGTGCGCACCCGTCACGAGCGTATGGCGCAGCAGCAGCAAGCTTATGAGAAGCAGCAAGCAACCCGTGCGCACTTAGATGACTTTATCCGCCGTTTCCGTGCTAAAGCCAGCAAGGCTAAGCAAGCCCAAAGCCGTATCAAGCAGCTTGAGCGCATGGCGGAGCTGTCACCGATGATGGCGGATAACCCCTTTTCATTTAAGTTCTATGAGCCGGCGCACATGAGCACGCCGCTGATTGAGATGACCAAAGCTGACATCGGTTATAGTGATATCCCGCTGCTACATAATGCTAACGTACAAGTCACCCCAGATACGCGCCTCGGCTTACTCGGTATGAATGGCGCAGGTAAGTCGACTTTGATTAAAGCGTTGGTTGGTGAGTTAAAGGTACTCTCAGGCACATACCAAGTCTCTGATACTCTCAAGCTTGGCTACTTTAATCAGCATCAAATGGACGCTTTAGACGCCGCCGCCACACCGATGCAGATGCTACGTCGCCTCGCGGGCAAGACCTCTGATGCAACATTGCGCTCGTTTTTGGGCAGTTTTGATTTTCGTGGCGAGCGTATCGATACCCCAAGCGAGCTGTTCTCAGGGGGCGAGCGCGCACGCCTGACCTTGGCATTAATCGTTTGGCAGCGTCCTAACGTGCTCGTGCTCGATGAGCCGACTAACCACTTAGACTTACAAATGCGTCAAGCTTTGACTTTAGCGCTACAAGGGTTTCAAGGCGCGGTCGTGCTCGTCTCGCATGATCGCGAACTGATTGCTAACGTCTGTGATGAGCTCTATCTCGTCCATGACGGCCGGATCGACGAGTTCGCAGGCGATATTAGTGATTACGGAAAGTGGCTAGCGGAGAAGCGCAAACAAGAGAACGCGCAGGATAAAAATAGCAATAAACAAGCTAAAGACAAAAAGGCGCAAATGACTTTGGTTTCACGTGAAACGCACAATGCTGCTAAAAATAAAGAGGTTAAGCATAGTGAGTCAGTACAGGCTACAGCGACAACTAAAGCTGAGAGTCAGACGTCCAAAAACCCTGCTAGTACTTTGAGTAAAGAAGAGCAGCGTAAGTTGGCGGCTGAGCAGCGCAAACTGACCGCGCCTATACGCCGAGAAATCGAAAATACCGAAAAGGCATTGGCGAAGCTAGATGAGCAGCTAGCAAGCTTGGAGACTGAGCTTGCCGATACTGAGCTTTATGAAGCGCACCGCAAAGCCGACTTGATAGCGCTGCTTAACAAGCAAGCTTCGCTACAGCAGCAACATAACGATAAAGAGGAGAGCTTATTAGTAGCGATGACAAGTTTAGAAGAGATGGAGGCTAAGTTTAATTAAAATACCTGCTCAAAACTTTGAGCGAACACAAAAAAGGAGAGCTAATGCTCTCCTTTTTTTATACGATTGGGGTTTTTATATGATTGGGTCTTAAGACTTAAAACATTCGCGCGACAGGTTACTGTCTACGATATTTACCATCACCGTAAGAGAGTACTTTCATAGTCGTCGTACAAAGTTGGCAGTTTATCTTACCAGCAGCGCCTTTAGATAAATCTAAGATACGGCCGGGTGTAAAAGGACCTCTATCCGTGATTTTAACTATCACACTCTGCTTCGTCTTTTGGTTAGTTACCTTAACTTTAGTGCCGAACGGTAAGGTTTTATGTGCGGCGGTCATGGCATTCATATTGAAAATACTACCACTAGCGGTACGCTTACCGTGGAATTTACTACCATAATAGCTAGTATTACCAGCAAAAACGGTGGTACTCAGCGCTAATGACAACATGATAACTAAAGACTTGATTAAATAAGACATTTAACACCTATACGTAATTTATAAAATAGACAGATTCTCTTGCCTATATTATTTTCACTCCCTATGAGTGTAAACATTGCAGTATTTTACAGGATAAAGCTTGCTATATCCTTACAGATGTGTAAAAAATAAGACAAGTCAAATTGCAGTTAGCTTATAAGCTATTGATTCATAACCAAAGTTAATATCTTAAAGATTTCTATACAATGTAACTGGCAAACTTAAATCTACCCTGAAAATCTGTGTCGAGGCTGTTGATTACAAAGCCCCAAAAAGGTCGTAGCCATTGAGTAAAATTGATATTGTAGAAAAAAGTCTTATTATAGAAACAGATGATTCTAACTTTATAGCGTTTAATAAAATTTTCTCAATAAAATGATAAGGAAAAATAATGGCAGAAAAAAACTACTATGACATTTTAGGGGTAAAAAAAGACGCCTCAGACGCCGATATTAAGAAAAAGTATCGCAAACTAGTCCGTCAATATCACCCTGATGTCAGTGACGATCCAGATGCAGATAATAAAATCGCTGAGATTAATAACGCTTACGAGACACTTAGGGATAAAGATAAGCGTAGCGAATATGACGCTATGCTAGACAATCCTTTTGCGGGCCAAGCTGGTGCTGGTGGCTTTGGCGGATTTGGCGGTCAGTCGGCAGGCGCGCAAGGCGGCTTTCGCTGGGAAGATATCAAAGATCAGTTCGGTGACGGTGAAGCCTTTGGCGGTGGCGGTTTTCGTTTCGATGATATTTTCTCAGCTTTTGGGCGCGGTGCTCGCGGCTCTGCGGGCCAGTCGGCTGGTGGACCAAGTGGTTTTGATCAGTTCGGTGGTGGTTTTGGCCAAGATAGCAAAGGCCAAGATCAGCATGCTGAGATCAGTGTCGATCTCGCTTCGGTCTATAGCGGCGACGACTATAGTATTAAGTTAAATGTCCCTGTCCGTCAGCCTAATGGTAGTGTGGGTTATGAGAATAAAACCCTGAAGATTAAAATTCCTAAAGGCATCACTGATGGCAAGCAAATCCGCCTAGCAGGGCAAGGCGCTGCCGGTATCGGAGGTGGAAAAAACGGAGATCTATTCCTTAAAGTCACCATCACTGCTGCCGATAATATTCGCTTGGAAGGCGCTAATGTTTACCAAACGGTGAATATCACTCCGTGGGAGGCGGCGTTGGGCGAAAAAATCAATGTCACGACTCCTGCAGGTAAGCTCGGCGTCACTATTCCGAGTAATAGCAAATCAGGAAGTAATCTGCGTTTGAAGGGCAAGGGTATCCCTGCAAAACAAGCGGGAGACTTATACTTGACCCTAAATATCGTCAATCCAGAAGTCACCACGGACGAAGCTAAGCAAGCTTATGAGCAGCTAAAACAAGCCTTTGCTCATACTAGCATCAGTCGCTAGTGAGCAAAATGGTCATAAGAGAGCTAAAGTTAGACAGATGATGAGAGATATAGCATAAACGAGGATAATAATGATGAAACACTCGCCTGAATTAACCGACATAGTTATGAGTTTTGATGAATTAGTGTCTGCTTGTGGTCAAGAGCCGCAGTGGGTTATCGCCTTAATAGAAGAAAATATCATTGAGTATGATGTGCCTGAGAGTCAGCAGTTCACTGGCTATCAGCTGACCACCGTGCGCCGTGCCTCACGTCTTAGTCGTGATTTTGAAGCGAGCGTACCGGCTATTGGTTTGATACTTGAGCTGTTAGATGAAGTGGAGCAGCTGCGTCAGTTTAAACGCCAGCTGGAGATGCAGACGCCTGTGATTGAGGTCGAAGTAGATCACTTAAAGTAAGCTATTGAAAGCTTAAACCTGACTTGCATACAAGTTTCAAAGTATAAAAAGGGCACCTGAGTGCCCTTTTTTTTGTCCTTGAGTTTTGATTAAAACGTCGTTAAAGCTTAATACGCTAACGGGCGTATTTGGGATCAGCAGCAGCGGTGAATAGTATATCGGTTGACGAGTTAAGCGCTGTCTCCGCAGAGTCTTGAATGACGCCAATAATAAAGCCAACGGCCACCACTTGCATCGCAATATCGTTAGGAATGCTAAATAGACTTGCGGCCAATGGAATGAGCAGTAATGAGCCGCCAGGTACGCCCGACGCGCCGCCAGCACTGACTGTCGCCACTAAGCTTAGCAATAAAGCGGAGGCAAAGCTGACCTCAATACCCAAAGTGTGCGCAGCAGCTAAGGTGAGCACATTAATGGTAATCGCCGCACCGGCCATGTTAATAGTAGCACCGAGCGGAATGGTGACTGAATAAGTATCTTCGTGCAGACCAAGCTTGTGAGCAAGGTTCATATTCACAGGAATATTAGCCGCTGATGAGCGGGTAAAAAAGGCGGTAATACCAGACTCACGCAGGCAAGTCAGTACTAGCGGATAAGGGTTTTTGCCGGTTTTGACTAATACAATTAAAGGGTTAGCAACTAGAGCGATAAACAGCATACAGCCAACCAATACCATCAAAATATTGGCATAGCCTTTTAGCGCCTCAAAGCCTGTTTCAGCGACAGTATTGGCGACCAACCCTAAGATACCAAAAGGTGCGAGGGCAATGACCCATTTGACCACTTGTGATATCGCATCAGCAAAGTCGCTCACGACACCGCGCGTAGTATCACCAGCTTGACGCAGCGCAAAACCGATAATAATCGCCCATGCTAAGATACCGATATAGTTGGCATTCGCTACAGCGTTGACAGGATTGGCCACTAGGCTCATGAGCAAGTTGGTTAGCACCTCTTTTAGATTGGCAGGCGGTACTTGCTCGATATTGGCATTGACTAGGACCATCTCAATCGGGAACAAGAAGCTGGCACCAACGGCAGTCAATGCGGCCAAAAAAGTGCCAAACATATACATAATAAGGACAGGTTTGACGTAGACCTCATCACCACTGCGCTGCTTACTGATAGCGGCTAATACTAATACAAACACGAGTATAGGTGCTACGGCTTTGAGCGCGCCGACAAATAAAGTTCCTAATATTCCTAAAGCTATACCAGCGCTAGGGGCCAGCCAGCCAATCAGCACACCCAGCACCAGACCGACGATAATAAGCGGCACTAACCCTATCCGTTGATACATTGCTATCAATGAACGCATCTTTATCCCTCTAATAAACGATAATCAAAAAATACAAAGCCTATAATAATCGAAAGATAGTAGCATTTTTTGTGATATTCACCTAATGCTCTGCGACCTCGAGAGCGCAATAGCTAAGATGATAATCAACTATATAGATGTTTTAGATGCGCTCGAAGTAGAGCGACTAATGACAGAGAGGGTTTTATTTGTGAAGATTAGCGGCTGTTAAAGCTTTTATACTTTAAAATGAGTGAGCTCATAATCAAGCTGTTGGTAGTGTTTATATTTATAACGGCCTTGGGCGACGCTAGCATCATCGGGTAGGATAATCTCTAGCAGACGGCTAGGCAGCGCGTTGCTCGTTGACGAGATATAATCATTGATGGGGCGGGGAGTGGTATTGATGACGATACCGCTAAAGTCTGACGGCAGCTGTGATGCTAAGAGCACAGGCGCTGCAGAATTGTTATCAGTACTCGCCGTCGCCTCACTATTGCTAGCGCTTAAGCGCTGATGCGGAATAAAGCTTGCCGCATCATTGGCCCATAACGCTTCATCAAGCTCGCTCAGCAGTTGTTCATTATCCGACAGAATAACCAGCGACTGTGTGCTCTTATTTAAGGCAGTTTGAGTGAGCTGACAAATAAAGCCCAAGAAATCTTGGGCTTTACTCGCGCTTAAGACATAAAAACTAACGGTTAGTTTTGACATGTTTGGTACTTAAGCCTTATGAAGTGTCTGATCATACAGCACTGTTTATGCCATATCGACGCTGTTTTTGAGATATTGCATAAATAGAGGGACTGGGCGACCGGTAGCGGCTTTTTCTTTACCAGAGTTCCATGCGGTACCAGCAATGTCCAAATGTGCCCAGGCTTGGCCTTCTTCTACGAAGCGCGATAAGAAACAAGCAGCAGTGACGGCGCCAGCACCTTTACCACCGATATTTTGCATGTCGGCGATAGGTGAGTCAAGCAATGACTGATACTCATCATCTAACGGCATGTGCCAGATAAGATCGCCTGATTGAGCGCTAGCATTCTCAAGCTCGAACAGTACGTCTTCATCATTACTAAACACCGCTGAGCGCACGTGACCTAAAGCGACGACGCAAGCGCCAGTCAAAGTGGCCACATCGATGATCGCTTTTGGATTATAGCGCTGGATATAGCATAGAGTATCAGCTAGCACCAAGCGGCCTTCAGCATCAGTATTTAAGATCTCAACTGACTTGCCATTCATGGCTTTGACGATATCACCAGGACGCGTGGCTTCCCCTGACGGCATATTTTCAGCACAAGCGAGCGCGCCGACGACGTTAATAGGCAGACGCGCTTCACATAGCGCTTGGATAGTACCCAAGACTGACGCTGAGCCGCCCATATCAAATTTCATCTCATCCATCGCCGCGCCTGGCTTGATAGAGATACCGCCGGAGTCAAAGGTGACGCCCTTACCGACTAATACAATAGGGGCATCACTGTTGCTGCCTTTTTTCGTATTGGCTTTTAAAGGCAGCTTATCTGCAATCGCTTTTAGACCAGCTTTGGCAGCGCTGCTAGCGTTATCGCGATAACTGGCTGAATGGTTAGCGGTAAATTTCGACTTACCTTGATATTCCATAATCACCAACTTGCCCTCGCGGACTGAGCCTCTAGAGACCGCTAAGAAGCACTCCATACCGAGCGCTGACATCTCTTCTTCACCTAATACAGTGACTTTTAGGATATCAGAGTATTTTTTGCCCAGCTCCTGCGCTTGCTCTGCCATATAAGCTGGGAAGCAGATGTTACCTGGCTCATTAGCGACATCGCGAGTCAAGCTTTGACCGACAAACACTGACTGCGCGAAGTCTAAAGCGGACTGCAAGCTATTATCAGCGAGCAAGTAGATATCAGTTAATACCGGAGCGGTTTGCTCTGATTTGTATTTATCAAAGCGATAAGTCGCTGCTAGCAGGTTCAGAGCAAATTGGCTAAACTCGTTTTCTTGTAGAGCATCGCCGAGCGCGATAGTTAAGGAGGCGACGCGTTTTTGCGTTGATTGATAAATGGTCTTAGCGATTTTTTGTAGTGCGCTGTGGTTGAGCTTATCTATGGCGCCTACGCCAACGATTAATAATTGTAGCGGATTGGCTTTAGTGGTTTTTTTATCACCAGCTAAGGCATAGTCAGCGACCGTTTCGCAGGCTTTGCCACTGAAATGTGAGACTGCCATCAACTGCTCAATACGCTCTTGATACTCTGTCAATGAGTCGCTTGCCAAGATGTTTTTGTTATTATCGACTAAGACCACTAAACAGCTCGAGTCTTTGTCTTTGGCTTCTTTTTTTAGTATTTTTTGGGTATGCGTTTTTGGCAGTTGTGCGGTTAGCTTAATATTCATATAGTTTTGTCCTTATTAGAGTTATGAAAAACAAGAATGCTGAGCAAAGAAGGTCGTGAACCTACTACAGCTTATATGACAGTCTAACATATTGATGACAGCGCGACTGTTCCGTAAGGGTTAGATAATGTTATTTGTGACTGTTTAGATAGAAAGCGTATCGTACTTTTACACACTTTTCACCGTCATTTTTTATAAAAACATGCTAGCATTAGCAGTTACGTTTGACGCTTATACTCGCTTTGCCATATTTACCAAAAACTATAAAAAAGCCAAAAGATCGCTTATGAGCTTGCACGATACGGATGTATAACCACTTATCCTTGCAAATGCCAACCCTTATTTAAGAGTCCTAATTGTGATATTACGCCGCTACATGACCCGTCAAGTTGCCTCAACGACCGCTTTGGTATTGGGGTTTTTGGTGGTGATGATGCTCGGTGGCCGTCTGATACGTTATTTTGGGATTGCCGCTGAAGGCAACTTAGATATCAGCTTATTATTCACCATTATTGGCTATAATCTGCCTTACTTTTTAGAGCTTATTTTACCTTTGGCGTTTTTTATCGGTTTGATGCTCGTTTTTGGTAGGCTTTATGTGGATCAAGAAATGGCGGTGATTAATGCCAGCGGCGTCTCACGCGGGAAGTTAGCTCGGCTGATAACACCACTGATTTTGGCGTTGTTTGTGGGTGAGGCGGCTTTGTCTATAGTCGGTAAGCCTTGGGGAGTACGCTCCTCAGAGACGATTTGGCAGCAGCAAGCTTTGACTAGTGCTTTTGATTTAATCCGCCCGAAAGAGTTTATCAGTAGCGGTAATTATCATCTGTATGTGGGCAGTCTGAGCGACGATAAAACCCAGCTGCAAGATGTGGTGCTGATTCAAACACAGCCCAAAACACAATCGGCAAAACCTGCCAGTAATGGCGCTCAAAGTGTGTCAGCTCAGACAGCCCAAGAGTCCGAATTGGTTGAGCGCTTGCCTGTTGAGGATTTACCAAAAGAGCTGATTGATAGCGCCAATCGGGCTACGAGTAAAGACACGATTACCTTGGCTCGCCGCGCAGAACAAGTAGAGAGCAGTGCCGGCGGCGTTACTCAATTGGATCTGTTTCAGGGACGGCGTTATGAAGTCGGCGCTGGTAGCCTAAAATACAATCAGATCGGCTTTGATCGCTACCGTATTACTTTGACAGAGTCCGAAGAAGAGGTCGTCAGCGAAGACAATATCGAAACACAGGCGATCGTTCCCTTATGGCAAGCGGCAACAGGCAGTATGGCGGTCAGTACTAGCGAGGCTAGGCTCGCCGCCCAAGGCGAGCTTGGCTACCGCTTAGCACTGCCTTGGCTGATGATTATCGCGCCTATGCTTGCGGTACCGCTCGCGCAAGTACGTCCGCGTCAAGGACGCTGGCTACGATTATTTCCGGCCATCTTACTCTTTGTGAGTTGTGCGCTCGGTATCATCTCTTTAAAAAACGCTGTCGCTAAAGGCAATGTGAGCGTTTGGTCTTATGCTTGGTTGATAGTAGGGTTTATGGTGTTAGCACTTTATATGAATTGGGGCAGCCGTATCCAGCATCGACTGCGCTTTCGGTTGAGCGAAGATAAGCACGACGATTTAGGTTCTATAAATGACTCAAATACAGGAGCCTCATAATGCGCTCCTCACTGTTTGCCGCAAAAAATAAAGGCTTGTCATTGTCAAAGCCACCCAGTCGACTAAAAGTGCTCGGCCGTTACGTCAAGCTTAACGCTTTGCTAGCGATTATCGCCGCGGTACTTGGGCTATGGGGCTTACAGGTGTTATTTTCTTACTTGTCTGAGCTTGATTCGCTCAGCGATAGCTATACGATGGGCGAGGCGCTCAAATATATCTTTTATCGCTCGCCTTACTTTTTAGAGCAGTTCATTCCGACGGGCGCGCTGCTTGGCGCTGTGGTGGGTCTTGGACTATTGGCTAATAAGAGCGAGCTTGTGGTCATGCGCGCCTCAGGCGTCAGCGTCTATCGTATCGTGGGCTGGGTACTCCAGCCGGCTTTATTATTCGTCATCTTAGCGTTGTCTATTAACCAGTTTGTATTACCTACGAGCAATCAGCTGGCCGATGAGATTAATGATGACGATAGCAGCGCGCTGATTACCTCAGTGCGCGGCTACTGGACCATGCAGCCAAGTTTTAGTAGTTTAAACAGTGCAGACGATGAGACAACACTGCAAGCGAATGGCAGTGACATTCTCTACATCGATTATGCTGATGTCGAAGGCAATATCGGTGAGGTCAAGCGTTGGCATTTGGATAAGAATGGCAACCTACAAACTGCTATCCGTGCTGAGGGCGGCCAGTATACAGGGCGTCAACTAGTCGGGCGCACAAGCGATAACAAAGACGAGCAGTACCGCTATGACTGGCAGCTCAATAACATCACGAGGCTGACCATCAATCAAGGCTTTCAAAGCAGTCAACAGCTCGCTACTACAGATACCTTGAGTCTACCTTTTGCGCCTGAGTCGGTGTATCTGCTGACCCGCGATGCCGAAGATTTGTCCTTGACCCAGCTATACGCACATCGTCAGTTTATGCAGCAGCAGGGTAAGCGGTCATTGACTCACGAGCTGGCGTTTTGGCAAAAACTGCTATCTCCGCTGTCGATATTATCGCTGGTGATCGTCGCGTGCTCCTTTGTCTTTGGCTCACTGCGCACTCATAGCTTAGGCCTACGTATTGTTGTTGCTTTACTATTCGGGCTACTGTTTAGCTATATTCAAGACTTAGTTGGATTTGTGTCGTTAGCCACGGGCTTTTCGCCATTTTTAATGGTGCTACTGCCAGTTATTGCTAGTGCGGCGCTTGGAGGCTATTTACTAAAGCGGCAAATGTAGCTGGCCCATGTAGCCGGCGAAATGAACCACTCAAAGCAAAAATCCCGCTAAAACGAATCAGTATTAGCGGGATTTTGCTGAGTGCGGTTTATTTCTATTAAGCGTAAAAACTATTCTTTCACCGCCATAGTAATGGTATAAGTCTTGCCTTGCTTGACCTTATCGCTATTACCGAACACCTCGGTAAATGAGCGCTTCATAAACTGACGTAGGCCATTGATCGTCACCACATAAAAACGCCCGCCCTGACGCATCCGTGCATAAGCATCGAGGAAGTACAGATAATGCTGCTCTTTACCGACCTTGGCCGGTAAGTTTGACATGACGAGGCTAAAGTCTTTGTCCGCCGCCACTTGGTTAAAGCCGTTTGATAAATGCACATCGACATTGCTAAGAGCGTTTTTTTCGCAGTTACGCCGCGCATACTCCACCGCCATAAAATCCTTGTCAATCAGCGTATGCTGACCATTCGGGCACTCGCGCGCCGCAGTCATGCCAAGCACGCCGTAGCCACAGCCTAGATCTATCGAGTCATCATCAGCCTGAAAATCGACGTGATCGAGTAGCATCAAGCTACCATCATCGAGCTTTTGCGGCGAAAATATACCCCAAGTCGTCACAAAATCAAAAGGCTTACCTAGTACGTCATCCGTAAAATGTATATCTTCGCGCCAGTGTTTGGCTTTTTCTAATAACTCTGCAGGGGGCTGATGACTCATAACATTCTCGTATAGGATTATAAAAAGGGTAGTGCGATATCAGCATCTTACTCACGATAAAGTACGCACGGTATGACGAGTATTGTAACGGCAACCGCGATAAATTTCAGCGCCGATTGCGCAGCGCGTGCATTATTTTTGATGATCACTGGACTTGAACGGCTCAGAGAACTGCAATATCAAAAAGCTCACCACCGACAAAATAATCGCAATCTCATAACGACTATACGCAACTGAGATACCGATAGCGCCTGTGTTCCATAGTCCTGCTGCCGTCGCTGTTCCTTTGACACTGCCGCTACTCTTAAAAATAGCGCCACCACCGATAAAACCCATACCTGTAATAATGCCATACATGATACGCGCCTCGGCATCGCCTTCTGAATAGATGTCGCGGCCGACAAGCATAAAGGCACAAGAGGCGACAGTGACTAAGGGAAAGGTGCGCAGGCCCGCGCCGCTGTCTTTCATCTCCCGATTCAGCGCAATCGGTAAGGATAAGATAAAATCAATCCCTAATTGAAAGAAATGATACTTCATCAAATCCATATCAATATCGAAGCCAAACATAACTCACTCCCTGTCCTTAAATACCACATTCTCTAAATTTATTATAATCTCTAAATTCATTATAAAGAGTGTAGCGATAACGGTGTCTGTTTTCAGTTAGGAAGCGTTAAACGAGAGAGGTATGTATGGCATAAGTATGAGGAGCTTATCCTGCTATCCGCTTGTATCTGCCTTGCCACTGGCGTGCGGACTATCGTGTCTAGCGCTGTTCCTGTTACCTCGAGACCATCCCAACCTTTTCTTTAAAACATGATCAAACACAAAAGGCCCAAAAGGTAAAAACGAGCCGAGCACCCCAGCAGGTAGTGCCCAAAGCGGCATTTTAATTTTGCTCGCCGCAAACAGCAGCATCAAGATATAAGCGATAAATAATACGCCATGCGCCATGCCAATATATTTCACTGCCTCAGGAATGCCAAGCATATATTTTAGCGGCATGGCGATGCCTAGTAATAACAAAAAAGACGTGCCTTCTAAATAACCTAAAATAGTTAGGTTCTTAAGTAGAGAGTTTTGCGACTTTGTTAGCACAGGCAGGGTAGAGGATTGCGCGTATGACATTATTTGTTCCAGTTAGGATAATGAAGAATGGGTTTGTTTTATCTCAGGCAGGTTGTATTCGAATAATGGATAAGTCTTTGTAGGCTGGGCTTTTAGCCCAGCGAATACGTGAGTTAAGCTAATACACTAAAATTATTTTTCTATATAAAAGTAAACTAGCGAGTAGGGTAGGCAACAGCGTAACCCACCAAGTTTAGAATACAGTTATAAGAAAGGTGGGTTACGTCTTAACCGCATTCTCTTCGAGAATTTGTTAAGTCTAACCCACCCTACACCAAGCTTTTACCCTCTCTTCAATACCCTAGCCGCGCGGATGGTGCTCCGCATGCAACTTCTGCAATCTTGCTGTCGCCACATGAGTATAAATCTGCGTCGTCGATAAATCACTATGGCCTAATAACAATTGTACGCTACGCAGATCCGCGCCATGATTGAGCAAATGAGTAGCGAAGGCGTGGCGTAGCGTATGCGGGGAGAGCTCTTTATCAATGCTAGCGACTTTGGCGTACTTCTTGAGCAAGTACCAAAAATTCTGCCTAGTCATATAGCCGCCTTGCGCCGT
Source organism: Psychrobacter sp. TB15 (assembly GCF_000511655.1). Lineage (NCBI taxonomy): Bacteria > Pseudomonadati > Pseudomonadota > Gammaproteobacteria > Moraxellales > Moraxellaceae > Psychrobacter > Psychrobacter sp. TB15. Next base: position 113,369 of record NZ_AYXN01000023.1, read on the forward strand.
CAAAAACACCGCTTGGCAGTTACCTGATTTTAGATGAGCGACCAGCTCGCCGCGACCATGACTCAAATAATCTTCCAGCGCGTCCGCTGCATATTCGCCTAGCGGTACGAGACGGGTCTTATTGCCTTTACCGGTGATTTGTAGCCAGCCGGCGTTGAGATTGACTTGTTCAAGCGCGAGATTAATCAGTTCACTAACGCGTAGACCACACGCATAGAGCACCTCTAGCATGGCTTTGTCGCGTAGACCGAGTGCGGTGCTAGTATCAGGCGCGGCAAGCAGGTTATCGACGTCCGCTTCCGCTAAATCTTTAGGCAGCGGTCGTCCCAGCTTAGGACTTTTGATTCGCTCGCAAGGGTTGTCTTCGCGTAGGTTACTGGCGATCATCCACAAGTAGAATTGGCGCAGACTTGAGAGCATTCGCGCTTGCGTGCGCGGCGTTTTACCCTCGGCTGCGAGCTGTGATAAGCAGTGCAGCACCTCATCGCTTTGCCACTGGGTCAGTGCTTTGTGATGCGTCAGCTCACAGCTTCGCAAGTCGCGGACATAAGCGTTACGCGTACGAGTCGCTAAGCCGCGTGCGAGCATCGCTTGACGAAACTCCGTCAGGTAAGCTGGCTCGTCATCGACGGCAAGGGCTTTGGGCTGACGTTGTTGTACAGCGCGATCACGGCTCATAGAAGGGTACTCGATAATAAAATACTAAACACTTTGCAAACACCATAGCGAAGTAATTTCACTACTACGCGCTGTGTATAAAGGGTCAGACTTATCCTGACTACGACCGTGCTTGGGCTGAGTATCGAGACGATATTTCACTGCTAAGCCAGCATCTGCAATCCACCCCAATAATTCATCACGACTACGTAGCTGTAAGTGCTCCGCTAAATCAGACAGAATGAGCCAAATCTCGCCATGCTGAGCTAAGTGCGATTTTGCGCCCTGCAAAAACCCTTTTAACATTGCGCTGTTAGCATCGTAGACCGAATACTCTAGTGGTGAGGTCGGTTTAGCTGGTAGCCAAGGCGGATTGCAGACAATTAGATTGGCGAGTGGCGCGTCGGTTGGGAATAGATCAGCTTGCTGCAACTGTATATGAGCTAGCCCTTGGCGCTCGAAGTTATCTTGAGCACAGGTTAGCGCGCGTGGGTTTACATCCGTCGCTATGATCTGTTTGATACCGCGCTTTGCTAAGATAATAGCCAGCAAGCCTGTGCCGGTACCTATATCATAAGCGACATCGAAAGCTTTGGGCAAAGGCGCATCGAGCAATAGCGGCACGTACTCATGACGAGTTGGCGCAAAGACCCCGTAGTGCGGGTAAATGGATAAGCCGAGCGCTTTGATCACTACGCCTTTTTCGCGCCAGCCAGCTGCTCCTAATGCGCCTTGCAAGTCGCGAAATGACAGCACACATGACTGATTCTCTTTATCCAATGGGCCAAAAGCGGCTAAGCAAGCATGGCTCATATCAGGCGCACGGCGTAACGAGCTGACATAATCAGCATTTAGCTCTAATAGTAAGCGACTTAAGATACGCGAGCGCTGGGCGGTCATTTGACGCTGCTGGTGAAAGAGATTTGGTAGGGTTTGGGAGTCTGATTCAGTTGAGTTTTTGGCTTTATTAGCAGCTTTTCTTGACTTGCGTTTGGCAGAATTATTTTCAGTACGCTCAATGCGCCGAGTGATGGCCTGCAATAGTTGCCGCGCATTATGAAAGTCGCCGCGATAGAGCATAGACGTACCAGCGCAGGCTAATCGATAAGCCTCATCGGCAGTGGTTCTGTCATCGACGATGACTATTCGCCTAGGTGTAGGATGATCGCTAGCCGACAGCCAACGAGCCAGGTGTGAGGTGTCGTTCTCGTGCCACTCTACATATTTTTTTTCGGTTAGTAACACATGATGTACCTTTTACTAATGAATGATGTTTTTAGGCGGCTTTAGTTAAACGACCTCAGTTTTGCGCGTTTGATAATACTTATGATGGGGCTTTTAATAGTGCTTATGACTCCCGCTTATCTTAACTAAGCGCTTTTTTTCTTGACCAAGTAGCGATATAGAGTGGCGCTGGTTGGCGCATCCTTATCGCTATCGATAGTAATTTCATCAGGATCCACTTCTAAGTTTATGTCTTCGGCTAAGGTTTCTTGACTCAAAAACTCATGACCCAAGTGCCGACAAAAGTTAGGAATATCGCGCGTTGTTGCCGGGTCGGTTGCGAGTATTTCGATGACATCACCGCTATCGGCTTTGCGTATGGTGCGGTGCAGCATCATGACCGGCTCAGGGCATATCAGCCCTTGAGTGTCGAGATGATGATTGATTGGCGTAGGCGTAATAGGAGTCGTCATAGTGGTTTTTTAGTCATAAAAAGGTTAAAGATAATTTAAGCTATCTAATTTATAAAAAGTATTGCGACATTTTTGAAGTCAAAATTAGCTTTGTTCAAGCGTTTCGGTTTCTTCTTCAGCTTGTAAAAAGTCAAAGAAGCGCTTAAAGCTGACTTTGAATAAAAACGCCACTCCAAGCCAAGAAGCCAATCCTAACCAAGCGGTATCGGCGAATAATAAACCACCGAGTAATATAACCGTCGAAACCCCAATAGTCATAATTACCATTGACGATTGACTGAGGCGATAGCGGTAGATAATAAACGCATCATACAAAGTGATAGGAATGGTCAAAGCTATCAATATAAACGGTAAATTGTAAAACAAGCGATACAGCAACTGATTGTCATGAAAGACTTTAATACTAGCAATAGTGCCAAAGACCACAAAAGCGACCAGCGCCGCGTAAATCATATAAATGGCGATTTTATTGGCTTGCTGTGCGCCTTTGATACGGGCGATAGCTAGCGGCGGTATGCCATAAGTGTTGGCTTGCTTGGGCTCAATGCTCATAAGATCAATTGCTTATCTATTAAGGTAAAAAGGCGTGTATTAATCGGGCTTGATACTATCGATAGCTATTGCGCTGCTAGGATCGGCAAAATAAGTCGAGAGCAAAATACAAGCTGAGATGTCATCGATAGCGTCGCGCTCGTGGTCGATCCAGCCATTATCCCACGCTATAGCGCGTGCTTCTACTGACGTTAAGCGCTCATCGCACAGACTCACCACGACCGACATGTGCTGCTCCATCAGTCTATGTGCCAAGCGGCGAGCGAACTTATGCGCGCGGCGAGAGAGCATCGAGCGACTGCCATCCATATTCAGCGGTAGACCGACGATGACTTGAGTGACACCCCAAGTCTTAATGATGCCTATCAAATTATCCCAGTCCGGCTGACCGTTATTCATGGCCAAGATATCAAAGGCGCGCGCGGTTTGGGTGATACTATTACCCAGTGCCATGCCCATCTTTTTTACGCCGTAATCTAAGCTTAAAATAAGATGCTCTTTTGGTTGCACGTCTAAGGCTGCCAGCGAGTTGCTGCTGTCAGCGTTTGCAGCCTCTACAGCCAGAGGTTTATGTTCATTAATTGTCATACTATCTACCCTAATAAGAGCGTTTTTAACTGATCACGCATGACCGATATCACTACTTAGATAATCAAAGTTTACCCCAAGCTTATCAGCCGCCAGCTGCCAACGCGCATCAAAAGGCGCATCAAACAAAATATTAAGATCGGCGGGG
>NZ_AYXN01000023.1:117016-137394 GCF_000511655.1 Psychrobacter sp. TB15
CGAGCCAGTCGCCATTATTGAGCTCATCTTCCAATTGTTTTTTGCCCCAGCTGGCGTGACCCAAACACAGCTGATAATGGCCGACGCCTTGACCGACAGCGATACGCTTGAGTACATCTTGGCTGGTGGTAATACAGACATTCTCTGATATGGCAAAAGAGGACGCCCACTGCGGCTGGCCGGTATGCAGCACAAAGCCAACCTCAGGGTACATAGGGCCGCCCTCAAGCGCTAAATCTTCCATCACTTGTGGGTCGGTAACTTCGATGTGTAAGTCCTCTAGAAGCTTGCCTACGTTGGCTTTTTCTAGGGGACGATTGACCATCAATCCGAGCGCCCCGTGCTTATCATGGCGACAGATATAGATCAGCGCCTGCTCAAACCTTGGGTCTGGCAGCTCAGGGGCCGCAATCAAAAAGTGATGAGTCAAATTGGTAGTAGACATAAATACAAGGACAACATAAAAGGGTAGACACTACTATATGGCGATGTTAACGCGAAAATCAATAAGGGTTTTTAGGCAAACGCTAGCGGTCTCAAAGCCGCTATTTGACGTCAGTTAGTAAGCTGCGCGCGTGATCGCGGGTGACCTCAGTGATCGTGACCCCACCTGACATTCTCGCCAGCTCATCGACTTGCGCGCTACCGGTCAAGATGACAAGCTCGCTTTGGGTCTGCTCGTGATGATGCTTTTGTACTAAGATATGCTGATGCGCTTGCGCCGCCACTTGCGCTTGGTGGGTAATGGCGAGTAGCTGCTGAGTCTGCCCGAGGCTACGTAGTAACTCACCGACCACTTGCGCGGTACCGCCGCTGATACCGACATCGACTTCATCAAAGACCAGCATAGGTTTGGCGGCATTATTATCGCTACTGGTCGCTTGCAGCACTTGCATCACCAGCGCCATTCGCGACAGCTCACCACCTGAGGCAATCTTATGTAAGGGCTGCATCGGCATACCGACGTTAGCGCTAAACAGGAGCTCGATATCGTAGCAGCCTTGCGCATTGTAAGCGGATTCAGTTGGTTTTTTAGTAAACATAAACTCGCAGCGGGCATTAGGCAGTGCTAAAGGCTGCAGCTGCGTCACTAGCTGCGCGCAGATAGTAGGCGCAGCTTGGGTCCGTGCTTTATGTAGGGCTTTAGCATTAGTGAGGTACTCTCGCCAAGCCTCTGAAATTTGCGCGGCTAACGCATCGCTTGTCGGCTCGTTTTCTAGCTGCTCTAGTTGCTGTTGCCACTCATGAGCTTCATTGATTAAGTCACTGGCAGGCAAGCTATGTTTACGAGACAAGCGATGACCGAGGCTGATTAGATTATCTAAAGTCTGCAGGCGCTCAGGATCGGGCAGTTGCTGCTCAGCGTAGTCCGTCAGCATCGCGGTGACTTCCGTGATTTGCTGCTGCGCTAGATGCAGCTGCTCGGAGGCTTGCTCAAAAGTCTGACTGACACCGAGCTGATTGTCACACAGCTTAATCGCTTGACCGAGCAAGGTCATGACATCAGGCTCATCGCTATCGTTATCGAGCAGATGTAGACCGTGACTGGCCTCTGACATCAGCGCTTCGATGTTTGACAGCTCTTCGTGCTCGGCTTCGATTTCACTATAATCAACGGCGAGTAGGGGCGCGATATCAGCTAGTTGGCTTTGCAGCAACTGAATGCGATCTTGACGCTGGGCGGCGCGGCTAGAAATCTCATCAGCGCGGCGTTTGAGCTGCTGATAATACTGATAGCTAGTAGCAGTCTGTTCAGCCAGTGAGGTGGTTTGTGCCATTGCATCTAACCACTGCACCACAAACTGAGGTTTTAATAGCGCTTGCTGGGCGTGCTGGCTATGGATATTTACTAATAATACGCCTAAGCTTTTGAGCTCCGCTAAGCTTACAGGCGCGCCATTGAGCCAAGCTTTTGAGCGGCCATTGTTACTCAGCTGGCGGCGAATGAGTACTTCAGGCTCAGCCAATTCGCGCCCGCCTGCCGCAAACCAATCGCTAACGAGGCTATTATGAGTCACATCGAACTGCGCATAGATATCCGCGTGCGGCGCGCCATGGCGCACCATCGAGCTATCCGCTCGCTCGCCTATACACAAAGATAGCGCGTCGAGCAGTAGAGATTTACCCGCACCCGTTTCACCAGTGATAACATTGAAGCCTTCGGCAACGCTTAGCTCATGCTCAGCGATTAGCGCAAACTGGTACAAGGTTAATGATAATAGCATCAAAGCCTCTCATGGCAGACAATAATAAAGAGCGTAGCTCGCGAATAATACCTCTTCGTTAGCATACTAACGCAGTCGTTAGTTCGATGACAAAGAGCATTATTATAGGGGAATATAAGCCGATATCAGCAAATAGATACAATTTTATGAAGGCGTTTGCCTATTGTCAGGATACCGTCTTGGGCCTTTAGCGACTATAATAATTTTTGCTTATTTTACAATACTCTAGCGCTGACTAGCGACTTTTTTATTCTTAAAAATGATATTAAAGTAGGCCTGTACAGTCGCAAGCTTAGACTCTACAAAGAGCAAGGGTTTGAATAAATTAACGAGATTTCATTGCCGCTTTAACAAACTTTATAGAAATAATGTGGTAGCATTATCTCATCAAAATACAAACGTACACTTTATTAATAGTTTATTAATAGTCATACCGAATCACAACTATCAAACTATAAAAATGGTAACACTGAGCACTAAAGTGCATCGTCGTTTATCATTGCCATTTAGAGTGGTCGTCTAGCAGTGTTGTCCTGTTGCTAGGCTGTGTTCATGGCCTTTGCGATTTGGTAAAGCAGGCACTAGGGCGTGTTGAACATTCGACCATGGCACTGACAGAGACTATTTTTTAGGCGATTTGCAGATAAAAATGGTAAGTTTAGTCATTCTAAGCGTCTATTTTTATCAATAAAGCGGCAAAAAATAGTCCTGTCCCTATTGTTGTAGTGAGGGCTGATGCTAAAATCGCCCTAGTCGTTGCGAAAATCTAGCCAATGCAATAAGCATTACCTGCAATTTTCACTTAGACTAGAACTATTTTAGCTATCAGCAGTGCGCATTTGTGAATGTTCAACACGCCCTAGTCATCGTCAGTCTATTAATATTTTGATGAAGCACTTATTTTTTAGTTTAGCAATAATTATTTGATAAGGAAGCCCCTATGTCAGCGGCAAAGTTTACCAATGTAACCGTCAATGCTCAGGCCACCATATCCTATGATGGACGGTGTTCTAGTCACACTATCATGTTTGAGAGTGGTCAACATAAGACCTTAGGGGTTATCCTTCCCTGCGACAGTAGCGTTGAACAGTACCACTTCAGCACTAATACCTCTGAGCGTATCGAAATCATCAGCGGTGAATGCGAAGTCAAAATCAATGGTGACGAAGACTTTAGCTACTACCGTGCTGGCCAGTCTTTTGTAGTAGAAGGCAATAGCAGCTTTAATTTGCGTACCGAAGAGATTGTACAGTACGTCTGTCATTTAGAAGGGTAGGGGTTCTCATAAGCGTGAAGTCATTGAAAAAGTGGCAGGGTTTAGAACAAGGCTCAATTAACTTGGTTCAGTGACTTACCTTCACAGTGACTTAGTCTAATAAATTAGTTCAATGACTTACTTTTAGTAGAAAAAATCAGTACATAAAAACCCGTGCATAAGAAAAGGCATATAAAATCAGCAAGGTTTTATCTGTCTTTTTTTATTTTGGCTATTGGCAAACAAAGCGTTACTAAGCGCTTGAGAGCCAGACTCATTTGTTAGGGCGTGTTGAACATTCGACCTTGGCACTGACAGAGACTATTTTTTAGGCGATTTGCAGATAAAAATGGTAAGTTTAGTTGTTCTAAGCGTCTATTTTTATCAATAAAGCGGCAAAAAAGAGTCCTGTCCCTATTGTTGTAGTAAGGGCTGATGCTAAAATCGCCCTAGTCGTTGTGAAAATCTAGCCAATGCAATAAGCATTATCTGCAATTTTCACTTAGACTAGAACTATTTTAGCGATCAGCAGTGCGCATTTGTGAATGTTCAACACGCCCTAGTGATATTATTCAATAGGTTCAATTATGGCAAAGCCCAACTACTTTTATGGTATTCATGCTATCGATGCCCTCTTAGAGCATCGTCCGCTAGATGCCTTAAGTCTATTCGTGCAGCAAGGCCGCGAAAGCGATAGCCATGTTGCCGCTATTATGGCAAGCGCGCAAGATAATGGCGTCAGCATTCAGCCCACACAAAAAGATAAGCTCACGCAGTTGTGTGGTAGCCCGCAGCATCAAGGTGTCGTCTTGCATGCAAGACCGTTGGCTTTTGCTGATGAAGCGGTGTTAGATACTGTAATAGCGCAGGAAAGCTGCTTATTACTAGTGCTCGATCAGATCACCGACGCTCATAACTTTGGCGCTTGTTTGCGTACTGCAGTAGCGATGGGTGTGGATGCGGTGGTTTGTCCTAAGCATCATGCCGCAAGCCTAACCCCAACGGTAGCTAAGGTCTCTGTTGGCGCCGCTGAGATGATGCCGATTATCAGCGTGACCAATTTGGCGCGTATGCTTGCTCAGATTAAAAGTGCTGGTGTTTTCGTCTTTGGCACAGCTCTAGATGAGACCGCAAAACCGATACATGAAGCGGATATGACCGGTAAGACGGCACTGATTATGGGCTCTGAAGGGGAAGGTATGCGCAGGCTGACGCTAGAGAGCTGTGATGAGCTGGTCTATATCCCGATGTCAGGCAACGCGCATGGTAATTTGCAAAGCCTGAATGTCAGCGTAGCGACTGGTATGGCGTTATACGAGATCAACCGGCAGCGCACTACTTAAGCTGCTGGGCTAGGGCAAGATAGGTCTGATGTAGAGGCTCAAGCTGCAAATGTAGCGCAGCGATATCACCATCATTAACGACGACATCATCAGCATGACTATTGCGCGCTTCACGGCTGAGCTGATTGGCCATAATGGCCTTAATCTTCGGCACACTTTGCGCGTCTCTTAAGCTTGCGCGTTCAAGTTGCGTGCCCTCGCTTGCATCAACGACTAAAATGCGCTGACATAGATTAGCCAGACCCGCTTCAGCGGCTTCTATCAGTAGCGGCGCTGATAGGATGATATACTCAGAAGTACTAGCGGCCAGCTGCTCTTTTGCCGCCTCTCTTATCGCCGGATGGGTAATCGATTCAAGCTCAATGAGCGCTTCAGGGTGAGTAAAGACATGCGTTCGCACGGCTGCGCGATCCATCTCTCCTTTTCCATTAATAACCCAATCGCCGAATTTTTTTTGAATCTTACGTAGAGTAGCGCTACCTTTAGCGACTACCTCATGCGCGATGACATCTGCGTCGATGATATCTATCCCTTTCGCTGCAAACCAATCGCTAGTCGCGGATTTCCCACTGCCTATACCACCGGTCAAACCGATGACTAGTTTATTATTTTTATACTTATTTATAGTCTGCGGGCGAGCAGCAGAGCCGTGAGCGGGTTGCGAGAAGGAGCGGTCATTGATAGTCATAAAAGTAACTTAATTTAGCCAATAGAATAAAAAAGCGCGAATATCATTGAAGATAATATCCAAGCAAGAGCATGATGAGATTATAATCTTAACGGTTATAACGAGTAAGGATGTAGACATTGCTTTACTGTCTTGTAAGCCTAGCGCACGCCATCAGGCGTACATGCCCAAATACCAGTTAATGATGTCCGCTCCATATAATAAAGCGATAATGCCGGCAACAGCAATATAAGGTCCAAAAGCGAAAGGCTTACTTTCACCTTGCTTTTTCATCAAGATAATACCAACGATGGAACCCAATAAAGAAGATAAGAGAATAATTAAAGGCAGCATCATGGGCCCAAGCCAAGCGCCAAGTACTGCTAGCAGCTTAAAGTCGCCTTGACCCATGCCATGCTTTTTGGTGATGAGATAAAAGACTTTCACCACTATCCATAATGATAAAAACCCAAGTAATAAGCCCCAAATCGATTGCGTAGGACTCACAAACCAGCCTTGCGAGTTCACCGCAAGTCCCAGTCCTGCTAAGGGGAAAGTCAGCCTATCAGGCAGCAACTGGGTATCGAAGTCTATCCCCGTTAGCGCAATTAGCGTCCAGACCAGTATCAGTGCGGATAGGCCAGTAGCCGACACGCCAAAATGATAAATAACGAGTGCAGAGAGCAGGGCAGTTACTAGCTCCACAACAGGGTAGCGCACGCCAATACTCGCTTGACACTCAGAGCAGCGGCCGCGCAGCGCCAACCAGCTGACTAGCGGTATGTTCTCATACCACTTAATCTTATGAGCGCAGTGCGGACAACGCGACGCTGGACGACTGAGAGTAATAGGCGTATCGTTTGCCACTGCTTGCGCCAAAACCGCCGACTGCTCAGGCGTGATATCCGGCTGCTGCGACATAAATTCACTACATTCTTGTCGCCAAGAATAAAACATCATCAGCGGCATACGATGAATCACAACATTCAAAAAACTGCCTACACACAGGCCTAATAACCCAAACACTATGAGCGCCGCGCTCATATTATTTTGTAATAATTCTAGCAATTGCATCAACACTGGCCTTTAAAGGGTTGCTTTGGGTGACGGTTTTAACCTACCACAGAACCCATCTGGAAAATCGGTAGATACATAGCAATGACAAGGCCACCTACTAGTACGCCAAGCACCGCCATAATCAGTGGCTCCATCAGACTGGTAAGACCATCGACTGCATTATCAACTTCACTTTCATAGTGGCTAGCTACTTTATCGAGCATCTCCTCCAAACTTCCTGACTCCTCACCAATACCGACCATCTGAATCGCCATACTAGGAAATAAGTTGGTTGAGCGCATCGAAAACTGCAGCTGCTGACCGGTTGCCACGTCGTTTTTGATTTGCTGAGTAGCATTGTAGTACACCACGTTATTCGTCGCGCCAGCGGTTGAGTCTAGAGCATCGATTAGCGGTACACCGGCGGCGAAAGTCGTCGATAAGGTACGAGAGAAGCGAGCAATAATCGCTTGATAAGCGATGTTGCCAAAGATAGGCAGTCTTAGCGTCAAACGATCTAAGGAATCGCGGAATTTTTTTGATCTTTTTTTCGCTTCAGAAAATCCAATAATAGCGGCACCAATGATGACAATTAGTACAAACCACCAAGACTGCATCCATTCAGACATGCCAACGACCATTTGGGTGAAGGCAGGAAGTTCTGCGCCAAAAGAGCTAAACAAATCTGAGAAGACCGGCACCACTTTGATCAGCAAAATCATCGTCACAATGACCGCGACCACAATAACCGCGATCGGATATTTCATGGCTTTTTTGATTTTTGATTTAAGTATTTCGCTTTTTTCTTTATAGGTGGCGACGCGCTCAAGCATCGTCTCAAGCGCCCCTGATTGCTCACCAGATTCTACGAGCGAGCAAAACAGGTCATCGAAGTAGCGGGGATGTTTACGTAGGGCAGCGGCAAAGGTGCCACCGGCTTCGATATCGGCTTTAATTGATAACACCAAGTCTTTCATACTTGGGTTATCTAGCGAGTCCGCGACAATCTCAAACGACTGTGTTAAAGGAATACCCGCTTTAATCATGGTTGCTAGCTGCCGCGAAAAGATAGCGATATCGATAGGTTTGATGGATTTTTTGAAAGTAAATAAAGCTTTTGGCTTTTTCTTGATGCCTTTGACTACGATACCTTGCTTACGCAAAGTTGCTTTGGCCAGCTCTAAGCTTCGACTGGTCGTCTCACCTTTGACCTTTTGTCCACGGCGATTGACCCCGTCATAGACGAAATCTAGCAGCATATCCGTTTTCGCTTTAGCCATGTGTCTCTCCTAAAAATCTATCTGACTGGGGCAGTCTAACAGTCTAAGCTATGTAATAAGCCATATAAGTTAGCCATCGACGTTCTTTGTGCTTAAATAGCGACTCAGGTGTGGTCGCTATTGAGCCTTAAAACCAGCAAGTCTTGCAATGAGTCAGTTTACCGCTATCAGTCTTTGTAAGCTATCGCTATCGTCTAACAAGACAAGAACTTAGCAGGACATAAGTGAGCAAGACCAAAGCCTATTTTATAATAAAATGACCCTTGTAGTGAGTGCTCATTTTATTTCGCTATCGGCCTACAAAATGCGCTCAGTCTTTGACTCGCCACTTTTTTACTCACTACTACGTTTTTATTCAGAAGTAACACGCAGCATTTCTTGAATAGTGGTTGTGCCCTGTAGCACTTTCATAATACCGGAACGCCGCAAGTCACGAAAGCCGGTTCTAAGCGCGGCATCCTTAATATCGATAGCGTTGCCATCCTCCATAATGATGCGTGAGATCTCCGGATTCACTTTCATAACCTCATAGATACCGACGCGACCTTTATAGCCTTCACGGCATTCATTACAGCCGACCGGCTCATAAATAATATGATTGGGGTTGTCCAAATCATTATTGGTAAAGCCAATCTCCAGCAGGCTTTGACGTGGAACATCGATAGGCTTTTTGCAGCTTCCACATAAGCGCCGCGCGAGTCGCTGGGCTATGACTAAGTTGACTGAAGTGGCAATATTAAAAGAAGCTACACCCATATTTTTTAGGCGCGTTAAGGTCTCAGGGGCGGAGTTGGTATGTAAGGTGGAGAGTACCAAGTGACCGGTTTGCGCTGCTTTGATAGCAATCTCAGCGGTCTCTAAGTCTCGAATTTCACCAACCATAACGATGTCTGGATCTTGACGCAAGAATGACTTTAACGCAGTGGCAAAAGTGAGGCCGACCTTTTGATTGACGTTGACCTGATTGATACCTTCAAGGTTGATCTCGACTGGATCTTCAGCGGTCGAGATGTTGGTCTCGCCGGTATTTAGGATATTGATACCGGTATACAGCGATACCGTTTTACCTGACCCTGTCGGACCGGTGATCAGTATCATGCCCTGCGGCTTATTAAGCGCTTCTAAGAACATCTCCTTTTGATCTGGCTCATAACCTAGCGCCTCAATACCCATCATCGCTGATGAAGGATCCAAAATACGTAAAACAAGCTTTTCACCAAACAGCGTTGGTAAGGAGCTTACCCGAAAATCAATGGCTCGGCTTTTAGAGATCTTTAGCTTGATACGGCCATCTTGTGGCACACGGCGCTCAGAGATGTCCATTTGTGACATGACCTTTAGACGCGCCGCAATCTTGCTGGCAAGTTGCACAGGCGGATTGGCCATTTTTTGCATCACTCCATCGACCCGAAAGCGCACTCTATAGCTTTTTTCATAAGGCTCAAAATGCAAGTCGGAGGCGCCCATACGGATGGCATCGACTAGCATTTTATTGATGAATTTGACGACTGGCGCTTCATCGACGCTAGTATTGAGCTGAGTCTCGCCATCCTCATCCTCGTTACTCTCTTCAAAATCGACATTAAGATCGCTATCTGCAAAGCCACTAAAGCTCTGCATCGTGTCAGCATATATGGTCTCAATGCGCTGTTTGAGTTTGTCCTCTTCTACGATCACGGTGGCGACTGACAGGCGAGAGTTAAACGCTATAGCGTCAATAGCGTCGATACGTGTGGGGTCGCTTAGCGCGACAAACAGCTGCTGTCCGCGTTTGAAGATAGGTAGGGCGTTAAACTTACGCAGGATATTCTCATCGACCAAATCTTTTGGCACGATGTCTGCTTCTAGGGCATTAAGATCAAATAAAGGGTCACCAAACGACTTTGACAACAGATTAGCCAACTCGTAAGCATCAGCCATTTTATTCTCTACTAAATAAGGCACAAGCCCTATTTGCTGCTGCTGCGCCTCGGTTTGCGCGGTTTGCATGTTCGTTTCGCTAACCACACCTGCACTGATTAGTTGTTGCGCCAGACTACCAAAATTGCTGACAGCGGTAGACATAAACCCTCCTTGATGCGGCAGCTGCCAAAAGTGACAACCAATATAAATTATTTTGGGTATTAAATATTTGACGCCATGGATTCATTTTATAGCTTTAACGTATCTAATAAAACTGATTCAGCTAATAGCACGAACTTTCGAAACTTATTAGCCATTTTTATAAGCCATACAAAAAGTTTTGAATAAAGTTTTGAATTTAGGGTCAACGATTACCTCGTCCTAATTATAGGCAAAAATACCGTAAAAAACAGAACTGTTTCAGACGCTAGAGAATATAGAGTTTATTTCATACTGATATAAGCATATCTGAACCTTTTATAGGGACAACCTCTTATACTCATGAGGTAATCAAAAAAGAGGGATACGATAGCTAGTGCTAGCGCTTTATACATCGTAAGCGACTACTATAGCACTCGCCAAATATTTGTTATACTGGCGCGCAGACTAGCCATATTGGCAATGACAGATGACACAAGGTAGATGAGTTATGCAGGCTTGGGTAATTGGCAATTGGAAACAAAATCCGGCAACGAGCAAAGACGTCAATACATTACTAGATAATTTGTTGGTAGCGTCTGAGGACAGAGGTGCCGACAACCCGTATTGTCATCTTATGGTGGCGCCAAGCTGTGTGCATCTTGCTGCTGTCAGCGCGCGCCTGCAAAACGCATCTATCCAAGTGAGCGCGCAGAACATCAGTGCGCATAGCGCTACAGTCGGCGCCTATACGGGAGATTGCTCAGCGCAGCAAGTCGCAGATGCTGGAGCGAGTTGGACGCTTTTGGGTCATTCGGAGCGTCGGCAATATCATCACGAGTCTAATGATAGCTTACTAGCCAAACTAAAATGCGCTTTTGCTCAAGGCCTTGGGGTGGTGCTATGTATCGGTGAGACTCAAGAGGAGTATGATGCCAAGCAAACCATTAGTGTACTTGATGAGCAGCTAGCAGTTGTCGAAAGTTTGCTACAAACAGACTCTGTACAGACTCAAGCATTAGCTGAGCGTTTGATTATCGCTTATGAGCCGGTTTGGGCCATTGGCACTGGTAAAGTACCTACGGTGAGCGAGGTCAGCGCAACTCATCAGCATATCAAACAACAAATCGCCAGTTTTGCGCCAAAGTCACCAGAGGTCACTGTATTATACGGCGGTAGCGTCAATGCTGATAATGCGGATAGCTTTGCTGCAAGCGCTATGATAGACGGCGCGTTAGTAGGCGGCGCTTCACTAAAAGCCGATAGCTTTTTAGCGATAGCCGACGCTTTTAGTCGCGCCAAAGGCTGAATGCTAAAGGCTAAAAGTTAAGAGCATAGCAAAAATAGCGCTTGAGAACGACGATATATTGGCAGGCGCAGATTGACTGGTATCAAAACGCCTTGTCAGTCGATGAAAGTGGGTTTAACACCGCCCTTGTAATCGTGTACAATGCGCCTTATTTACAGTCTTTGTTTTATAGCCTTCGTAATTTATCAGTCGTCACTATTTTTACCAGTCGTCACTATGCGGCAGAAGAGGACCCCATGTTTACTTTTATATTAGCCTTGCATATTATCGTGGCCATTGCCATGATTGGCTTGATCTTGATACAGCATGGCAAAGGGGCTGATGCTGGAGCTTCTTTCGGTGCCGGCTCTTCTGGCACGGTTTTTGGCGCGGCGGGAACCGCTAACTTTTTGACTCGTGCGACAGCGGTGCTGACGGTGATATTTTTTATTACTAGTATGGTATTAGCCGTGCATGCTCGCGAACAAGCGGAAGATCAGTTTCGTTTAGATGCGCCAGTTTCAGCGCCGCAAACCCCGCGTCCATTGACGCAGAATCCTCAGCAGTAGTTATTTTTATACGCAGGCCTTGCTATTTGTAAGGGTTAGTTTTACAATGCTTGCCTGTTTTTACGATGTTTTATCTTAGTGATGCCAACCTCAAGCATGACGCTTATTATTAATAAGTAAATAAGATAGAAGGTTATAGCAGTAAACGATAGCCGTTATTTATACCAGTAGACGGTTAGCGATAAGCGATTGTGGTGGAATTGGTAGACACGCCATCTTGAGGGGGTGGTGGCGCAAGCCGTGGGGGTTCAAGTCCCCCCAATCGCACCAATTAAGTAAGTAGTTTGTACTTTAGTTGTGTTAAAGCAATGTCGTTATAGCAATCTTTGATTTGAAGTTTATTTCAGATAAAGATTGACAAGGTGATAAACCTTCCCTATAATATGCATTCTAAATTGTTGCGGGGTGGAGCAGTCTGGTAGCTCGTCGGGCTCATAACCCGAAGGTCGTTGGTTCAAATCCAGCCCCCGCTACCACTTTTTAATACTGATGTTTGTACACTAATATTCTGTTGTATTGAGATATCAGTGTCGATTAGCCCACCATTATGTTTGTGGGTTTTTTTGTATCTGCGGCTCAGCATTATTAGTGCAGTACTATCAGTATAATGTCAGTATCTACTATACGTTTTAGCTAAGAAGAATAGGGTTAATTCGATACTCTAATCCTAAATGACAGCGCAAAATACTTGTCATCATTTGCTACCAGTCCTTGCTGATTGCTATGTTACGATACTCGTAAGCAATACTATCTTCTGCTCTATTCTTTACTATGTTGTCCTTGAAGATAACAATTTAATCCCTAATATGATTCACTAGGTACTAGCGGCATTGAGTATGACAACCAGCCTCTATGGTGATCAGTGCGTCGTGACTAAAACTACCGATAAGTGAACAGGAAAATATAAATAGATTATGAAGCTTTCGACCAAAGTTGCAGAGTTAACTACGATTATTGAGCCTGCTGTAGCGGCTTGTGATGTCTCGCTATGGGGTATTGAATTTACGCCGCAAGGCAATCGCTCCTTATTGCGCATTTACATTGAAGCGTTGCCTGAAGAACAAGCACAGGACAAACACGTCACTATTGAGGATTGCGCAGCGGTCAATCATCAAGTAAGCGGTGTACTAGAAGTACATGATCCTATCGCTGGCGAATTTGTACTAGAAGTGTCTTCTCCTGGTTTTGATCGTGCTTTTTTCTCAGATGAGCAGATGCGTGAATATATCGGCCAAACGATAAGTTTGCGTTTGATCTCTGCGATCGGGCAAGGCGACAAAAAACGCCGTAAAGCCACCGGTAAGCTCGATAGTATGGACGATACCTCTTTACAGCTGACCACCAGCGATGGCGAGCGCTTTGAGATTGCACTAAGTAATATTGACAAAGCTCACTTAATTTATGAAGATGATTAATGCTTAAGATTAGCAAACAGATAACAACATTTAAGCCAATTATAAGATGATAGGACAGGTATAGCATGAGTCGTGAAATTTTAACGGTAGTAGAAACCGTCAGTAATGAAAAGGGCTTAAATCCTGAAGATATCTTTGAAGCTATTGAAGATGCTTTAGTAGTCTCAACAAAAAAGAAGGTCTATACCGAGCAGCCTGAAGTGGCGGTTCGCGTCGCCATTGACCGTGATACTGGTGATTATGATACCTATCGCTATTGGACAGTAGTGGCGGATGAAGACCATGAGATGCCAGCGTGTCAGCTCGCTATTACTGATCTTGATCAAGACGAATGGTCTATCGGCGATGTAAAAGAAGAGCAGATAGAATCAATTGAATTTGGTCGTATCGCGGCCACGCAGGCAAAGCAAGTTATCATTCAAAAGATCCGTGAAGCGGAGCGGGCGCTAGTAGCGGACGCTTTTGAGCCGCGTATTGGCGAGATGATGTATGGTGAAGTCAAAAAACAAACTCGTGATGGCTACATTATTGATTTAGGTGATAACGCTGAAGGTTATCTATCACGTGATCAGATGTTGCCCCGTGAGCAGCTACGCGTCAAATCGCGTATCAACGCTATTCTTTATCATGTCAACCGTGATAACCGCGGCGCGCAGTTATTATTGTCGCGTACTCATCCTGAGATGCTCTCAGCCTTGATGCAAAAAGAAGTGCCGGAGATCGCAGAAGAGATTATCGAGATTCGTAATGTCGCTCGTCTGCCTGGTACTCGTGCTAAAATAGCTGTAAAGACCAATGACAACCGTATCGATCCGGTCGGCGCTTGTATCGGTATGCGCGGTACTCGTATCCAAGCGGTGCAGCAAGAGCTTGATGGTGAGCGTATTGATGTGGTTGTATGGTCAGATGATCCAGCACAATTTATCATCAGCGCCTTAGAGCCTGCCGATGTGAGCAGTATTATCCTTGATGAAGATACTAAGACCGCTGATATCATTTTTAGCACGAATGATCAGCTCGCCCGCGCTATTGGCTCACAAGGTCAAAACGTGCGCTTGGCTTCTGAATTAACCGGCTATAAGCTCAACATGATGCTAGAAGAAGAGTATCAGCAGCGTCAACAAGATGAGACCAAAGCCTTTATCGATCTTTTCTATGATCGCTTAGAGGTTGATCAGGACCTAGCGCAAGCCCTTGTCGATATCGGTTTTACGAGTATCGAAGAGGTAGCTTATGTACCGGTTGAGACTTTTTATGATATCGAAGGGTTAGATGACGAAGCGATTGACATGATTCAAGAGCGCGCTAAAGAAGTCGTCATCGCAGATGAGCTGGTCAAACAACAAAACATGAAAGAGCCTAGTCAAGAGCTGCAAGATCTAGAAGGGATGACTGTCAGCTGGGCCTATAAAATGGCGCAAAAAGATATCATCACCGTTGATGATTTGGCAGAGCAGGCTGTATTTGATATCGAAGATATCGAAGGCTTAGACTCCGAGACCGCAGGTAAGCTTATCATGAAAGCTCGGGAATCTTGGTTCAATGAATAGGTATTAGAAGCATACCGCTGTCTTTTGGTGGTATGCTATCGATAACTAAAGGCTGGCTTGCGACATAAAAATCAAAACCAACCTAAGCACAATCATTTGTAGCCAACAACTGAATTGAATATATAGCAAATAATAGACAGTAGGTGATAATCAATGGCAGATAAGACCGTCAAAGAACTGGCAGACATGGTAGGCAAAACCGCTAGTGCTGTACAGCAGCAGTTGCAGGATGCTGGGCTACCTGCTCGCGGGGAGGATGACTCAGTCACCGAACTTGAGCAAGAGAAGTTGGTGGCACATTTAAAACAAAGTCATGGCCAACAAGAAAAGCGTCGCATTAGTCTCAAATCTAAGACGACAAGTACCGCTCGCGTGACTGGCTCTTCAGGTAAATCTAAGAGCGTCAATGTAGAGGTGCGTAGAAAGAAAGTATTCGACAAGCCTAATCCAGAAAAAATGGCTGAAGAATTAGCGGCGCGCGAACAAGCAATGGCTGAAGCAAAACAGCGCGCTGAAAAAGAAGCCGAAGAGCGTAACGCGGCTAAGAAAAAAGCCGAAGAGCGTCAAGCAGCGACTCTAGCTGCGATGCGTGCAAGCTTAGGCTCTAGCAAAAATTCAGAAGATAAGAGCGATGATGTCGCTGCCTCTGTTGTGGTCAAAAAAGGCGGCAAAGCGGCAAGCGAGATCAAAGCAAAAGAGAAGAAAAAAGTCGCGGCTACTAAGCCAAAAGTTGAAACGGCAGCAGAGCGTAAAGCTCGCGAAGCTCGCGAAAAAGAAGAAGCTCGCTTACGCAAAATCGAAGCCGAAACTCGTCAAGCCCAAGCAGAAGAGGCGCAAAAGCGTACGCTTGAGCAGATGCGTAAAATGGCCGGTAAATATACCGACCGTGAGCCAGTAGCAGAAGTTCGTAAGGACGAGCCATTGGCTAAAGGCTTAGTGGGTGACGCACTAGAGGAGTCATTCGAAAAAGAGCGCCGCGAAATCAAACGCGGTGCTAACAGTACCGGTGCTCGCGGTCGTCGCCGCAAAAACCAAGAAGAGCGTGAAATCAAAAACCGCAAAAACGGTTTAAGCTCTTCACAATCAGGTCAGCATAAGTTTGAAAAACCGGTCGAAAAGATTGTCTATGACGTCGAAATCGCCGAGCAAATCACGGTATCGGACCTTGCTCAGCGCATGGCTGTCAAAGCCCGTGAAGTGACCAAATTGCTGATGAAAATGGGTGAGATGGCAAGCGAATCTGATACTATCGATCAGGCGACCGCCAGTCTTATCGTTGAAGAGATGGGTCATAACCCCGTTCCGGTTAGCGATACCAAAGTTGAAGACGACCTACACGAAGCTGTCGATGAGCGCAGTAGTAACGTGCAGACGCGTCCACCGGTCGTCACTATTATGGGTCATGTTGACCATGGTAAGACCTCGCTACTCGATAAGATCCGCGAAACCAAAGTCGCTACCGGCGAAGCGGGCGGCATTACTCAGCATATCGGTGCCTACCACGTAGAGACTGATCGCGGTGTGATTACCTTCTTAGATACACCAGGCCATGCTGCGTTTAGCGCGATGCGCTCACGTGGCGCGCAAGCGACTGATATCGTTGTCTTGGTCGTGGCCGCTGATGACGGTATGATGCCGCAAACGGCAGAAGCGATTGATCATGCTCGCGCTGCAGGTACGCCTTTGATTGTTGCTATCAACAAAATGGATAAGCCAAGCGCTGATCCAGATCGCGTGCTAAACGAGCTGACAACCAAAGAAGTGGTTTCAGAAGAGTGGGGTGGTGATACACCTATGGCGCGTATCTCGGCCAAAACAGGTGAAGGCATCGACGAGCTACTAGAGTTTATTAGCTTACAAGCCGAGCTTATGGAATTAGAAGCGCCAACTGACGGTGCCGCTCAAGGTGTAGTTATTGAGTCGAAGCTCGAAAAAGGCCGTGGTCCAGTAGTCAGTGTCCTAGTCAAGAAAGGTACGCTCAAGCAAGGCGATCTAGTGCTAGCCGGAGAGTACTATGGTAAAGTCCGTGCTATCACTGATGAAAACGGCCAACGTATCAAATCAGCCGGTCCTTCTATACCAGTTGAGATCTTGGGCTTACCAGATACGCCAGCGGCGGGTAGTGAATTCTTAGTCGTTTCTGATGAGAAAAAGGCTCGCGAAGTCGCTGATTTTAGAAGCAACCGTGAGCGTGAGCAGCAGCTTGAGCGCCAGAACAAAATGCGCCTTGAGAGTATGTTTGAGCAGATGCAACAAGGCGATGTATCTTTCTTAAATATCGTGCTTAAGACCGATGTTCGTGGCTCGCTTGAAGCTTTATTAGCAGCCTTGAATGAGCTATCGACTGATGAAGTCAAAGTCCGAGTCATTAGCTCAGGCGTTGGCCCTATCTCAGAGTCGGATGTCACGCTGGCTGAATCTAGCGAAGCGGTATTACTAGGCTTCAACGTTCGTGCTGATAGTACGGCGCGCCGTAAAGCGGATACCGCTAACATGGATATTCGTTATTATAGCGTTATCTATGGCCTAATCGACGATGTCAAAGCCGCTATGAGTGGCCTATTAGCTCCTGAGCATCGCGAGAAGATCTTAGGTGTTGCTGAAGTGCGCGAAGTGTTCCGCTCTAGTAAGTTCGGTGCGGCGGCAGGTTGTATGGTTGTCGAAGGGACGATCTATCGTAATAAGCCAATTCGCGTCCTACGTGATGATCAAGTTATCTTCACCGGTCAGCTGCAGTCACTGCGTCGCTACAAAGAGGATGTCAATGAAGTGCGTACTGGGATGGAATGTGGTCTAGCGGTTCGTGGCTACGATGTTGAAGCGGGTGATAAGATCGAAGTCTTTGAGATTCAAGAGTTCGAACGCACGATCTAAGCTTAACTATTAACTATAACTGGCTTAAGCGTCTGCATTATCGCTAACGTTTAAACTTAAGCTCTAATAATTAAGCTCTAATAAGCAGTTACTAGGCCTACCAGGTTCATCCTGCTAGGCCTTTTTTACCGCAATTAGTCATAGCGTTATAAAGACAGTTATTTAAATACGCCAAACAGCAGTAGTTGGTAGAAAGTATAATAGAATAAATCACAAAAGTTAAAACTAGGACAATACTATGAATCAACGTTTACAGCGTCTATCAGATCAAATTCAGCGCGAGCTTGCGGTGCTTATCCGTGATGAAGTCAACGACCCTCGCTTGACTGGCTTTGTCACCATCTCTAGCGTCAAAGTCAGCTCTGATCTTGGCTACGCGGACGTCTATGTCACTATCATGGAGCCTGAGCTCAACGATACGATGACTAAGACCAATCATGAAGAGAGTGTCAAAGTGCTCAATAAAGCTGCTGGGTTTTTGCGCACTGAGCTGAGTCATACTCTCAAAACGCGTACCACGCCGCGTCTGCGTTTCCATTACGATGAAGTGACTGCTCGTGGTAACTACATGATGGATTTGATCAATCAAGCAGTAAGCAAAACTGAGCAAAATGAAGACGAAGTTGAAAGCCAAGAAAATGACCAATAAAAGCACAGTACCAAGACAAAAAGTATCTGGCGTTATCTTAATCGATAAGCCGCAAGGCATGACCTCACAGCAAGTGGTGTCAAAAGTGAAGTACTTATTTCAGTCGCCTGCACACAATAGTAAAAAGGCGGGTCATACCGGCACCCTTGATCCGATGGCAACCGGTCTTCTCCCCATTTGTCTTGGAGAGGCAACAAAATTTAGTCATTATCAGCTCGATGCCGATAAGTCTTATCAAGCAACGATACTGCTTGGTAGTCAAACGGACACTGGCGATGCTGATGGTCAGGTTATCGCGCGAGCACAGATTCCAGAGCTAGATGCAGATACGCTACAAAATATGGCTCAGCAGTTTATAGGCGCGCAGCAGCAAATACCGCCGATGTATTCAGCGCTCAAAAAAGACGGCAAAAAGTTGTACGAGTACGCCCGTGCTGGTATAGAGATTGACCGTCCTGCACGCGATATCGTCATAACTGCGCTAACTTTGACTCAAATTGATACCGATAAGATCGACCTGGTCGTGACTTGTAGCAAAGGTACTTATATTCGGGTGCTAGCAGAAGATATCGTTAAAGCACTAGGCACCTTAGGACACCTAACGGCACTACGCCGTATGCAGGTCGGTAAGTTTGATAGCGAGCAGGCTATTGATATTCCAAGCCTAGAAGCCTTGTCTTTAGATAGCCGCTTTGAGCAGCTGTTGCCAGTAGATGCGTGCATCGATATTGCCGCTGCAATGTCATTAGATGATAAGCAATGTCAACGTCTACGTTTAGGTCAACGCCTAAATGTCATTGAGCAAATTGACAAGCCTTTAAGAGATTATATGCTACAAAGCTTATCTCATGAGACTCAGGCAAAATTAGAAGACGAGCCTGCTGACCGTAATAATGAACAAACCCCTGAGTATGAGCTTCCTGTCGATATCAGACTGCTAGATGCGCAAGGCCATTTTATTGGCTTAGGCGCTATCAGTCTCAATGGACGCCTACAACCTAAGAAAATGATTTATCTATAACGATAATATCAGTTACTAGTGAATTACATTAATCACATACTCATACATTTCATTGCAGGTTTTGTGTATAACGAAACCTGCTTTTTTTATACAGTAGTTAAGTCAGCTCAGGAAAGCTTGGCATAAAAATAGAAAAACAAGAAAAATTAAAACAAGAAGAAGTAAGGATGAAAAATTAACTTAGATTAACACATGAAGTGCAATACCAAATGCAAGGTGAAAAAAAGACCTAGATGCGCTAGCATCAAAGTTTTTATCCACCGACCAAAGTGAGATTGCAACCATGAGCTATACACATCTAAGCCTAGGTGAACGATACCAGATTTATGCCCTTAAAGGGGCAAAACATAGTATTAATTTTATAGCGAGGGTGTTAAACAGAAGTCCCAGTACCATATCAAGAGAGCTTAGGCGTAATAAAAGCCTACGAGGTTACCGAGCAAAGCATGCTAATAACAAGGCTTGTGACAGACGGGCTAACAACGCCACAACTATTGTGACTGACCTCTGGGCATGGGTGACAGACAAGCTTAAAGAGAACTGGAGTCCTGAGCAAATATCTGGCGTTCATGCTGGTATCAGTCATATGAGCATTTATCGCTATATTTGGCGTGATAAGAGGCAGGGCGGTACATTGTGGCAGTGTCTCAGACGTAAAGGAAAACCATACCGGCAGCGTCTAACCGCTGAGACTCGAGGCCGTATCAATGACAGAGTCTCGATTCATGAGCGCCCTTGTATTGTTGAAGAACGCTCACGTATTGGAGATTGGGAAGCGGATACCGTTATCGGTCAGCATCACAAGCAAGCGATTGTCACGCTCGTTGAACGTAAAACGGGGCTGCTGAAGATGAAGCGTGTGGGTCATAAAACAGCACAGCAAGTATCAGAGGCAATGATAGAACTCTTAGCGCCAGTGAGGTTGCAGGTTAAGACCATTACCTCTGACAATGGTAAAGAGTTTGCTCAGCATAAGAAGGTGAAACAAAAGCTCTTTAGCCCTTTCTTCTTTGCCGATGCTTATGCGTCATGGCAGCGAGGAACCAACGAGAATACCAATGGCCTTATCAGAGAGTACTTGCCTAAGGGTTGTGACTTTAGACAAGTCTCTGATAATGAAATACAGGACATTGAGAACAAACTAAA